>DATDHE010000470.1:0-28800 GCA_036521695.1 Candidatus Acidiferrum sp. | reverse complement strand
ACTAACAGAGGAGGTCGTGGCTAAGTTGGATGCGTCATAGACGGAGGAAACCCACAGGCCCCGCGCATCAATCGTATTGATCACAACATTTTCTTTCGTGGCCCGGTCGATGACCTCCCCTTCCGGCAGATGCATTGATGGAAGCACGAAAAACCCTGGCGACATCATCACGATGACGCGCTGTCCGGGCAGCACGCTCATCCTTCGAATTAAAGCCTCCAGAGCTTGATACGTACGCTGTTCCTCCGCTTCCGCGATATTCAATACTCTCCCGGCCGAGGCCGACACTATATTCGCGGCCGTCTGGGCCGCGCCTGGATCTTTGGGCGAAACCCCGCTGCAATTCATGTAGTCCTGGATCGCCGCCTGCATCGCGGAGGGGTCGATTGCGGCTGCGATCATAAATGCTTCGTCCAAGGTCATTGGCGGACAACCCGCAGAGCCTTGCGCAAGTGAATGCGGCAAGATTCGCTGGACCGCCTCCTCAAGTTTCCCCCGGTCCCCCGTAAAATCCTGTTCCACTTCACCGGAAGTGGTAAAAATGGAGAAGCGGTCGCGAGGCACCATGGCCGCGAAGAGCTTCGCGGTGGCCTGACGTGAAAACATGGCGTCTTGAAGCGAGAGATGCAGATCGTCGAAGAATAACGTGACGAACCTTTGCGGCAAATCTGCTGCTTTCACCGGCGTTCCTTCCGAAGTTACCTCCCGAGAATCGACGGTAGGCGCGTGGGAAGCAGGAGTCTCCACGGAAAAACTCGAAATGATCTGCGGTTTGCGCTCGTCCGCGAGCTGAAAGTCTTCTTTCTTCAAATTCGTGACCACTTTGCCGTTGCTGTCGCGCACGACGACGCGCACCAGGACCAAGTTGACGTGCACCTTGAACGTCGCAGGAGAGTCGTGCGAAACGATTTCGTCGTCAGAAGCCTTCGCGCCTGGTTTGGGTGCGTTTTGGGATGTGTCTGCTTGTGGCGTTGGAGGAGTTTGTGGAGTCGCGGACGGAGCCTGAGCGCGAGCGGCTGGCAAAGCGGCGAAAAGAAGAATGCCACCGAGAAAAGCTAACCAAACGGTCCTTGGTAGGATGCGCGAAGGCCGACTGAGCGGAACAGTCACTGGGATTCCTCCACTCCGTCGGATTCCCTCAATCCAATGTTGGTGGAACTAACCGTAAGCGCCATGACAGTTGCGCGAGCCGTAGAAACGCGCACGCGCATATTCGCTTACCTCTTATGTTATGACGAAGAATTAGTGGTTGAGGTTACGGCGGTGATGGAATCCGTAACTCAGTGAGGAGTGATATGGCCTTATATGGCCTCTCAAATCTGATAAGTTTGAATGTATAGGTCGGACAATCGGAAACTGACACACATTACCGAGCCGCTCGTGGCGCGTCAGGTTCGGAAAGGCAGGAACTGATTTTGCGCCACTACTTCCAGGCCCATTCCACGTGACGATTTTTCCAATGTGCGGACACGGTCAGGATTTGGATCGCGACTGCATGGCCATGGCCACGAGGGCACCCATTAGGAGTGTGGGGCACAGTTGGCCAACGACTGCCTCACCGAGGGCAAGCGAGCGTGCGAAAGGATGCACCGGGGCGATGTCGCTGCCCAAGCTGGTAAGCACGCCAAAACTAAAGTAGGTCAGCTTCGACGTGAGTTGATCGATATCCAACGGTGCGGTGACGAACTGGATAGAGCGGGGGTAACGCTGCTCAACAAACTGGTACGCAGACGCCCAGGCCATGCCGAGAAGCAGGTAGGCGCAAACCCCGCCCTGAATGCGGCTCCAAGTAACGTGGCCCTTGCGAAACATGACGAGCAAGACGATGCGGACATAGAGCAACAGCAGCCGTGGCGATGTGGCTCTCGTTTACGGCCAGGGCGCCGGAAATCATCAGCGTAACCATAATGATATCAAAGAAGAAGCGCCCGGGCAGACCAGCTTCGCGAAGCGGCGTGATTACCAAGATGAGAACCACAAGAGAGATGGTTACGAGAGTAAGGCCCACGTCGCCAGACCAGAATTCGCTCATGTGCATGTTGAGAACTTCGCTTCGGGTCGGATGCGAATCGTTGGCCATGAAGAATATCCTCCCAAAGATTGCCGGGGTGCGGATGAACGAAAGTATAGTCAGGAGGGTGCATGAACCAAGAGGAAAATCGTTTCGTGGAGACTGGAAAAATCGTGAGCTTGGTTGCGCGCCTTCGCGCAGAGTTCAGCTAGCCGGAACGGCCAGACTATCGGGCAGAGAAGTAACGGGTTGGCAATCCGCGAGCTGCGATTTGGAACGAGTTATTTAGGGAACAGGGGAATCGCCCGAGTTATGGGCGACTGTTTGATCCTGGACGGCCGCAGCGGAAGTCACGAAGATTTCGCCGGCGGCGGAAGAGAGACGGTAGGGAAGCTTGGCATGCTGGCCTTCCATATCACGCAGAGCTCCGGGGTTGGAAACTTTCCAGGTGCGGGCGAACGTCTGGCCGTCATGGCTGATAAGTTCCAGTGCAGTTGAGGGCCTTCTTGGAATGACTGTCGTCCTGAGCGACAAGGGGTATCGCCGCTAGGAGAAGTGCGGGTACAAATAGCAGAATGCGCTTCTTCATTTTTGATCCTCCTAAGTTTTTTGTCCGGTCCGTTTGACGCGTGCTTGGAAAGGCCCGCGGAGGTCAATAGAGAACTCCGCGCGGGCGTAGTGTGAGAGTGGCGGGAGGAGAAGGCCAACGCGAAGTTTGCGTCGGTCATATCGCCAAAACGTATTGTTCCGGGAGCGCCAAGTGAGGCCGGAGCGGGCCTATGATTCGCGGGACTGAAAATCCATGCGGATCAGATGGTTTCCGAATGAAATCGCAAACTATTTCTTGAACAGATCTTCGAAGGCCTGGCGGGCGTCGTTGGTGCGGGGCGGAGCTTGAGCGGCGGCGGCTACCTGCGCAGGTTGAGCGTAAGAAGTTGGCGCGGTGTCTTTCTCTATGGTCATGCGAAATTCGTAAAATTTGCAGGCGTTCTTGGTGTCCTTAGGAGTGATGCGTTCAGGGATGGGTTGCGTGCACTCGAACTGGGCGCCGGAATCGAAGAAGCGGCATTGCTTGCAACTGTGGAGCTCAAACTGGCACTTGGGACATTGGCCGTTGGGATCGAAACCTGAAGTAAGGACAGCTCCACAGTTGGAACATCGACCGCGCGTGACGGTGCCGACCATGCGCGGCGTGCGCGGGCCGAATTGATCAGCGCGCGGACCACCTTGCGGCGGCTTGCGGTCGTGCTTTTCTTTTTTCTCGCCTTTTTCCGTGTCGCGGTAGCCGCGATGACCGTACTTTCGCTCCACAAACGCCTCCGTCCGGACGCAATACCGGACTGTGACTATGACTGCCTAAACTGCGCTGGTACGCACTAACCGTGGTATGTATCCGACCGAATTGCTACACTCGGCTCACAGCGCAATCGTTACCCAGAGGATCAGAACAGGATTGGCTACGTCCAAGCAGGAGATGGGACATCTATGTTTTTAGTCCTATGGGAGTTCGATGTCAAGCCAGGATGTGACAAACGGTTTGAAAGCGTATATGGGCCTATTGGAGACTGGGCCCAGCTATTCCGGCGCGATCCTGCTTACCAGCGAACTCTCCTTCTGAGCGATCCCTTTCGTGACCGCACTTACCTAACGTGCGACTTCTGGGAAACCGAGAGCGCTTACGAATCGTTTCGGCAAACGCATTCCGATGCATATCTGGCGCTCGACAAAAATTCTGAGGAGCTTACCCTCGCGGAGCGCAAGATTGGTGCTTTCGAGAAGCTCGCCCATAACGATTAAAACGCGGCGGCGACTTTCGCGCTGAATGCTTTTCGGGCGGCCCCTCGGAACAGGTTCCAGCTCAGCTCTTTGCCCACAAACCAGCCAGACCGTCGGGCTTCAAATCGGGCTGAACAAACTGCTGTGGCGTTCCGGCCGATCGCAAGATAGCTTCCGCGGCGAGATAGCCGCTGCGAACTGCGCCTTCCATGGTGGCGGGCCAGCCCGTTGCGGTCCAGTCACCGGCGAGGAACAAACCACCAATGCTTGTCTGCTGCATTGGACGCCAACGGTCAACGCCGGGTTGCGGGGAAAATGTGGCCGCGGCTTCTTTGATAACGGTGGCTTTCAGGAGGTTTGCCTCGCGGGCGGCGGGAAGCGCGTGACGGACCTCTTTAAGGCAAAGATCGATGATTTCCTGGCGCGGCTTTTGGAGGAGATCGTGCGAGGCGCTAATGACCAGTTGCAGATACTGGCTTTTGGCCGCCGCTGGGGCTGCACCGTTGGCGCCGGAGTACAGGGCTGTCTTGTTGAAAATCCATTGCGTGGTGGTGTCAAGGAGGGTGAGGAAAGGTTCGGTCATCACTTGGCGGTCAAACCAGAGATGCACGCCAGTGATCGATGCGTCGATGATTTTGTCGAGATTGTCAAGCGCGGTGTCGGAGCGTTTGAGGCTTTCGGGAAGAAGTTCCGAGAGTGTGACGTGGGGAACGGCCAGGACGTACGCGTCGGCGGACTCTTCGCGGCCATCGTCGAAGAGAACAGCAACGAGCTTTCCGCTTTCGACGCGCAGGCCACGGAGCGGCGAACGAAAGACGACTTCGCCGCCCTTCTGTTCGAAGGCAGCACGGCAGCCTTCGTAGAGTTCGCCTAACGCGACTGCGGGGACGCCCATGCGGTACCCGGTCTTATTGGAAAGAACGGCTTTCCAGAAAACGTCGATGCCATAGCGGGCGTCGATGCGATCGAGTTCTTCCGAGAGTGCGCTGACGAGAACTACGCGCCAGAATCGGCTGATGGCAGCCGGAGTTTGTTTGTGGCGGCGGAGCCATTCGAGCATGGAGATGCCGCCGGGCTCGTCCACATCTGGCGGATGACCACCGTTTTGCAAGATGGAATAGAAGGCGCGGGCGATGGCGAGTTTGTCTTTCAGAGCCAGAGGAGAAAAAGTGAGGAATGAGCCGGTCATATGGAACGGCGCGGGGAGCAGCCCGGCATGCATTTCGCCTCGGCGTCCCTGCGGATCGAGGAGGACGAGTCGGTCGAAGAATTTTATTTTGTCGCCCGAACCGACGCGGCGATAGAAGTCTTCGAGGTTGGTGCAGCAGCCGAAGGTGACATGCTGGCAATTGTCGATGTGCTCGCCATCGGGCAAGACGTAGGAAGCCGCGCGGCCGCCTAGAAACGGGCGCTGCTCAAAGAGTCGAACGCACCAGCCTGCTTCAGCCAGCGCGACGCTGGCTGCCAGTCCTGCCAGCCCGCCGCCGATCACGATCACGCTTTTCAAGGATATTCTCTTCCGAGAGGCGGCCGAAGCGCGCCTTTGCGATGAACAAAATTTTCTCCGCTTTTGAGAGCCGCACGCGTTCGCCGAAAACGGCGAAGTCGAGGGACTCGATGCGGGCCAACAGGGCGCTGTACGTGTGCACCAACAGCCAGAGAGCGCCGCGGCTTTCCACGTCGATTAGGCGGAAAAGTGCGGAGCCTTCTTCATAACATTGCCATGCGCGGTCCGCTTCAAAACGGAGGAGTTCGCGGACACCGAGAGTGGCTTCGCTCTTGCCAAAATCCAGGGGAGAAACTGCGTAACGCGCGAGGTCTTCTTCTGGAAGATAGACGCGCCCCAGCGCGTAATCCTCATGAACATCGCGGATGATGTTGGTCAATTGAAAGGCCAGGCCGAGTTTTTCAGCGAGATCGAGGGCGCGGGGATCGTGGAAGCCGAAGACGTGGGTGCAGGTTAGGCCGACGGTTCCGGCGACGCGGTAGCAGTATTCGCGGAGGCGGTCGAAAGTCGGGTAGGTGCGGAGGGTTAGGTCCATTTCGGCGCCGCTGATCAGATCGTGGAGGTAGCGAGCGGGCATTTTGTAGCGCTGCATGGTGTCGACCAAGGCGGGCAAGACTTCGGTCGCGCCGTTCGGAGTGGCGGAGTTGAGCGCGGTTGAGCCGTCAACCAGCCGCTCTTCGCCGATTACGGCATCGTCCAGGGCGGCGCGCCAGTCCGCGAGGCCGCGTTGCTTCGCGGCGAGATCGTTGCCTTCGTCGGCCAGGTCATCGACCAGGCGCATGAAGGCGTAGAGAGCAGCAAGACCATCGCGCTTTGGCTTTGGCAACAGATAGAACGTGTAATAAAAATTGCTGTGGGCGGCGCGGGCTATGCAATGGCATTCGGCATAGGAGAGGGAGACGGATACGCCAGATTCGGGCACGGCGTGCCGTGCCCCTAGAATTGCGAGGCCGCCGGCCTCTGATTCGGGGCGTATGGGCTTGGCTACGAGACGAGTTAAGAGGGAGCGGCCGAGGAGGCGGACTTGTTTGGCTTTGCTGATGGCTGGGCGATTGTGGAGCGTGTCGTAGCCCATGTTCTCGATGGCGTCGAGAACCGCGAGGCCGCCGCGGCTGAACATTTCAAGGTCGATGCTTAGCCGGCCGTGGACCATTTTTGCTAGCGGAGCGCCTTGTGCGAAGAGGATGCGGGTGCGAGCGATCAGATCTTTCATCAGATTGACGTAACGCTGATCAAAGCGGCGCTCGACGATTTCGGTTTCGGTTAAGCCGTGGAATGCAGCCACGTCTAAGGGAATGTAGATGCGGCCTTTTTCGAGGTCGCGCTCAACATCTTGCCAGAAATTTGCTAGCTGGAGGGCGGTGCACGTGGCGTCGGACATCGCCTCGCGCTCTTCGTCGCGATAGCCGCAGAGACAAAGGACAAGGCGTCCGACGGGATTTGCGGAATAGACGCAATAGTCGATCATCGAATCCCAGGTGGGATAGCGCTTTACGTTCTGATCTTGACGAAAGGCCCTCAGCAGATCGGCGAAGGGCCGCTTGGGAATATTCTTGGCGGTTATGGTTTCGCGTAGCGCGACGAAAACGGGATGGGATGGGCGGCCGTCGTAGCAAGCGTCGAGCTCGCGTTCCCACCAATCGAGGAGTTCTAGGGCGCGCGCTTTTTGCGGGACTTCATCGCCCAGGTCGTCGGCCCAGCGGCAATAGGCGTAGAGATTGTAGAAATGCTGATGCAGCTCTTTGGGAAGCAGCCAGGAGGCCACGTTGAAATTCTCGTAGTGATGCGTGGCGAGCCGGCGCGTATATTCCTGCGCCGCTGCCGGGGAACAATTGTTCGCCGGAGCACGTTCGGCAATTTCGAGTTCACCAGGACGCAACATTGAAAAGCAGATTCCTCGCTTCGCTCGGAAAGACTATCGGGGTTGCTGTTAAGTTCAAAAGCAATCAAGGCCGGACGGCTAGCTTGATTTCGCCGCTGCGGATCTTCATGCGCTCGAAAGCTTGCGGCAGTTCGGTCAAACGAATTTCTTCCGTGACGAAATCCTGCCCGACGATATCCCCGCGGCGAATGGCTTCGAGGGCTTCGCGGATGAAGCGCGGCGTGTGATGAAAGGGCGAGATCAGCTTGATTTCGGAATAGTGAATAGCGGCGGGATCGATCGCCACGTTCGTTCCTGACGGCAGGCCGCTGAAGAAATTCACGACGCCGCCGCGGCGAACCATGGCAAGGGCCTGTTGCCAGGTCGCGGGATTCCCTGCTGCTTCGACGACGGAATCCGGTCCTCGTTCGTCCTCTGTCAAAGATTTCACGGCGGAAACGACGTCTGATGTTTCCGTGACGTTGATGGTGGCAATCGCGCCCAGTCTGCGGGCTACATCGAGAGGCGCGGTGCGGCGGGCCAGCGCAATCACACGAACGCCCCGGCGCGAAAGCATGCGCACATAAGTCAATCCAATCGGCCCGCAGCCAATAACGGCAGCGGTATCGCCGGCCCGGACTTCCATTTCGTGAATGCCGCGAAGCACACAGGCGAGCGGCTCGACAAGCGCAGCGCTTCCGTCATCGACGGAGTGCGGCACTTCGAGCATGTTTTCCACGGCAATGCGGCCCGGGATGCGCATGTATTCGGCGTAAGCGCCGTTGTTGAAGAGCAAATCTTCGCAAAGATTTTCCTGGCCGCGGCGGCAGTGGTAGCAGCGCAGGCACGGCGCGGAATTTGCAGCAACCACGCGCATGCCGATGCGCCAGCGGGCGTCCACGCGCTTGCCTACAGCAGCGATGTCTCCAACGACTTCGTGGCCAAATACGGCTGGCGGCTGAATCATTTTCGCGTGGTAGCCGCGCTTCCAAACCTTCAGGTCGGTGCCGTCGGTCAAAGCGAGGCGGACGCGGAGAAGCACTTCGTCGGCAGCGAGGCGCGGCACGTCGATCATCTCAATGCGCAGATCTTCGCTGCCGTATAACACGGCTGCGGTCATCCTTGAGGGTACGGCGACTCGCGCGACGGCAAATTTCACTTCTTCTCCGACTTCCGTTTTCTTTGTGGTGGTCGTTTTCATGCGTGCGTAATCAGAATCTTAAGGGACTCGGCCGTAGGCCGGGCTGCCAGCTCCAGGGCTTCTTGGATTCTATCCAGTGTGAAGCGATGCGTGACGATTTCCATCACTGGAAGTTTCTTTCCCAGCACCAGATCCGCAGCTGATTCTTGGATGTCCACAGCCGCGCTGTAGCTGCCCAGGATTTCCTTCTCGTCGATCCCCACTGCCGCGGCAGGAAACTCGATTTTCGTAACCGGGTCGTTTGCCGCGAAGAGCAAAACGCGCCCACCGGGCCGCGCCGTTGCCAAGGCGTCCGTTACCACCGACGGATGCGCTACCGCAACCAGCACGGCGTCCGCTCCACGACCCTCCGTACGGGCCCGAACTTCTTCTACCAGCTTACCACGGGTTGGGTCACACGACTCCAGGGCACCGAGGGATAGACTTTTTTGACGACGCTGTGGAATTGGATCACTGGTATATAGCTTGGGGCCTTCGAGATTGCTGACCATGAGCAATTGCAATCCGATGGGGCCGCAGCCGAGGATCAGTGCGGTTTCGCCTGCGGTGATGCGTGCTTTTTGCACGGCTTTGACGATGGTATTGATCGGCTCGATGAAGGTGGCTTCTTCAAAGCTGACGTTGTCGGGCAGCGCGACGATGCCGCGCTCCGCGACCCAGGGCATGGCTTTCACGTACTGGGCGAAGCCGCCGCCGTTCGGCGTGAAACCGGCGGTCAACCCGGTCGTTTTATATTGCTTGCACTGGGAGAAGAGGCGCTTTTCGCAGTAGAAGCAGCGGCCGCAGGGCGTGTGATGAAAACTCATCACGCGATCGCCCGGAGCCCACCTTTCCACGCCTCGACCGATGGCGACGACTGTGCCGGCGAGTTCGTGGCCGAGAATTTGCGGCGGCTCGACGTAGCGCTGAAAGATTTTTTTGATGTCGGTGCCGCAGATGCCGCACGCCGCGACTTTGATGAGGACTTCGCCATCGCCGACTTCCGGCACGGGAACTTCTTCTACACGGACGATGCCTTTGTCGCGAAAGACGCCGGCGCGCATGGTTTTCGGGATGTGCCCGACCGAGCTCAGAGTCTCCGATGCGGTTCCGATGCTGCTCATGTCGCCGAGACCTCTTCTATTTTCGGAGGAGCGAAGCGCGTCCAGTTTTGTGAGGTCGCATAAATATAGCGATCTAAGAAGTCAGCCAAAGATTTTCCGGCGGCGCGGCTCTGCCGTCCAAATTGAATCAACAAGGGAATGCGGTAAGGACTGAGGCCAACTTCTTTGAGCAGGCCGCCCACTTTCAGATGGCCATGGGAATCGAGTATGCGGCCAAAATCAACGGGCAAATCTTCATCCGCGGCATCGCTGATGGCACGAACCATGACCGCCGGGATATTGCGGTGCGCCGCAGCCGCTAGAATGTAACTTGATTCCATCTCGACGACACTTCCCTTTTGGCTCAGGTCTTCCTTTGCTTCGGCGGTCGCTACGATTTTCTCAGATGTGAGAGAGATATTCACGGGCTTTGCGCCGTAGGTAACGGCAAGATCGAAGAGTGCTACGTCACTTGTGGCCTGGTGACTTTGGTCCAGAGTTTCTATCGTGTGCGCCACAACTACTTCCCCTGGCCTCAAAGTGGTGTCAAGGGATCCAGCGAGGCCGGAAGAGATGCAGACATCGTGAATTTCAACCGGGATAGAGAGCATCGATTTGGCGGCATTCCCTCCGCCTATGCCGGTGAGAAGGACTGTTACTTCGTTCGGCCCTATGTTGGCTTTGAAGAGATCGAATTCGCGACGGCGCTCCCAATTCTCAAATTCGTAAGGGACAAAGGGATGTCGAGAAGACCATTGCGAGAACTCGGCCTTGATGGCGAAGGTGACTAGGATGCGCATAATGCTTTAAATCTTCTGTAAGTCTATGATGCCGAATCAAAACTTAGAGCTACATGTTGCCTATCGCACAAAACCGAGGGGCAAGCCCCTCCCCAACAACCGTTACCTTAAGAACCAGCCCGGGGCGAGCCCCCAATTCCCCCTGCTCTACGCGGCGGCGCGCAGCATTTTCTTGGCGCGGCTGGGCTTTACGTAGCCGTTCACTTCGTACCAGCGAACCGCTCGCTCCAGTGCAGCCGCTACCGACCCCGGCTTAAAACCTAGTTCTCGCTGCGCCCGTGTGCAATCCACGAACATCATGTGCTGTGCAATCTTCACGCCCTCGACGGGAATTTGCGGCTCTCTTCCGATGAGCCGCGAGAACACCGTATTCATGTAGGCTACACCTAAAGCCAGCCCGTGAGGAATTTTCAGCGATGTAGCAGGCAGGCCCGTTATTTTGGCCAGCGTGTCCAGCATCGCTTTAAGAGTCAAGTTTTCGGCGCCGAGAAGATAGCGTTCGCCCACTTTCCCTTTTTCCGCGACGAGCAAATGCCCCGCCGCGCACTCTTCCGCGCCAACAAAATTCAGGCCGGTCTCAACGTATCCGGGCATTCTTCCGTTTAGAAAGTCGAGGATGATTTTCCCTGTTGGCGTGGGCTTCCAATCGCCAGGGCCGACGGGAGTGGTGGGCATGGCCACAATGAGCGGCAGACCTTGTTTTGCCGCGTTGAGTGCTTCGCGCTCAGCCATCCATTTCGAGCGCTTGTAGTGGCCGACCATTTCTTCGAGCCTGGCGTCGGTGGCTTCGGTTGGCAATTCGGGACGATCGACGGCGATCGTGGCGACCGTACTGGTGTAAATAAATTTTTCTACACCGGCACGCTTCGCGGCTTCGAGCAAATTCTTCGTCCCACCGACATTCGAATCGTAAATGTCGCGCGATTTTTTGGCCCAGAGTCGATAGTCAGCCGCCACGTGAAAAACGGTCTTTACGCCGGCCAGGGCACGATCGAGAGAAGCGGCGTCTCGCAAATCGCCGGTCACGTATTCAAGAGAAAGGTCTCCCACTGCGCGGTTGGTGCTTGAAGCTCGCATCAGGACGCGGACCGAGTCGCCACGCGCGACCAGTTGGCGCGCGACGTGGCTGCCCAGAAAACCCGACGCACCTGTGACCAGCGTGGTCATCCGACTTCGGCGCCTTCCTCAAAATCGCCTGGCGGTGAATCCGGAAGAGGCTGGCGATCGATTTGACGAGTATCTCGCGAGGCCGCGGGAAGTGACGCGGATTCCACCAAGTCCGATAGCAGCTCCCATCGCCGACGCAGCAGGCGACGGCGCAGTTGCTTGACCGTCTTCTCAAGCTCCGGCGAAAGCGCCGCACGGGTGATCAAGAATCCGTCCACGTCGAGTTGGCGAATTTCCGCGTGGAGTTGCTCTAGCTCGCCCGGGGCTGTGTGAGGGTGCGTCATCAAAGGTGCGCAAGTGAGAAAACCTGCCAGCCTAGCCATGCGAATGGCTTCCAGTCCGACGCAGAATGCACCTTCAAGAGCATTGCGCTGGTCGTGGGACGGCGCAAGGCCATCAAAACGGACTGTGAAATAAAAACGGTTAGATGGCTGAAATTCGTGAAGTCGCCGTTTCAACAAGGCGCCGGAAGTCTCCAGGAAGACGCTGCGCCCGGAGGCCGCCAGAGCGTTGGTGAAACGAGCGATCTCGGGAGAATCCAGCGGCTCGCTTCCGGAAATCCAAAGGATGGGTGAACGGTATCGAGAAACGAGGGTTCTGGATTCCGAAGAGCCTTCAACCGCCTTCTGGGTGCTCGTAGAAAATCTGGCTGAAGCAGTTTGGAAATTAGTCTCCGGGGAAAGCTGCAAGATCGGGGGATCGCCCTGCTTGTTGCCAAACGCGCGGGCAGCCAGGGCAAGGGTTAGATCCGCGGTGAGCCGCAGAGAAAACGTCATCGCGGGCTCTAGAACCCGCTCCGCAGCCGGAATTCGGCTGGCTGGAATTTCATGGCGCAATATTCGTGAGGCCCTTGAACCTGATTACGGAAGCGCGCGAGCGCGTAGAGCGGGAATGAATTGCGGTAGAGGTGATACTTCAAATAAAAAACACCAGGAAATCCGGTGCCAGTAAACTCGGCTTCGCTCCACGAGCCATCTGTATTTTGCTGGTGGACGAGATAAGAGACGGCTTTTTGAACTGCAGAATCATTCGGCTGCGCACCGGCAAGCAATCCAATCAGGCCCCAGGCCGTTTGTGAAGCGGTGCTATTGCCCTGCCCCTTGGTGGCGGGATCGGTGTAGCTCCACAGGGATTCGCCGAAACTGCCGTCAGCTTTCTGAACGTCGCGCAGCCAGCTCACCGCGCGCTGGCAAAATTCTTTGGCCGTAAGCGAAACCGTTTCAAGGGCGCGCAACGCGCCGCTGGTCCCGTACACGTAATTCACGCCCCAGCGCCCGAACCAGGAGCCGTCTTCGCATTGATCCCTGAGCAAAAACTTCACGCCGCGCTGAATAGCGGGATGCTCCGCCGGCCAGCCGAAACGGCCGAGGCACTCAATAACGCGAGCCGTAACGTCCGCTGTCGATGGATCGATCATGGCGTTGTGGTCGGCAAAGGGAATGTTGCACAGAAGTTTGCGGTCGTTGTCGCGGTCGAAGGCGCCCCAGCCGCCGTCTTTATTCTGCATGCTCAACAGCCACTGAAGGCCAAGACGAATGGCCGTTTCCATGCGCTCGGAATCGGGATGTCTTACACGCTGCAGTGCCATCAAAACAAATGCAGTATCGTCCACGTCCGGAAAAAAATCGTTACGAAATTCGAATGCCCAACCTCCCGGCTCGGCGTCTTTATTCTTGAATTGCCAATCGCCGGGACCGAGAACCTGCCTCGAGAGCATCCAATCCGCGGCTTTCACAAGTGCGGGATCATCGGCGGGCAGCCCGGCCTCTTCCAACGAGACCATGGCAATGCAAGTGTCCCATACAGGTGACACGCACGGCTGCATGCGAATCGTGTCGCCCTCTTCGATCTCGAAACGCGAAAATTCGCGAATCTCGCGAGAGGTGATCGGATCGTCGGGACCGTGACCGAGCGCGACTAGCGCGAAAATCGAATTCATCATCGCGGGATAAATGGCGGCCAGACCTTCGCTGCGCTCCATATGCGCGAGCATCCAGGCTTTCGCTTCACGCAAAGCGCGGCGCCGAAGCGGCTTCCAGGGAAGCTTTTCGTAAAGTTTAAGGCCGCGATCGATCGCCAAGAAAACGTTGCGCCAGGAGAGGAGCTGCTTGCTCCAATCAAAAGCGGCGGCTTTGTGCGAGATGTCCTTGAAGAGCTCATCGACACGCGCGCGCTCAGGCAAACGCCAATCCGGCCGCAGGGCGGAAAGTATCGCCATGGGGATGACGATGCCACGCGTCCAGGACGACATTTCGTAGATGTTCAGGTAAAACCAGGTAGGCAAGAGCAGCAGCTCTGGCGGAATCGAGGGAACAAGCTCCCAGCCAACCGCGCCGATCAGCGCGAGATAAAAGCGTACATAAGAATTTGTAAGTTCCAGGCCGCCAAGACGGTGCACCGTTTCGCGCGCTTGGGCCATGTGCGGCGCGTCGGTGTCATCGCCAGCGAGCTTCAGAGCGAAATACGCCTTGCAGGTTGCATTGAGATCGGAAGGCCCGCCCGGGAAAATATTCCAGCCGCCATCGGGCAATTGGCGCCGACGAACGTAGTTGGCGAGCTTGGCGATGCGAACGTGATCGGCCTTGCCGAGCACATACAGGTAATAAATGTAATCGGATTCGAGGGTGGTATCGGCTTCGAGTTCGCCGAGCCAGTAGCCCTCCTCGGCTTGTAGCGAGAGGAGGTGATTCGCACCATTTTCGATGGCCTGCTCGAGCGAACCAGACAGGTCTTTCTCAAGCCAAAGAGGCGGTATGGCAGGGGCAGGTCTATCCAGTCCTATGCGTGTACCTGTCGCCAAAACTAGTCCCCCAAGTTAAAATCTAAAGAAATGCGGGCGGATCAATCGCCAAATCCAGGCTAAACTGACCTAACTGCCGTGTTCCGAGTCACTTCCCGCACGCCCGGCACGAGCGCCAAGCCTATCTGTCACCGAGTAACACAAGTACCAGTCAATTATCGCCGTCTTGCGGCACTGGGTCAACTTCTAAGATGCAGCAGCGTTACAGAATCGTTGTCAAAGGGTGATACTTGGCGGGGCCTGCAAAGCACGCTCGATGAGTACTTGAAGGGGCTCGGGCAAAGCTTCCCCCTCGCGCTGCGAGACGGAGGGCTTGGTTCGCAGCAAATTGGCCGGGAGTTTGATCCACGATGGAGCGGCGGCAGGGTCATCCATTGAGCCCCGGAGAACGAGTGCATCGGCGCGGTCGAGCGCGACGCGAGCGGACTCTTTGAAGTCTTCGCGGGCTGGATCGATTACGGCAAAATAGAGACTTGGTTTCAAGAATTGCAGAAGAGAATTGCTTTCTAGAATCAGCGGAGGAGAATCTTCTCCAGTTACCGTGAGGGTTTGTTTCAGGGCATCTCGCATCAGCGGCAACCCCTCGGCGAGAAAACCCTGCTTCGTTCTCAGCCAGAACGACTGCTTCGCGCCGGCGGCCAAAAATCTGGCGCTGTCCGTGCCTGATTGCGGCTTCGCTTCCCATTCAATGGCGCAAATGTGTTCTTCGGGAGCGCAGTCGCAATTGTTGCCGTTCTGCGCGCAGACGCCGTGGCCGAACTGCGTGATTTTTCCCGCAATCCAGTTGGCTTGCGGGAAAGTGCTGATGATGTCGCACACCAGTTGCGTTTTGCCGATGCTTCGGGTGTGTCCGCCAACTACGATTACCCGCCAGCGAGGAGCTGTGCTCACGTCATTTCCTTTTCAGTCTGGCCTTTTCGTTTGGCCTTCCAGTTTGGCCTCTAATTCTTTAATGCGCGCGGCCAGTTCCGGTAGACGCGCCTGCCAGGCGAACTGTTCTTTGAATTTCTCGAGCGGGCGGGCGGGCGTTCCCCAGACAGTTTGCCCGCTGCGAACTGTTTTGCCTCCGAGAACACCGGATTGTCCGCCAATGATTGCGCCGTCTTCCAGATAGCAGTGCTCTCCAAAACCCGCTTGGCCTCCGACGACCACATGCTTGCCGAAATCGCAGGAGCCCGAAAGACCGGCCTGAGCCGCCATCACGGTGTGCGCGCCGATCTGGCAGTTGTGGCCGATGTGCACGAGGTTGTCCAGTTTAACGCCTTCGGCGATGCGCGTGTCGTTGAGCGAGCCGCGATCGATCGTCGTGTTCGCGCCGATCTCGACGTCGTCCGCGATTTCCACGATGCCTGCTTGCGGAAATTTCCAGTAGCGGCCCTCGCCCTGTGCGTAGCCAAAGCCGTCCGCGCCGATCACTGCGCCGGAGTGAATCTCCACGCGATGGCCGATGCGGACGCCCGCGTAGAGAGTTACGCGCGGGTGAATGCGGCAGTCATCGCCGATCCAGCAGCCAGCGCCAATCACGCTGTGTGCGCCGATTTGCGTGCCTTCGCCGACGTGGACGTCTTCGCCGATCACTGCAAATGGCCCAATGCCCGCGCTCGCGCTGACTCTCGCCAGCGGCGCCACGATCGCCGTCGGATGAATTCCTTTGGCGATGGGCGTTTTTTCGAGAATTAGCGCGGCAGCTTTGGCGAACGCCAGTTTTGGTTGCGAACTTCGCAGAACGGTCTTCCCGGGCAACGCAATGTCTTCAGCGGCAATCGCGCAGAGCGCTGCCGATGCCGCGGCGCGCTCCGCATGTTTGCCTTTCTCGACATAGATGAGATCGTGCGCACCGGCGCGCTCGGGCGCCGCAACCCCGTGCAATTCGAGGGCGCCGTCGCCTTCCAGCTCTGCGTCAACTGCTTCCGCCAACGACTTCGCCGTTTGGATCATCGAAGACCTCTCAAAAATCATACAGCGCGGGCTCGCCTTTTGGCCTGGTCTTCCAGCGCTTGTGAACCCAAACCCATTGGTCCGGGTGCTTGCGAATAATCTCTTCGATGACTTTGGCAAACCGCTGGGTATTTTCAAAGACGTCGCGCTCGGTGTCACCGGTTCGAATGAGTTCCACGGGAGGCTCGAACCGCAGACGATATTTTTGGAGGGTCTCATCCCAGTAGGCGTATCCCGGCACGACGGCTGCGCCGGTGTGGAGAGCAACTCTCGCGAGGCCCGTTGTCGTGCAAGCAAGGTTGCCGAAGAAATCGACGAACGCGCCTTCCGACGGTAGCGTGTTCTGATCGGCGAGAATGCCAACAGTTCCGGAGTCTTTCAGAATCTTCAGCATGACGCGCGCGGATTCGTTCTTGAAGATGGGCCGATTTCCTGAGGCGCAGCGATACTGGTTGACGAGGGTGTCGAGGCGCCTGTTGTCCAGAGGCCGCGCCATGTAGTGCAGCGGATAGCCGTAGAGCGAATGCGCGAAGGAAGAAAGCTCCCAGGCGCCGATGTGGCCGGTTAAATAGAGGACGCCTTTCCCGCGCCGCTGCCCTTCGAGAAAATTCTCGTGTCCCTCTAGAATCACTACGTTTTCGATGTTTTCTTTCGTGAGCCGAGGCAATCGTGCAAATTCCGCGGCCATCCAGCCGAGATTGCGTACCATTTTTCGCGTCGCGTCTTTACGTTGTGCGTCGGTCCAATCTGGAAAGGCCAGGCGCAGATTAAACTCCGCTGTCTTTCGCAACTTTGGCTGCAAGGATAAGAGCAGACTCGTCACGGATGCTGCAAAGCTACGCGCGATGCCTCGCGGCAGAGCGCCAAGCGCTTTCAATATCAGCCAAACGGGCGCGTATTCGAGCCATTCCTTCATTGTGCTCAATGGCGGCCACGCGGCGGCCGACGCGCGACAGTATGCAAGAGGTGGCCGCTTCGAAGATAGAGTTTCAATGCTAGACTTTCCTTTCCGTGAGCGAATCGCCTACCGCCATTGCTGAGAAACCGCAGTCCAGCCCTGCAGCCCGCATAGGCTGGGCCATTCTTATTGTCGCAACACTCTACGTCTGTTACTTCAGCCATCTCGGCGCCATCGGATTTGTTGGGCCCGACGAGCCGCGTTATTCGTGGATTGCGCGCGACATGGCCGAAACGGGCGATTGGATCACTCCTCGACTCTATGGAAAACCTTGGTTCGAGAAGCCACCGCTTTTTTATTGGGGCGCCGCACTTTCCTTCAAACTCTTTGGCGTGAGCGAAGCAGCGGCGCGCTTGCCGAGCGCAATTTCCTCCCTGCTTGCGACGCTCGCGCTGGCGTGGCTGACATTGCGTCTCTACGGCGCAGAAACCGCGCGCTGGCTGCTTCTGCTTCTGCCCACAACGGTAGGCATGATCGGATTCTCTCACGCAGCCGCCACGGACATGCCTTTCAGCGGCATGCTCACCATTGCCATGGTCTGCGCCGCCGTTGTCCTCGGCCTCACGCGCGACGAGGACACTCCCATACTCCCACGCACGCCATGGCTCGCCCTAATCCTCTTCGGCTTTTTTCTGGGCGTAGCCGTTCTCGCGAAGGGCCCCGCCGCAATCATTCTCAGCGGCGGTGCAGTTTTCTTCTGGGCACTCTTCATGAAGCGCTGGCGTGACGGATTCCGCCTATTTCATCCCGCAGCCATCGCGGCTTTCTGTATCACCGCACTCCCCTGGTACATCCTCTGCGCCCGTCGCAATCCCGATTTCTTCCGCATCTTCATCATCGAACACAATTTCAAGCGCTTCCTCACGCCCGAATTCCAGCACATCGAGCCTTTCTGGTTCTACGGCGCTGTTGTAACGATCGCTCTTCTTCCCTGGACGGCCTTGGCGCTGTGGTCTTTAGTTGTGGGGTCCGTGCAACTAACGCGTATAAAGCATTTATCGCCAAACTCGCTCTTTTTCTTATCGTGGGCTCTCTTCTGCCTTGTTTTTTTCACAATCTCAAGGTCAAAGCTGCCCGGTTATATTCTTCCAGCGATTCCGGCAATAGTAATGCTTATGACGCGTACCCTGTTCGCGTTTGCAATTGGAAGAACTAAGTCTCTCGCCATACCGCTCTTTGTCTCTTCCCTGTTCTTTGCTTGCGGCTTTGCGCTTGTCGTAAGCGTTGCCCCTCATATCTCACGTGGCAACGAGAAGTTTGGGATTGCCACTGGCGTCATTCTCGGCATACTAAGCGTCTCGAACCTCTTGCTAGGAGCAGGCATCTCGTTCTGGTCGAAGGGCAAGTTTGGCCAGGGTTTCGCAGCCTGCTGCATCTTGCCTATTCTTTTCGGAGTTGCAAACACCGACAAACTCCTGCCCTCGTTTTTCTATTGGGACCCGTCAGGCAAGGCACTCTCGGACGGACTTCAGTGCCAGGCTATTCCTACAGATGCCCTCTTTGTGCCCAAGAATATGAACAGAGGCCTGCATTACAGCCTAAATTTCTACCTTCATCAAGAAATTCCTGACTGGGATAGCAACAATCCGCATCAAGGCTATCTCCTTATAGGAGACAGACGGTACAGGTCTCAAAATGAGTCGGGCTTCACGTTTGAAGAAATGCCGTTCGATCTGAAGAAAACAGGGTATTTCCTCTACCGAGTTCAGTCTCAATCAACGGCTGGGCGTCCCAGTGGCGGGCAATCTAAGTAAGAAAAAGCTAACCACGCGATTCTCGTAATCGCGCTTATCAGCATCATCCATGGACACAAAATTACCGTGCGGAATGATCTGCTGATCGCGCGGCTCCGGCGACTTTACAAACATCTGGCGTGTAATATCGGCAAGCTCGGGATCATCGGAGGGCTCGATGAACAGTTTCGGCACGCCCGCCAGCGTATTCAGCTTTTTTGAGAGCGGCGGATCTTCTCGATACTTGTAATTCAGCCAAGTAAAACTGAACGCCGCCGAGCGAGCCATAAGAGGAAATCCGCCGAGGCCGGTGCGCTCCACGCCGATTTTCACCATCTGTTGGGGCTCGTCGTAGACCGAGTCCAGCACGATAGCCTTGATGCGGTGGTCGTTTTCCGCCTCGCGCAATGCAGCGTAGGCGCCCAAATTGTAGCCCCACAATCCAATGCGGCCGGGATCGACGTCGTTGCGCGCCGCCACGGTATCCACGGCCGCGCGCACTTCGTCTGCTTCGCGATAGCCAAAAGTGGTAATTCCCTGATTTCCGCCGTGCGCCGCAAAGTCAAAGACAAACACATTGTACTGATGATCCTGCAGAGCCGAAACCAAGGTCAAAAGTTCGCCGCGGCTCGATCCATAGCCATGGCACAGAATAATGGTCGGCGCGCCGCGCAATCCCGGGAAAAACCAGCCGTGCCGGGTGCCCATTCCCGGAACCGTGAAGTCCACCAGGTCCGGCTTACCCGGAAAGCTCTCCATATCGATTTCGCTGCTGGTGCGCTGCGGCTTGACGATGCGATAGACAAGGAATCCCGCGATAGCGACGGTCGCGAGCACGGCAAAGAAAATCAGCGCAAGAACGGCCGTAAAAAGTTTTGCATACCACTTGGTTGGATAACGCAGTTCGTAGAGGATCGACATTCTTAGTCTGTGTAATGACGCGGCCAGCGCCGCCGGTTTTCACTCCTCACAAAAAAACCATCGCTGGCGCGATGTTAGCACACCTTTTCCGCACCATTTCCGGAAGCCTGCGCCCATTGTGTCGGAATTGTATCGTCGTGCCGCCGTGGCTTGTTTGCGTGGCCACCGATTCGGCTATCATAGAGCTTGCGGTCAGGGGCCGCGTGGCAGTCCTCTTTTATCCATGAATATTGTCGACTTGCGCCAGACGACGGTCCGCCAACTTGAACCGCTCCTTGAAGAGGAAGCGCGGCACTGGCGCGATGAACTCCATTGGGACTACCGCGGAGCCCTGGAACTGATCAAACGATTCATGGACGCTCACGCCCTCGCGGGATGTGTCGCCTTCGAAAATGGAAGCGCCGCGGGTTACTCCTTCTATGTTCTGGAAGAGCAGAAAGGCCTGATCGGCGGCCTCTATGTATCCGCAAAATTTTCGCAAGTTACCATCGGACAGCGGCTGCTCGACGAGATGCTCTTCTCCATGCGCGCGATTCCACAGCTTTCGCGCATCGAAGCGCAGCTCATGCCCTTCAGCGGACCGGTGGAAGTGCCGCTGAACGAACAGGGTTTTCGCCTCTACTCCCGCCAATTCATGCTCCAGGATTTGCAGAAGCTGCCCGAAGCCAAGGCCGGAGCCTCCGCCGGGATGCGCCTGGACCGCTGGAATGACCGCTACTTCGAGCCTTGCGCCAAGCTGATTTATCTGGCGTACGCAAACCACATCGACGGCGAAATCAACGATCAGTATCGCAGCCGCTCCGGCGCGCTGAAGTTTCTGAAAAACATTATCCTGCTGCCGGGCTGCGGCCACTTTGTGGCCGGAGCCTCTTTTGTGCTTCGCGAGCCGGGCAGCGACGAACTCGTCGCCGCAGTCCTAACAAGCGAAGTCTCGCCGGGAGTCGGCCATACCACGCAAATCTGCGTGCTCCCAGGTTACCAGGGAAATGGCATCGGCCGCATGCTGATGCAGACTTCCGCCGAAACGCTGCGCAGCATGAAATTTAAGGAATTAACGCTGACAGTCACTTCGGAGAACTACGGCGCCGTTCAGTTGTATGAAAAGCTGGGATTCACGACGATTCGAACGTTTACCGCTGGCGTCTGGCCGCGCTGAAAACACTATGAATACGCGCTCACTTTTTGCCGCGGTCCTTCAATAAATTCTTCAGCTCGGACATGAATTCCTGCACATCCTTGAAATCCATATAGACCGAGGCAAAGCGGACGTACGCGACTTTGTCGAGTTTCTTTAGCCGGTGCATGATCATTTCGCCGATCTCTGTCGTGGTGAGCTCACGTTCCGTCGCTTCGTGAACCACGCTTTCGATTTCATCGACGATGCCTTCGAGCTTCGGCGTGGCAACAGGCCGCTTCTCGCAGGCCTTCAACAATCCCTGCAAAATCTTTTGCCGTTCGAAGCGCTCACGCCGTCCATCCTTCTTGATCACCATGTACGGAATTTCGTCGATGCGCTCGTAGGTGGTAAACCGGCGGCTGCACTTGAGGCACTCCCGCCGCCGTCGAATCGTGTCTCCGGCGCGGCCCTCGCGCGAATCGATCACTTTATCGTCCAGATGCGCGCAGAATGGACACTTCACTCGGTCTCTCCAGTAGGCGAGCTCTCCAGCGACTTTTGCTCCGCCATCTCTTTCAACTTCGCAAATGAAAGCCCTTGGTGAAGCAATATCGGCACTCCACACACCGCGACCGCAGCGAAACTGATGAGCCAGATTACGATCGCGATTGCTGTAGCGAGCTCAGGTTCTATCCCAAATGCCTTAGTAAACACAAGAATGGACGCCAACTGCGAACCGCCGCCGATTCCCGGCAACTGCACGATGGAGCCCACCAGCGAGAATGCCATCACGAGCATGGCATCACCTATCCTGAAATCTGCCAGGCTTCCGCCAAAGGCTCGGATCACCCACAGATAAACAAACAAAACAAGGACCCAATGCAGCGCGGAGTATATCGCGGCAAGTGCCAAGTCGCCCCAGGTCCGAATCGTCTGTACTCCCCGAGCGAATCCCATCAGAATTCGCCCGACGCGAGCCTTCCAATTATGCGCACCCAGCCAAGGTGCCAGGCGACGCTCTAATAGAGCCGTTCCGCGAACCCGAAGAAATATAAGGAAGGCGATCGCACCCAAAACGCCTACGCCGAGAAGGGCTCCCGCCGCCTGGAAGGCAGGCACAAATTTTCCGGCAGTGTCTTTAGATTCGATGCCCGATTTGATTAGCAACAATGCCAAAGCCGCCACGACCAACGTGCTGGCCGTGTCGAGAATCCGTTCAACCAAATAGATCCCGAAGAGATCGGCCGCTGGCAATTTTTCCTTCCGCGCCAGCAACAGAACGCGAATAGGCTCTCCCGTCCGGCCCAGCGCAAGGACCGCAGCAAAACCGGCGAGCGTCATCGAATAAATCTGCCAGAAGCGGGAAGGCCCCAAATTGCGCTGTAGCACCTGCCACCGCAACGCGCGAATCGCATAACAGGCATAGATGGCGACCGCCGAGAGGGCGAGCAGCGCGGGATTCGCGCGGCGGACAGCCTTCAACAAATTTGTAAAAAAGTCGCCAGAGTGAAAAAGACCACTCGACCGGTAAATAACGAAGCCGATTACGAGCAATGCGAGTATCACGTAAGCGAGCTTCTTCGACCATGAACGCATGAGCTTTTGAGACTAACGGCCCCGAACAAAAGCGTCAAGACGCATCAAACGAAGCGTTTATTAAGCAGTGCGCGATTGCTTTACTTGGGAGCAAAATGCCGCGGCTCGCGTAGCAAAACCAGCGCCGTGCGGCCGTAGCCCCTCTCCACATTGCTCTGATGCGCCTGATAATCCATCGTGAGCGCGCGCCGCAACGCCGGCAGCGCGTGGTATGGCACCGAGGGATAGAGGTGATGCTCGAGGTGGTAGTTCACATTCGACCACAAAAACTCGATCAGTGGATGAGTGACGATGGACCGCGCGTTGGTCCATTCGCTGCCCTCAGTGACGTCGTGATGTTCCGTCACGCTACGCAAGACTGAAGCCGCGTACAGGCCAGTGACCATGGGAGCGATCACGAACAGCAAGTAGCGCCGCCATCCCAGAACAGTAGCCATTGCCGCATGCAGAAAAACAGCGCCCGCCAGCTCCAAAACGATTCTTCGCCGCACTCCGGCGGGCATTCTCTTTTGCAAACCATAAGCGTTCACACCGATTTGTGCGAACGCAGGGATCAAAAAGTACGCCCAACCAGGCACACCCCGAACTACTCGATCAAAAAACTGGTACTCCGGATCTTGAGGCGTGTGAGCGTAATGATGGTGATCGATATGAAAACGCCGGTGCGCCTCCGCGGAGATTCCCGCGAGCGCCAGCGTGAACCACGTGAAGAAGTTGTTGAGTCGTCGATTCCTCGAGATTAAGTCGTGCGTACCCTCGTGTCCCTGCACCAGCAAATCGTGGAAGGGCCCGAAGCCAATCACAAATAAGCCGACGGCTGCGAACCACCACCGGTGAAAATAAATCGCCAATGCGGCCATGCCAATCCAGAGGACGAGGTCCAGAAATATCCGCGGAATAGAGCGATACGGCTTGGCGCTCAGGTTCTGCGCCAGTACATCGACTTGGGAATCAACCGCCATGACATTCTTCGACTAGATGCGTCTTGCCGAGCCTCCTCTGAGGTTACTGCGATTTGCCGCGACTTCGCACCAGAAACTCCAGGAACAGCGCCCCAAAAAGCAAGTCAACGAGGGACGGAATGACAGGAACCATAGGAATTTCTCGCGTAAGCGCGTGTCCGAAGAACACGAGAAACACGAGCGGCTTCCCGATCACTCCGAGCTTCACCAGATCGCGGTTGCGCGAGAGATCGCGGCTCACCCAGTAATAACCCAAACCAAACACGAGCAGGCAGGAGGCTAATAATTGCAAGCTAATCGTGTCCGGCGCCCCGGGAAATCCCATCACCTGACGAAACTTCGCACTGGTCAGGAGAAAGAGCACGGCGCCGGCGGAGAGCGCGTTCCAAACAGCCGCCGCAAGAAAGAGCAATCGGTCATAGCGCGCTCGCGAGCCTGCGGTCGCATACGCTGCTTCACTCGCCATCGTTTGCCCCAAGGAATCGCAAAACGCGTGCACTTACGTATTCCGCAAGATTGAGCGCCATCCAATGTCCAGCCTGAGGAACTATCTCGAGGTTCGCGCCTGGAACCATTTCCGCGAGCTTCCTCGCGTGCGCAGCAGGAAAATGTTTGTCGCGCTCCGCCCATAAAAATAATGACGGCGTTCGGATACTCGGATAGAGCTGCTTCAATCGTGGCAAGGTTCCTTGATAGCCGGCGCACATGCGCACCACAAAATTTCTAACCTCTGGGCGCTGAAAACTTTCCCATAAATCGCGGCGTAACTCCGCGCTAATTTTGTAGCCAGGTGGCAAAAACGTTCGAATCGCTCGAAAAAAGACCGCGCGCGGCATGCGCTCCAGCAAAACTCGGTTCCAGCCGAAATTTCTGAGCAGCGCGATCTCCCACGACGTCTTTTCATCCCAGATCACGAGAGAATTCATTACAACGAGTTTGCAGGTTCGCCGCGGATGCTCGGCGGCAAAAGCGAGCGCTGGCTGCCCGCCCATGTCGTGCCCGATGATCGCGGCCTTTTCGATTTTCCAGCCATCTATCAGCGCGTGTAACCGCCGCGCGAAATCAAACGGCGTTGCCCCGCCGCTCCACGCCTCGCTGTACCCCATTCCGGGCCAATCAAACGCAAATACTTCGTAGTGCGCAGCAAGCCGCGGCGCGAGCTCTGACCAAACTTGGAGATTATCTGGATATCCGTGAAGGAGGATCACTGCCGGCCCGCTGCCGAGTCGTGCCACGCGCAGCTTGCGACCGCCGTGCATTTCGGTGGACGTCGCCAGCATCAGGCTAGATCCTTCTGCAAACAATCCGCCGCGAGCACTCCAGAAATCGCGCAGAAGCTCACCCACTGGCCCGGGTGCGTCGCGCTGCCCGCCAGATAAAGTCCGCGTATGTCCGGACTGCGGTGCGCCAGTCTTCCCTCGCGCATGAATTTCGCCGTCATCACCGGGTTCATGCTGTCTCGCGCGAGCGAATATTCGGTACCCCACTCAACCGGCGTCCTACGCGCCAGGACGCGATATTCGTCAATTCCCTCTCGCCACCATTTTTCTTGCAACAATTTTTCGAGGTACTCGGCCTGCCCAGCCGGTCCCATGCGCTGCGCCTTCGAGTGATCCATCGGTCCAAGCAGTCTTGCCGGATACCAGTCGTCTTGTCTTTCTTCAGGATTCAACACGCCCGGCCGAATCAATAATCGGCAGCGCTCGTCTCCACCTGGGAGCAAAAATCGCAAGTACGGCGCTTCCATCTTTCCCTTCACCGCGAGGTACACGCACACGCCTGGCGATTGCAGCAGCAGCTTCTCGCAACGTTGTTGGCTCGGGCTTTGCTTGTGATCAAGCAACTCTAAGTACGTGGCGATCCCGCAATCGGAAACCACCGCATCGGCAAGAAATCGTTCTCCGTCGGTAGATTCCACTCCCGTCATTCGGTCGCTTTCCGTACAGATCATCTTCGCTTTTGTGCCGTATCTGAATTCCACGCCAGCCGCTGCGGCGGCCTTCGCCAATACTGCGGGAATGGCTCGAATGCCCTGCTTCGGATAAAAACATCCGACGGAATGCACCAATGCCGGAACAAACGCCAACGGGCTCGGCGCCTCTTCCGGACGCTGTCCCGCGACATGCGTCCATATCGAAAGCGCATCCACCACAGGCTGTGGCAGCCGCGAAGCTCGCAAAACCGATTGCAGCGACTGCAAAAGAAATCCTGCGTGGCGCCACCGTCCGCCGCTGAGCATCGACGTCGGTCCAGGCGCTGAGCCGTAAAGCAGCGGCCGCAGCGACGCTTCGATCGCTCCCGTCTTGCTCACGAAGTGGAGATAGCGTTCTCCGCTTCCCGGCCAAGTGCGGTCGAGCTCCCTTGCGGTCGCAGCGTCGCTCAAATAAATGTTGACGGTAGGACAGCCCGATGAAACCACGCTGTAAACATGCTCGATCGCCCGCAACTCGACGTGCTCGCCGAGTTTCAATCCGACGGACGCAAACGCCCATTCCAAGCCTGGCCTGTCCAGCAAAATGTATGGCCCAGCATCGAACGAAAACCCCTCATACACATTTCCCGAAGCCAAGCCGCCCGCTTCTGCCCGCGTTTCTAGTACCTGAACGCGGAATCCTTCCCGCGCCAGTCGCAACGCAGCGGTTAGCCCGCCCATGCCTGCGCCGATAACGACGACCTTCTTTTTCACTGGGAAGCAGCCTTGGCAAACTGCTGCTTTCTCGCTCGAGGAAAATGCAAACCAAGAAGTCTGCGAAGCGCCCCGCGCAAAACGCGCTGGGAGAACGATACGCGCTGGAGCGGAGGAAACGCCGTCTCATCCATCTCCGGAACAAACAACGAGCCGCGCCCGCTCCCGAAAACGTACACCGGATACGCCACAAAACTCAGCAAAGTCGAAAACTCGGTTTCGTAAGGCCCGCGCCACCCTGGCAAATTCTCATTCGTGCCGACAATTTCAATGTGCTCCCGCGGATCGCCAAACCAATGGCAGGCCGCGCGCAAAATATTGGTCTGCTCCGGTTTGCGGACTCCCATGTGCCGCGCCGCCACCAAATCCACGGCCAGCGCATCCTCGCCGGCGTACACTCTTAGCGGTGAAGGTGGTCGCGGGCAACCCATCACTCCCACAAGTCCGTCAGAAGCTTGATCGTAGGCATCCAGCAAAACAAAATCCGGCGGAAACCCGTCCAACAGCATCATCAACGCCGTCTCGCGGTGCGCTTGCCGTTCGACAAAAAGAAATTCGTCGCAACGTCCGCCCATCCACTCCAGATTGCCAATCGTGAGATACGCCATCTCAATCGGATGGCTGCGCATTTTCCCAAACGAAATCCGAAAGTCCGCCTCTTTCCAGTTCCGCGAAATAGTGTTCTGCGCCATGCCGCGAAAATAAGCATGCGGCACCTGGTCGCTGGAAGCGTCGACAATCTGCAACCCGCACTGCTTCATCCCAAAATAGGCCGCCACTTCCGCCACGCTTCGGTGTCCGAAAAACTGGTCGTAAATATTCGCGGATTCGACGATTACTGCATTCTCGCAGCCAAGCTCGCGCAGAAAGTTTGCAAGCTCCCGCAGCAATTCAGGATCCGTAATGATCGAGCGGTCCTTCCTCGCATAACCCAACATGAACGACGGCTTGATGACGATTCGCAATTCCTCTGGCCGTTTTCCCAACGCTGCCGCACGTTGCTGCAGTTTTTCCGGCAGCCCACTCTCGTCCAGCAAACGGCAGAAAACGCTGCATTTTTCCTCCGCGGTTTTTCCTTCCGCCGCAAACACCTGCCCGCCGCTTCCTATTTTGCTGTTCACAATTGTTTGCTTCCGCAAAGTCCGCGGCAAAAAATACTCGCCAACGTCCTCAATCTTCTTAGTCAGCGACTCTTCGGTCTCCCCCGCAACAAGCCTGTCCTTTTCGTCTAGCGCGTTTACAAGAATTTCGAAAATCTGCGCGTGGCGGTCTTCGTCGTCCCGCACCCGCACAAAATCTTGCTCGAGGTCGCTCCCCAGCTCCGGCGCCACTTGCGCCAGCGCGATCATCCGGTCGTAACACAACCTGGCCGTCTTCTCCGCATCGACGTTGAAAACACAAAACTCTCGGAACGGTCCGTAGTTCAAATATTTTCGAACATCTTCCGGGACCTTCCCAGTCAGCGCTCCGATCCACGTCACAAACGTTGCCCCAGCTCGCGAAAATGGCGCCTTCGGCCACGGCACATGCTGACGCACTGACCCAGCCCACCCTCCGACCAAGCCCCCTATCTGCTGCGCAAACGCTTTCATCCGCAAGAGCGGCCCTCCGTACTTGAGCAGCGCCCCGCGAATGTAAATCGAGTGCATCTCCTCATCGCGCCAAGCCCAAATCAAAGCGTGCCGCATCAGCTCGCCAACCGCTGGCGGAATTGGCATCGCCGAGAGCCGCTGCGTCATCAACTCTTCGCGGTACCCAACGCTAACCAACTCCTCGCGCTCCAGCGCCAGCAGACACAAACCAATCAGCTCATCGCGCGGCCGGCCAGCGTACTTCGCTTCCCAAGCCCTGAGCTCTTCTGCAAATTGTTCGAAAACAGCCCCCACGAAGGGTCCCTCTTACCTCCCATATAGACACGAGTTTGCACAGCCGACAAGTCGCCGTCTAAGCACACGGAAGCTATGAATCATCCAGCATTTTCAGAGATTTCTATGAATTTGAAGGGCATTCCATCGAGCGCAGAAACGAATCTGCGCAAGACTCTTAGTGACCAAATACTGCTGCTGCGCTAAGACCTTCACGAATAACTTCATTGGATTTGAGAAGCGCGGAAGTACTCTCAAGCACGATACCGAGAATCGCAGGCGGAAGCTTGCACGCTTTTTCTGCATTTCGCTGCCGCCAATCGAGGCTCTTCAAATGGTCGGTTAAGATCACGCCTTGAATGCGATTGCCAGGCGGGAGCGCTCCCTCAAAAGGGTAGCCCTTGGGGCGACTCGTAATAGGGCACAACACCGCAAGGCTGGCCTCTTCATTGTGCTTGCGCGGCGTGAGGACTACTGCGGGGGGGCCTTCCTGCTTGCTCCCGGCCAGCCTGGGGCGTGAAGTCTAACCATACAAGGTCGCCCGCCTCGGCACGTATTCCCGCACTACCACAATTCCTTCCCAACCGGCTCGCCCCACTCTGTTTCGGGATGCTGGTTCTCAGCTGTAATGACAGCCACTAGTTGTTCGAGCGTGGGCTTCGTCTTTGCCTTTCGGATTCTGACCCTTCCGGGCCCATCAACGTCCACTTCCAAGTCGTCTCCCGTTTTCAGTTTTGCAGCCAAAGCGACAGGCTTCGGAATTCGCACCGCCAAACTGTTTCCCCATTTCGCTAGCTATGTTTTCATGAGGCCCTCATG
>DATDHE010000469.1:0-3194 GCA_036521695.1 Candidatus Acidiferrum sp. | reverse complement strand
AGCATCGTTCAGGAACTCTTCCTTGATAACACGCTTTCGCTGTATCTTGGCCTTCGAATCATGGTGACTTCTTCAACACCCACTAGGGGCCAATGCATTCGTGACCACGAGCGCAATGCTGCTCGTGGTTACGAAAACACCGATCCAAACCGTGCTTTGCAGCAAGGCGCCGTGAAACTGACTCCAGAGGTAGCGGCGTGGCTCACGGAACGGTTTGACTTAGCTGTGGAGAAACACGGGAAGATCACCCGCGAAGAATTAGACGACCTCGATTGGCCTGCCTGAGAAAAAGTGGTGCGGGCGGAGGGACTTGAACCCTCATGAGCCGTTTAAGCTCTGCGGATTTTCATGCCGTCTACGGCTTTCGCCGCCCGGATGTGAGGCCTTTAGAGGGCTCACGCCAGTTTGCGGTCTGGACTATCCCTTCACCATCCCCCGGAAGCTCCGGAGCTTAGGTGCTGCCCGTCTAGTCTCTACACCTTCCCGGCTGGAGTATATGGCCGGGCTTGGCTCGGGATTGCCATTTGAGGTTTCCCCGACTTTGAGCAGTTCTGCATCGCCGGTTTCCCAGGCGAGCACTCAAGTTTTCCTTAAGTCCGCTGCGTATGCCATTCCGCCACGCCCGCGCGCGGCTGCCCTACTCAGTGATCTTATGATATGGCACGTTGCTCGATTTTACACATCCGTTTCTTGCTTAGGAGGTTGCGGTGAAGCCTGAGTGTTCTGGATGGCTTTTCTTGCCTCTTGTTTTTCCTGGTCCGCATGACGCTGATTGCAGCGGCGTCGAGCGAGGTCTTGATGTGCGCCGCGTAGTATTTCTCGATCCTTTCGACACTAGCGCCGCAGTTCTTAGCGATTTGGTAGATGTCGGCACCTTTCTAAGGCGCAGGCAGATGGATGTATGCCTCAGGCTGTACGCCGTACGCGTCGGCCTTCGTGATCAAAGCGAAGATTTTCCTCATCGAGGATGGTCCTAAAACGTTCGCGCTGACATTCCGGAAAAATCAGGTCGGTAGGTCCAGGCGTGCGCCATTGTTCCCCAAGGACAGCAGAAGTACGGACGTTTTTTTGGGCGTGTCCACGCCATATGCGCGCGCCGGGCGGAGCCGGCTATGTGGGGTGGGTCATTGCCTTGTCGGATACGCGCTGTCTGCGCCAGAGGAAGAAAACGCAGGCCCCAAGCAAGACAGCACCAGCACCCAGCGCCCACCATGTCACCCGCGATATCCGCGCAACAATCCCGGAGGCGGCTACGGTATCCAGAGCGCTCGTGCCTTGCACTCGGACTCGGGAACCGGCGGCAACAGAATGCGAGGGAATGGGTTGTGCCATGATTTGCGGTTTCGGTGGCGATTGAGCTTGCGCTGTCAGCGCGGGGAGCGAGCCAACTCCCGAGATTGCAAACCCGGGCCCCTCTCCCGCGCTCACCAGATTGGCCGCCTCCACTTGATAGCGGTCATTGCCCGTGCGCAGAACCTGGAAAGCGCGGGACAGCGACGCGAATTTCATCGTCGGCGGAATCATAACTGCCAATTGCTGCACCGGATAGATGCTCCTTGGGCGGAACGTTGCGTGACCAGCGTAAGGCAGGTCGTAGTTGAATGCGAACTTGGTGGCTCCCGGCTGCAAGGGGAAATTCACCGCGTAGTGCCCAGGCTCGCCGGCCACGGGAGTCGCAGAAATCAGCGCAATGATTGTTCCTTGACCCGCGGCCAGAACGGAATCAATCTTCGCGCGGGCAGGCAAATAAACTTCAAACGTACGCTCACCCGCCTGCGTCAGAGGCGGACTGGAATCATTCCGGACCTCGATCATGTCAGAGACGTGAAGATGGTCGCCGGCCGTCCCGATGCGGACGATTTCAATGCTTGCGGTTACGCCTTGCGCCTTCGAGGCCGCATCGAACACGGCGATCGAGACAGCATCACCCACCGAAGCCCGCTGATCGTAGTTGACTCCCCGGTGGATCACGCGCACCAAGTGCGGCTTGTCGGGATACCGGACCTTGATGGTGAAGGCGCCCTGCGAGTTGGTCTTGGTGCGTGTTTCCTCCTGCCAGTTCTGATTCAGGCTGACTTGGCCGAGACCGCTTTGGTCGAGACTGCTTTGGCCGAAATTGGCTTGCCCCAGACCGATCTGGTTCAGGCGAAGAAGAATCACTTCCGCACCAGCCGCGAACCGGCCGCGAGTCAGATTGCGGACCACGCCCGTGATCGAGTCCGCTGCCAGCGCCGCCGCTGAACCGCCCGCAATGAAGCAGACGCCCAGGAGGACCTTCCGTCGCCAGGATTTCTTGGCACAGATACCGCTCACTGGCCTCCTTTTGTTGGCATCACGCGCACGAGCTGCAAACATCGGATTCGCAACTCAACTGGGTCCTGAATCGGCCAGAAATCACTCGGTCGCAGCATTTCCGGCTGGATGTCCGGTCGCATGTGGCGCGTGCCCAAAGATGATGCCGGTTTCCACCTCCCCCGGCTTCCCATTTTGCAAGTACGGTTTGAACTTCCATTGCCCAAGAGCATCAGCGATGGCGGTTGCCTGATCGGGAAATGCGCTGAGAAAGTGAATGTGTTTTACCTTGCCCTCTCTGTCGATGATGATTCGGACTAGAACAGAGTTAAACCTATGCTCAGTAAAAACCGGGTCAACCCGCGCCGTTAGATTTTTGTCGCGCGCGTAATCCTTGATGCAAACAGGTACAGTGCCTCCACCCGCTCCTGCTGCGGGAGCAGCTTCCTCAGGCAGCTTCATCTTGTTCATGTCCAGGATCAAGCTCTCCAGCAGTTTGGTGTCACGGCTGGTCAGGACAATTTCCACCGCGTGGCAGCGGATTTCGGTAGCCGCAACATACCAATGCAACTGTGCCGCCGGAGACTCATACGCGAAGAATCGGAAGGAGCGGCCGGCAATCTTGGCCTCAGTAAGTGGACGTTCGACTCTGTAGTTGGCCTGTAAATGGCCTTTCATGTAATCGATAAGCTCGAGCGCATTAGCCGCAGGCATCGGCGTGAAGAACATGTCCTCGGCGGTGATCAAGATAGTGCCACGGATTGGTCCTTTATATGTATCCGGAGGCCTGATCTGAGCAAGTACATAGCGCCCGCCATCCGACGGAGGCGGACCTTCGTATTCCTGGGTCCAATCCAAAGGCAAAGAGTAAGTCATCCCAAAATACTGATTATGGAAGATAT
>DATDHE010000468.1:0-3798 GCA_036521695.1 Candidatus Acidiferrum sp. | reverse complement strand
GTTTGGACGCGAGAAGAAGAATTCACCTGGGCTTATTTTCGACCGGCAGGCGTGATAGAAATCAAAAGCGGAATTGCCGCGGACGGCGCGCTGACGGCGTGGGAATATCACAATTACAACTCCGGAATGTCCGGCATCGATACGCCGTACATCGTCCCCAATCAGCACCTCCAATTTCACTCTACGCAGTGCCCTTTGCGTAGCGGCTCTTATCGCGGCTTAGCTGCGACAGCGAACTTTTTCGCGCGAGAAAGCCACATGGACGAGCTCGCACATGCGGCGCAAATGGATGCGCTCGAATTTCGCTTGAAGAATCTCTCCGACTCCCGGCTGCACGCCGTTTTTGAGGCTGCGGCAAAGTCTTCTGGCTGGCCGCGCAAGCGAACGCAAGAGGGCCAGGGATTCGGCATCGCCGGCGGTTTCGAAAAGGGCGGTTATGTGGCCACTTGTGCGGAGGTTGCCGCAGATCGCGCCTCTGGCACGGTGCGCGTCATACGCATGACCACAGCGTTCGAATGCGGCGCCATCGTAAATCCCGATGGATTGCGCAATCAGGTGATCGGGGCGAATATTCAGGGACTTGGTGGCGCGCTTTTCGAAGCCATTGAGTTCGAGAACGGCCGCATCACAAACCCACGTTTTTCGGGCTATCGCGTGCCGCGTTTCCGGGACGTCCCGGAAATTGAGGCTGTCCTTCTCGATCGCAAGGACCTTCCGTCGGCAGGTGCAGGAGAAACGCCAATCATGGCGGTCGCCCCAGCCATCGGTAATGCCATCTTCGATGCCACGGGTACCCGCCTCAGAGGCCTTCCCATGGTTCCGAATGGGCTCCCATCCGCACCGGTTTAGAGCGAATCCTGTCGCTGACGAGTTCAGGCGCCGCTTGCTTTTTGGCGCGCCTGATCCATCATCTGCCGCATCGCCGCGCTCGAACCCGGCGCCCGCTTCTCGCGCCAAGCTTCCAGCCGTTTGCAAGTATCTTCAATGTTTGAAAACAGCTGGGGATTCTTGAACGCGGAACGCCAGATGGGCACGATCGTGTGCATGCGGTCCCACACCACCCAGATCTCTCCGTTGCTCTCAAAGAAAAGTTCATCGTTGATCAGACCGCGGTTCACGATGCTCGCCACCATATCCCAGTAGCTGATAACCATTCGAATGAACGTGTTTTCTTCACCGCCCTGCGGAAACTTCTGCATCATGTCCTCGGGCGATGTCGGGTGAAAATGCTCCAGAAACCAGGCCCGCGCCTGGCGCAGCCTTGGCTCACGTCTCATCTCATAGAGCTTCAGCATCAGATTCACTTCTTCATACGTGACTTGGCTCATTTCAGGTTCTCCTTGCTCTATTTTTCATGCTTTGGCTTCGGTGTCTCTTGCAGAGAAGGAAAGGCGCTAGCCAGCTCGAATCGTTGCACGCTTGAAAGCGGAAGGCCCTGGCGTTGGAATTCAATTTGGATTCGGCGGCGAAGTTCCCGCGACACTTCATCCTGTCGCGTTGGCGCCGTGCGCACTTGCAAACGCACCGTCGAGGCCGAACGATCGAACGCCTGCACTCCAAGAATTCGCGGCCCATCGACCAGCGCCTGCGACCATGACGGATCGCCTCGCAATTCCGCGGCGGCGGCCTCCAGTGCATGCATTGTTTTCTCGAGGGATACTTCCGGCGCGATTGCTATGTCCACAAAGGCCTGCGACCAATCGCGACTGAGATTGCTCACGGTACGAATTTCGCCGTTAGCAATCGTCACTAGCGCCCCGCGCGCATCCCGCAATACGGTGCGTCGCAAGGTCAGATATTCGACGCGCCCAGTCGTATCTCCAACCTGAATAGTATCACCCATGGCGTATTGGTCTTCGATCACGATATAGAAGCCTGTAATTACGTCGCGGACTAGATTCTGGGCGCCAAAACCCACCGCGACGCTGGCCAGGCCTGCGAGCGTCAGAGCTGGCGTGGGGTTAATTCCAATTTTGTCCACCGCCGTGAGCAGCGCCACGATCCACACCACCTTGCTTAGGGCGCCGTAAAGCACACCCGCGAGGGTCCGGGTTTGCTGTTCGCGGACCTGCGCCGCGCGGCTCTGCGTAGCAGCGGGCTTGACAATCAGTTTGGTGAGAACGCGGAGAAAACGGTTGACGAGCAGCGCAATAAGAAAGATGGCCACGAGGTCAAGTACGCTGCTTAACGTGATTTCGGGCCAGCGAATAGGAAGACTGGTCATCGTTTTTTCGGGAGGGAGAGTATAACATTGGAAGAGCAGCGATGCGCGTCTGAAGCGAACTCAATTCTGAGCAGACCGATCACGGAGTGAGGTAAATATGGCTGACACGAGGCGCAGATTCTTGACAGTATTGGCAGGCACCGGGACGCTAGCGCTTTTGCTCACCCGCAGTCTCAGCGGGCAGGCCAAGCCGTCGGGCCGGCGATCGACTTCCGACCCGTCCGTGGAACCCGAAAGCACTGACCCCGTTCCACCCAAATCACCTAGCAAGGCGATGCTCGAGGCCAATGAGAAAGACATCAAGAAGAACATCGAAAAACTCTACCAGCTCGCAACGGACTTAAAGGCAGAAGTGGAGAAAACGGACTCCGCCCAAGTGCTGTCCCTGGCGATGGTAAAAAAAGCAGAAGAAATTGAAAAACTTGCCCACGAGATCAAGACGCGGGCCAAGGGCTAAACCGGAAAACTTCGGCCCGAGCAGGTGAGGATTCTAACTGGCAGCGCCGAAACTGCTATGGCGCAGAATGCGCGCAAGCGATAAAATGATGACGTAAGCGGCAGTTTTAATGCGAGCCTTTTCCACCACCGTCTTGTGACACGCAACAGTGCGCCCGTAGCTCAGATGGATAGAGCGACAGCCTCCGAAGCTGTAGGTCGTGAGTTCGAACCTCACCGGGCGCGCCACATTTTCGCGGTCCAACCGGACACGAACGAGTAACTTCTCTCTATTCTGTCCAATCCTCGATTCTCAAGTGCTTCAATCGGCGAAAGCAACGATCGTTGGTTACCAGAACGGCTTCGGCAGCCAACGCGTGAGCCGCGATCATCATATCCAAATTCCCCATAGGAGTCCCCGCAATCTCAAGAGCGGCTCGCAAATCAGCGTATCGCCTCGCCGCGTTGGAATCCCACGGTAGAGAATCCACTCGCAGCAGAAACTCATCGACGGCGGTCTTCAACCGTACGGCTTCGCGTTTCCGTGCGAAATCCTCCCACGAGAGGATCACATCTCCCGTTGACGGATCGCGGCGCACGTACACCTCGGAACCCTCAAACCGATAGTCCGAGGGAAGGCGAACCGCTTGGCTGCGACCGTTGCGGAACAGTTTGGCGGTACGGGCACTGTGGTAGTCTAGACACACTTCATTTACGACCGTGAACCTTGGCGGCTGTCCTCCCGTATATTGGTTAGCGTCATGTTTATGCCCTTGCGCCGTCGACTCCTTCGTATCTTGCTGATTCTTATGCTTTTGCCTCCTCTATTGGCTGGCGTTGCGGGTTGGCTTGTCGCCCCGGGATTCCTTCACCCAATCCGGCGAGAGCTTTCCCAGGACCTCATCTGCGAAGCGGACGCCTCTTTTGCCCACACTGGCGGGCACCGCGAAGATTTCGACGTCCGGGCGCCTGACGGAGTCCTCCTTCGCGGCTGGAAAGTCCAGCCCGAGCGTCCCAACGGCAGTTGGGTTCTTCTCTTCCACGGCGTCGCCGACAACCGCATTGGCGTAATCGGCCAATCCGAATTTCTCCTCCGCGCCGGCTACAGCATCGTCATGATGGACGCCCGCGCCCACGGT
>DATDHE010000467.1:0-36135 GCA_036521695.1 Candidatus Acidiferrum sp. | reverse complement strand
GCGACAACAAAAAAGTAGCCAGTGTTCTGGGCTTTGGGCCGCGTTTCCTTCATTCCACGGGGCAAGCGTACAAAGGTGGACCCAACACCGGCGTTTTCCTGCAGATTACCTGCGACGATGCGGTGGACATCCTGGTACCCGGCCAGAAATACACCTTTGGAGTAGTGAAAGCGGCGCAAGCGCGCGGTGATTTTGCCGTTCTCGCGGAGCGTGGCAGGCGCGCGTTGCGTGTTCATCTTGGCAAAGATGTCGCCGCAGCGCTGACAACGCTGACAGACGCCGTTAATCAAGCGCTCGCATAAAATAAATATCGATAGAGTTCGCTGAAGACGCACAAAACTACCGCACAGGAGCAATGGCGATGCAACTTGGCATGATCGGGCTGGGAAGAATGGGTGCCAACATGGTCCGGCGTCTGCAAAAGAACGGCCACACTTGCGTTGTCTATGACCGGAGCGCGGACTCCGTGAAACAGCTTGCGGGAGAAGGCGCAACGGGAGCAGACTCGCTCGGCGATTTCGTCAAGAAATTGCAAAAGCCCCGCGCCATCTGGCTGATGGTTCCGGCAGCGGTCGTGGACGCCACGCTCCACGAACTCACTAGCAGGCTTGAAGTCGGCGACATCGTCATCGACGGCGGAAATTCCTACTACATCGACGATATTCGCCGCGCGCGTGAACTTTCCGGCCAAGGCATTCATTATTGTGACGTTGGGACCAGCGGCGGCGTCTGGGGCCTAGAGCGCGGCTATTGCCAGATGATCGGCGGCGAATTGGACATCGTGAAACACCTCGACCCCATTTTCAAAACACTCGCCCCTGGCCGCGGAAACGTCGATCGTACTCCTGGCCGCGAAAAGGTCGGCGGAACTGCCGAAGAGGGCTACCTTCATTGCGGCCCGTCTGGCGCCGGCCATTTCGTGAAGATGGTCCACAACGGCATCGAATACGGCCTCATGGCAGCTTACGCCGAAGGCCTGAACATCCTGAAGCATGCCAACGCCGGAAAAACTCAGCGCGAGAACGACGCGGAAACCACCCCTCTACGCAATCCAGAACACTATCAATATGATTTCAATCTCGCGGACGTCACCGAAGTCTGGCGCCGCGGCAGCGTCGTCGCCTCCTGGCTGCTCGATCTCACCGCCATCTCTCTTTTGGAGCAGCCCACTCTGGAGCGTTTTTCCGGACGCGTGTCCGATTCCGGCGAAGGCCGCTGGACCATTCTCGCGGCGATCGAATCTACCGCTCCCGCGCCGGTCCTTACCGCGTCTCTCTTCGAGCGCTTCACATCGCGCGGCGAAGGCGATTTCGCCTCCAAAGTTCTTTCCGCCATGCGCTTTCAGTTCGGCGGCCACATTGAAAAAAAATCCGGCCACTAGTTGTTTCATCGGCCGACTGGACAGTTGAGATAGGACGACCTGGATGACTCCAAATCAGACCGATGCAGCGCCCACTGGCTCCCCTTGCGTCATGGTGATTTTCGGGGCGAGCGGCGATCTCACCAAGCGAAAGCTCATTCCGGCCCTGATCAACCTCGCGCAGGAGGGCCTGCTTTCGCAGCAGTTCGCCATTGTTGGCTTCGCTTTCGACCAAATGAACACGGAATCCTTCCGCGCGCTCCTCAACGAGGAAATAAACAAATTCGAAGACCACCCTGTCGACCCAAAGCTGTGGCACTGGTTTCTGGATCGCATCTACTATGTCCAGGGCGATTTTAAGGATCCCTCTGCCTACCAGCGCCTGAAAGACCAGATCGCCGCGGCCGATAAGAATCACGGCACACAGGGCAATCTCTTCCACTACCTGGCCGTCTCTTTTAATTTTTTCTCGCTAATTGTTCAAAAGCTCGGAGAGATTGGCCTCACCAAAGAAGAAAACGGCAAATGGACCCGGGTGATCGTGGAAAAACCTTTCGGCCACGACCTCCCATCGGCGAAACAACTCAACAAAGAACTGAAACAAATCCTGACCGAAAAACAGATTTTCCGCATTGACCACTATCTCGGCAAGGAAACCGTCCAGAACGTGATGGTTTTTCGTTTCGCCAACAGCATGATTGAACCGCTCTGGAACCGCATGTACATCGATCACGTGCAAATCACCGCCGCTGAATCTGTCGGCGTCGAACACCGCGGCGCTTTCTACGAAACCGCGGGCGCCCTCAAGGACATGGTCCCGAACCATCTTTTCCAGCTTCTCACGCTCACGGCCATGGAGCCGCCCATCTCTTTCGAAGCCGACGCTGTCCGCGACAAACAAGCGGAAATCCTGCACGCCTTGCAGGTCCTCACTCCTGAAGATGTTTTGCATAACACTGTTCGGGGCCAATACGGCGAAGGTACGGAGGACGGCCAAAAAGTTCCCGCTTATCGCAGCGAACCCAACTGCGCGCCCGATTCGAATACCGAAACTTTCGTCGCTCTGAAACTCAAAATCGATAATTGGCGCTGGGCCGATGTGCCTTTTTACCTCCGCACTGGAAAGCGTCTCGCCAAGCGCGTGACGGAAATCGCCATCCAATTTCGCAGGGCGCCTTTCATGCTGTTTCGAAAGACTCCCATCAAAGATCCGCGCACCAACCGGCTCGTGATCCACATCCAACCCGACGAAGGCATTTCTTGGCGTTTTGCCGCAAAGGTTCCCGGCTCTGTCATGAGGCTCGGCTTGGTAAACATGGACTTCGACTACGCGCGCGATTTTGGCAAGTCGCACAGCACCGGTTACGAACGGCTTCTTTACGACTGCATGATGGGCGACGCCACGCTTTTCCAGCGCGCGGACATGGTCGAAGCTGGATGGGCTGCCATCGAGCCAATCATTGACGTCTGGAAAGCGCTCCCCGCTCGAGGCTTCCCCAATTACGCTGCTGGCTCTTGGGGTCCGAAAGAAGCCGACGAACTTTTGCAGCGTGACGGCCGTGCCTGGCGGCGAATCGGCGAAGAGGAAGAGGACGCGAAGAGCTCTGCGACGGCCACTGAAAATCTGAAGAGCGCTGGAGCGATGAACAAGTAGGGCGAAAAGCGCATGGCCGCAGACGAATCAACCGCCGAAGTTCGAGTCTTGCCAGATGGAACGGCAATCGCGGAGCGCTGCGCGCACAAATTTGTCGAGATTGCGGCAGCCGCGGTTAAGGAAAAGGGTTCGTTCCATGTGGCGCTGGCAGGCGGTTCCACACCCAAAATTCTTTACAGCCTGCTCGTGGATGATCCCGCTCTCCGCTCGCAAGTACCGTGGGATAAAATGCATTTGTTCTTCGGCGATGAGCGTCATGTTGGCCCGGACGACCCGCAAAGCAATTTTTGCATGGCCAAGGAAACGATCTTCTCGAAGTCGCCTCTGAAACCAGCGCAAGTCACTCGCATTAAAGGTGAATACCCGGAAGCAGAAGATGCCGCCAAGGAGTACGAACAGGCCATTCGAACGTATTTCAAGTTGAGCATCGGCCAATTTCCGCGCTTTGACTTGGTGCTGCTCGGTATGGGCAGCGAAGGCCACACGCTCTCGATTTTTCCTGGAACAAAAGCGCTGCGCGAAAATCGCCGCATTGCGGTGCATAATTGGGTAGGAAAAGCCCTCATGGACCGCATCACGCTCACCGCTCCGGCCGTCAACAACGCCGCCAACATCATCTTTATGGTGACTGGCGCAGATAAAGCCCCCGCATTGACCGCGGTCCTGGAACGCTTTTACGAGCCGGATCAGTTGCCGGCTCAGTTGATTCAACCGGTGAACGGCACTTTGCTTTGGTTGGTGGATTCCGCCGCCGGCAGCATGCTCACGCGAGCAATTCGCGAATAACTTAGGAGAGTCCCATGGCAACCACGACTAGCACTGGAAACATAGAAACCTATCTCGGCGCAAAGGCCGAATATTTTCTCGGATACAAAACGCCGAAAATCTCGAAGGAGCGTCTGCATCTTCCAGGCCCCGATTTTATTGACCGCGTATGGACGCTCTCCGATCGCAGCAGCCGCGTCCTCACCAATCTCCAGCGCATATTCCATCACGGCCGCCTCCGCGGCACCGGCTATCTCTCAATCCTCCCCGTCGATCAGGGCATCGAGCACTCCGCCGGCGCCAGCTTCGCGAAAAATCCCGATTATTTCGACCCGGAAAATATCGTCAAGCTGGCCATAGAAGGCCAATGCAACGCAGTCGCCTCTACCTACGGCGTCCTCGGCGCCGTCGCGCGCAAATACGCCCACAAGATTCCCTTCATCGTCAAAATGAATCACAACGAGCTTCTCACCTACCCCAATCGTTTCGACCAGGTCCTTTTCGGTACCGTGCAGGAGGCATGGAACATGGGCGCGGCCGCCGTCGGCGCTACAATTTACTTCGGCTCCGAGCAAAGCACTCGCCAAATCGTGGAAATCAGCCAGGCCTTTGCCCATGCCCACGAACTGGGGATGGCCACCGTCCTTTGGTGCTACCTCCGCAACAACGCCTTCAAGAAGGACAAGGACTATCACCTCTCCGCCGACCTCACCGGCCAGGCGAATCATCTCGGCGTCACCATCCAAGCCGACATCATCAAGCAAAAAATGACCGAAAATAATGGTGGCTACATGGCCCTCAACATGGGCGATTCCAGCTACGGAAAATTCGACAAGCGCATTTACACCGACCTTGCCAGCGATCATCCCATCGATCTCTGCCGCTACCAGGTCGCCAACTGCTTCATGGGTCGCTCCGGCCTTATCAACAGCGGCGGCGCGTCTGGTGCCGACGACTTCGAAGAAGCCGTCACCACCGCCGTCATCAACAAGCGCGCCGGCGGCACCGGCTTAATCTCCGGCCGCAAAGCCTTCCAGCGCCCGATGAGCGAAGGCGTCCAGCTACTAAACACCATCCAGGACGTCTACCTCAGCCCCGACGTCACGGTAGCCTAATTCCTCAGCTTTTGGGCTCTGCAGCGTAAGGCCGCGCAAGCGGCCTTGCGAATGCTGGGCTTTAACACCGCGCTTTTCTCTGAGCTTTGTCATATTCTCTGATATGTGCCTCTCGACCGTGCCAAAAACGCCGCGCCGCCTCTCCCGCGAACGGCTCGCCCTGACGATTCCGAATCCGAGCGGCATGGCAAACAACTCCGCCGCCTCCTTGTCATCTCCTTCGGCTGGCTTCTCGCTCTCTTGATCGGCGCCGGCGTCGACGCTCTTTTCTCTGTTCGCCGCCTCGACGTCGCCTCCCGGAGAGTCAGCAGCCTCTTCGCCGCTCGCAATCACGTCCTCGGCACCATCGTTGTTTCCGTTCGCGTCTACGACGACCAACTCGAGCGCTACCTGCTCCAGGAGCAACTTCAAGACTCCGCACCCGATCCGTCCGACGTGCAACGGAAAATCGCGTTAGTCCACGGCGTCTTAGAGGGTTTCAAACGAGAGTTTGATGCCGATGAGCAAGTCCTCATCGAGGCAATGCAGCTGCAGGTTCAGGATGAAGAAAACTCTTGTGCCACCGTATTGACCTGGCGCGCCGATCTTCGCCGGCAACGCGCGTACCAATTCATCGGCCAGCAACTCATCCCTTGGCGCACGCGCATGTTCGAACTCGCCACGCAGATCTCTTCGCTGGACGAACGCAAGCTCGCCCTCGAAAATCTCGCCGTCGCCACACGTTTTCAATTGTTGGAATCCCGCCTCATCTGGCTAGTCTCTCTCGCGCTAATCGCCGGAGTCTTGATGTCCCTGATTTGTGGCTGGTACATTCTCCGCCTCGAGCGCCAAGCTCGCCAGCGCTATCAAGCGCTTGCCCTCAGCCGCCTGGAACTCGAAGGGTTGTCCGCCCGCCTTGTAGAAGCCCAGGAAGAAGAGCGCCGCTCCATCTCCCGCGAACTACATGACGAAGTCGGCCAATCCCTTGGCGCGCTCCTTGTCGAGGTCGGCCAGCTTTCCAAGCTAGTCCCGCCCGATGACCGCGTCACGCAAGCTCAAATCACGCACATAAAATCTGTTGCCGAGACCGCCGTCAAATCCATCCGCGATATCGCTCTTCTACTTCGCCCTCCTATGCTCGACGACCTCGGCCTGATCCCCGCTCTCGAGTGGCAAGCGCGTGAAATTTCGCGCCGCAGCGATATGGAAGTAGAAGTTCACCCGCATAATGTCTCGGAAGATCTAGGCGACGAAACGAAGGTTACCGTCTACCGCATCGTCCAGGAAGCTCTCAACAATGCCGCCACACACGCCGCTGCGAAAAACGCGAAGGTAACTGTCGTACAGGGCTCGGACAGAATCACGATCGAAATTACCGATGATGGCCATGGCTTCGATCCGAAGCGTCAGCGCGGCATGGGAATTCTCGGCATGGAAGAACGCGTCCGCCGCCTCGGTGGCCCCCTTACGATCGATTCCGCGCCCGGAAAAGGCGCTACGGTCAAAGCCGAACTGCCGCTCCACCAAGCGGACCCGCCCCTGAACCATCCATGAACCAACCATGAGAAAAATTCGTATCCTGCTCGCCGACGATCACAAGCTCATGCGCAGCGGCCTCCGTCTCCTCGTCGAGCAGCAACCCGATCTCACGGTAGTCGGCGAAGCCAACGACGGCCGCGAAGCCGTCTCCCTCGCAAAATCTCTAAAGCCCGAAGTAGTTGTCCTGGACATCGGCATGCCCAGTCTAAACGGCATCGAAGCCGCCTTGCAGATCACTCAAGCAAATCCGCAAATCTCCGTCGTTATGCTCAGCATGCATTCGGATGAAAGCTACGTCCTCCGCGCTCTCAAAGCCGGCGCCAAGGGCTACCTCTTAAAAGACTCCGCCGAGTCTGATCTCATCAAAGCCGTCCATGCCGTCGCCGAAGGCAAGTCTTTCTTCAGTCCCGCCGTCAGCAAAGTGCTGCTCGACGACTACGTCCGTAAGCTCAAACGCAGCGGCGCCGAAGACACCTACGACCTCCTCACCCCACGCGAGCGCGAAATCCTCCAGCTCGTCGCCGAAGGCAAATCCAATAAAGACGTAGCCAACCTATTGAATCTCAGCGTCTACACCGTGGAAACCCATCGCTCCAACATCATGGAAAAGCTCAATCTGCGGGGCATCCCCGAGCTGATTCTTTTCGCCGTTCGCCGAGGTATCATCTCCTAAGCCCTAAATCGCTTCTTTTCTACTCCGCACGCACTCCTGGCGCGGCTTTCCGTTCCTACCCAATCACAGGCTCCCAATATCCCCCCTGCCAGGGAGAATCATCACCCTAGTCTATAGCGTCTGAATAAGAGCAACCAAAACAGCAGCAACCAACCACCCATCGGTTGCAGCGATTTGCATTCGAAACAGGAGAGAAAAATGAATTCACTTACGTCCCTGCTGAGGTCGAGACCGGCAGTTCTCGGACTTGGCTTTGCACTTGGCGCGGCAGGCTTGGGCCTCGGCCGCGCTACGGAAAAATCACTATCATCTAAGAATCCCCCGGCCACATTAAGACTGGCCGACGCCAGCGAAGGGCCGAGCAAGAGCAGCTACGCTCCCCTCGTAAAAGAAGTCTTGCCCTCCGTCGTTAACATTTCTTCCTCGAAAGTCGTCCACAACCGTCGAGAATCCGGGGAAGAATTGCCGATGGATCCGTTCTTTCGTCAGTTTTTCGGACAGGATGGAAACGGGAGGGGCCAAACTCCCCGCGACTCCCGCGAAAAAGCTCTCGGCTCCGGCGTAATCGTCAGCCCCGAAGGCTATATCCTCACGAACAATCATGTAATCGATGGCGCCACGGATGTTCGCGTCACGCTCGCTGACAAGCGCGAGTTCCAGGCCCACATCGTTGGCGCCGATCCGAAGACCGACGTCGCCCTTCTGAAAATTGACGCCAAAAATCTATCTCCGATTACCATCGGCGATTCCTCCAAAGTGCAAGTTGGCGACGTCGCCCTAGCCATCGGCAATCCTTTCGGCGTAGGCCAAACCGTCACCAAGGGCATCATCAGCGCCACCGGCCGCGGCGGTCTCGGCATCGAGGACTATGAAGACTTCCTCCAAACCGACGCCCCGATCAATCCAGGCAATTCTGGCGGCGCGCTCATCAATGACCGCGGCGAACTCGTGGGCATCAACACCGCCATCATCTCGCACGGTTCCGGCGGCAGCCAGGGTATCGGCTTTGCCGTCCCGGCTAATCTAGCTCGCCAGGTCATGGACCAGGTCCTGAAAAACGGTCACGTTACCCGCGCCTATTTGGGAATCTATCCACAGGACGTTACTCCCGCCATGGCCAAGGCCTTTGGCGAAAAGCAGTCCGAAGGAATCGTCGTCGGCGACGTTACTCCCAACAGCCCCGCGTCTGAAGCGGGCATCAAGACAGGCGACATCATTCTCGAGGTCAACGGCAAGCCCGTCACCGACAGCAACCAACTCCGCATGAGCATCTCGATGATGCAACCAGGCACTCAGCTCATGCTCAAGACGCTCCGAAATGCCACAGAGCGCGAGGCCACGGTCAAGCTAGCCGAAATGCCTACAGAATCCGCTAAAGCCGATTCAAACGATGAAGAAGGCGGTAGCAAGGCGCTGGAAGGCGTCGAAATCAGCAACCTCAATGCCAGCATCGCTCACGAGCTGAACATTCCTGCGACGACTAAAGGCGTCGTCGTCACCAGCATCGACCCGGCCAGCAAAATGGCCGACTCCGGCCTGCAAAAGGGCGACGTCATCCAGGAAGTCAACCATCAACCCGTCGCTAACGTCTCTGAGTTCCAGAGGGCGATCAGCAAGAGCGGCACCGATCCTCTGCTCCTCGTGAACCGCGAAGGCAGGACACTCTTCATCGCTGCCTAACTCTCGCTCCATAAACCAAATGCCTCTCTTCTGCCTACCGGTGCCAGCCAAAAATGGTAAGCACCGGGGCGGAAGCGGGAGCCAAAAGAAAACATCACCAACCTAATCTCAGCCACCTTTTGGCGACGTTCTTGCTAGGAAACTGACAGACCACGACTGTGTACCCTGGAATCTGGTTAAAGAATCAAAGAATAGAAGGACTTGCGAGATGAGCAACAAGACGAACAACAAAGAATCCAAAACTTTCATTGAAGAATACCGCGAGCGCCTGAACCGCGAAGACCTCGAGCGCCTCTGGAAGCTTGAAGCTCTGGATTGCCTCTTCACCGAAGCCGAAAATCAGCCCGAAAGTTTCCACCGCCTCTGGATCCAACCCCTTGTAGCGGCCGGCGTAAGCCTGGAATCAGCCCTGGCCCTAGTAATCGAATGCCGCTTCTCGCCAAACTAATCCGCAGCTAATTCCCGTAGACCAAGATTGGGCTGTGCAGCAGTTTCCTCACTTCGGCGATATAGCCAATGATCTCGGCGAGGGACACTCACCGCGCGCAAAACATGGTAGTCTTCACACATTTATCGGCAAAGTGAACAACCATGAGGTCGTCCGCTGAGTTCATAGCTGGCCGAGTAGCAATCGTCTTCGCATTGCTGCTGGTGCCGATGGCTTTGGCATCGCACAACACACCCCAGGCTCCCCAGATTCATGTATCCACTCATCTGGTTCAGATTGGCATCATCGTTGGCAATAACAACGGCCCCGTCGCCGATCTGACGAAGGACGATTTCGTCGTGCTGGATCGAGGGAAGCCGCAGAAAATCAGCATTTTCTCTATCGAATCCAGCGAGTCTGCGGTGCAGCCTGCACAGGCGCTTCCACAAAACACGTTCTCAGACCTTGCGCAATACGGCGCAAGCACCTCGAGGAGCGTCACTATGGTCCTGCTCGACAACCTGAATACTCTTTCGGGTAATGGCCATGAAACGCTCGAGAGCGGTCCCATGTGGATGGAAGATCTGGCACTGGCCAATGCGAAGGCGCATCTCATCGAATTCGTAAAGAATCTTGACCCGAAAGATCGCGTGGCCATTTATGGTCTGAGCGAGAATCTGCATGTGCTATGCGACTTCACGAGCGACCGTGACCGCCTTCTCACGGTCTTGAAAAACTACGACACTACATCAAAGTCCAACCGCGAGGCCGCCCAGCCCGGTGGTTACCACACCCCTGTGCCCGGCAAGGAGTTCAACGCCAACATGGACGCGCAAGCGCTGGAATTCGCCGCAGCCACAAATGAGCGCCGCGCTATGCAAACCACGGCTGCGCTCCAATCCATCGCCTCCCACGTTGCCAACATTCCCGGCCGAAAAAACCTCGTTTGGCTAACCGCCAATCTTCCCTTTTCCGGCGCCGCACTCGCGCGCATTTTGGTTCCTGCACAAATCGCTGCCTATCCCGTGGACGCGCGCGGCCTTCTCCCCCGGGCAGTGCCGGATTCGGCCAACGACGCTGTGGCTAGCGGCTCCAAACTTAGTAGCGCACTCGGGCTCGATAAGAGCTCGGCCCAGACCGACCAGCCCATTGGCGTGGATACGATGCAGAAGATAGCTGAAGATACAGGAGGCCGCGCCTTCGTCAACACCAATGACGTTACCAGCGCCATTCGCAAAGCCGTCGAGGATTCCGCCGTCACCTATAATCTCGGCTTTTATATAGATTCCGACTCGCTGGACGGGAAATTCCATGAGCTGAAAGTCCAGGTCCACCGCTCCGGGTTGAACCTTCGCTATCCCAAAGGCTACTTCGCCCTCAAGGACGTCCCAGCCACCCAAGACGATCGTCACAACAATTTTCTAATCGCCATCAAGAGTCCGCTGGACTCGTCCACTATTCCGCTCGAGGTCAAGGTGGATCGAGTCAATCAACCAACGCCGAATTCCATTGCCCTTTCTGGCTCTATCGGTATTCACGATCTTCAGCTTGCGCAGAGCGGCGAAATCCGCACAGGCGCTCTCGACATAACCGTGATTGAACAAGACGAGACGGGCAAGGTTCTCCGCGAATCAGCCAATCGCATCAATCTCCGCTTCACCGAGAAACAATATCCAGCAATTCTGAAAACTGGCATAACCTTTCGCAAATCTGTACAGCCCCAATCCGGTGCGACCACGCTGCGTATCCTAGTTCAAGATCCCAGCACCGCGGCAGTCGGAAGCCTCATCATCCCGCTCGCGCACGTGAACTGACGTCGGCGGCGCTCGGAGATTTCGGCTTTTCCACACATTTCCACAGTCTCATCAAACCGTCTCAATCCCGCCAACTCCTTGCTATTTCTCGACTTCCGTCACTCCCGTTCGAATGCGCACCTCGCCGCTCAAATAAGCATTCAGTAAATAAACAACATAATCTCCAATCAGTACTAACCATGCTATCATTCCCGATGGTCGTCATCGGCAACCACTTCCAATCGCCACTTCTCCGTGCACGGCGTTTACCCCGACCGGGTCGGGGTGCCACCGTTGGGCGTTCCCTTTTGGGAATGTCCTCGTGAAAATGGAGGCGTTACCTGTGTCAAAACGCTTGGAAGACAAAGTAGCGGCCATCACCGGCGGAAACCAGGGCATCGGCTTGGGAATCGCCGAGCGGTTCATCCAGGAAGGCGCAGCCGTGGCGATCTGCTACCGCTCGGACGCGAAAGGCTCAGAACGCGTCGTCGAAGGCCTCCGGGCCGGCGGCGGAAAAACCATCGCCGTCTAAGCCGACTTCTCGAAGCGCGCCGACGGCCAGCGCTTCATCTCGGAAACAGTTTCGCAGCTCGGTGAGCTGGACATTTTGGTGAATAACGCCGGCGTCGAGAAGCGCGCCAATTTTTGGGACGCGACCGAGGCCGATTACGACTTCGTGTTGAACGTAAATTTGAAGGGCCTATTTTTCGTCACGCAGGCGGCGGTCCGTTATCTGATGCAAGCCAAGCGCCCAGGAAAAATCATCAACATCAGTTCCGTGCACGAAGAGCTTCCCTTCCCGCACTTTACTTCCTATTGCGCCAGCAAGGGCGGCCTGAAGATGATCACGCGCAACCTCTCGATCGAGCTTGCTCCGCTCGGCATCGCCATCAACAACATCGCTCCCCAGGGGCGATCGAAACGCCCATCAACAAAAACTTACTGAACGATCCGGTAAAATTGAAGAGTCTCTTGGAAAATATTTCGCTGCGCAGGTTGGGAAAACCGGAAGACGTCGCGTCCATCGCCGCTTTTCTGGCTTCCGAAGAGTCCAGCTACGTTACGGGAACTACGTTCGTAGTAGCTGGCGGTCTAACGTGGAATTATGAGCAACAGTAACAGCCCAAATACGCAACGGCGTTGCCGTTGTAGGGTCCGCCTTCTGAGGCGAACCGCTGCCGCGTGCACGATCTATCAAACACTAACGATTCGCCGCTTACGCGCCTTAACGATCGTAGCCGCACGCGCTGCTTCCAACAATTTGCGCGCGTTTTCGCGAATGTCGCCGTGCGAAAACACGGCATTGCCCGCTACAAGAATTTCCGCGCCGGCGCGAACGATATCCCCCACCGTATCGAGCGCAACGCCACCGTCGATTTCGATGCGGAACTCCAAACCGCGTGACTCGCGGATCCGCGCGAGCGCTTCCACTTTCTTCAGCGAGTTGGGAATGAAATGCTGCGCGCCAAATCCCGGATTCACGGACATGACCAAAACGTGGTGCACAATTTCCAAAACGTCGTCGAGCATATGCACCGGAGTCGCCGGATTAATCACTACGCCCGGCTTGCACCCATGCGACTCAATCAGATGGAGCGTGCGATCCAAGTGAACACAGGCCTCCTGATGAACGGAAATCCAGTTCGCGCCTGCTTCTGCAAATGCCGGAATGAATTGATCCGGGTTTTCGATCATCAAATGGCAATCAAACGTCACATTCGGAATAGTTCCGTGAAGCGCGGCCACTACAGGCGGCCCAATGGTGATGTTCGGCACGAAGTGCCCATCCATCACGTCGAGATGCAAAACCGTGCCGCCGCCTTCGAGCGCAGCCTTCGCCTCGGCGCCCAATTGCGCAAAGTTGGCGGACAATATTGAGGGTGCCAGTTCAATGACAGAAGCCACCGTAGCGCTCCTCCCGCTTGCACGAAATTTGATTATACGCGACAGCTGCCCTTCACTTTCGGAAATTGGCTACTATTTGCGAATCTGGCCATCCGCAACAGACACCACGCGAGGAATACTCAAGTTTTCATCGGTACAGAAACAGTTCGGCGTTCCTTGCTGCTTTGGCGCGCCAGTTCCAGCAGGCACATCACATCGAGCGCCCATTCAGGAGTCACTGCCAGCGACGCCTTGCCGAGAATCGCGTCGCACAAATTGGCGTAGAAGTCGCGGTAGTCGCAATTCACGGAGGGCACGCGTCGTTGGGTAAGCGCTCCGTTCTCGGAAAGCGTCAGCAGCCCCCAATTTTCTTCTGCCTCCGCGCCCCACGCCGTGTCCGTGGGGACGTGGCCGTGCCGCAGATTATTTTCCTGCGGATCGAAGGATTGCTTCACGAATGCCCCTTGCGTTCCATGCAAAATGAAACGCGGGCGAGTCGCAGCGGCCAGAATCGAGGAACGCAAATCCGCACGCAGTCCACGCGGATAGTGAAACGCCAGGTCGAACGCATCATCTGCAACAGCGCCTTCGCGCTCAATGCGAATGTCGGCCGTCAGCGCTTCAGGCAAACCGAAAAGCAAGAGCGCATGGTCGATGAGGTGTGGCGCAATATCGAAAAAGATGCCAGTCCCGGGACCCGTGCGTTCGCGCCAGGCATTCGGTTTGAGTTGCGGACGAAAGCGATCGTAATTTGATTCAAAGCGAACGATTCGTCCCAGCGTGCCGTTCTCAACGAGCTGCTTGATTGACTGAAAATCGCCGTCGTAACGGCGATTCTGATAAACGGTGAGGATGCAGCCCTGTTGCTTTGCGAACTCGACGAGCGCTATCGACTCTTCGAGTGTGGTTGTTAACGGCTTGTCGACGAGGACGTCGCGTCCAGCGGCCAGGCATTGGAGAGCAAGCGGGTAGTGCGAATCATTCGGGGTGGCGATGACGATGAAGCGGATTTCTTTGATGGCGAGAAGTTCATGGAGCGTGCGGACGACGTGAACATCGGGATATCGCCCGGCGGCTTCGTTGCCGCTCCTCTGAAGAATCGCCGCCAGCCGCAATCCGGGCATGGCGCGAATCACCTGGGCGTGAAAGGCGCGGCCGGCAAGTCCAAATCCGATGAGTCCAACATCAATCACGAATCGATCCAAGGAGGGTTCATAAAAACGTCCGCGCAGCGGTCACAAACGAATCTGAAAAGGCGCTTCATACTATCGCATCGCGGAGAGAGAGCGACTAGTTTTTGCAATCGGAAGCAAAGACTCCTGGAAATATCAAGTTTTGGATTAGACAGATTACATTTTGCGCAGGCACAAAAGGACTGCAAAAAACGACGGGTTGCTCGCAGCGCCGCGGTCCTGCAAAATGGTTGATAGCCAGTGAGCTCACAAGCCATCGCTATCAACACAGCAGCACGTCAACGCTATTTGCTGGTGCTGCTCTTCGCTGGATTCGTCCTGACCGGTCTCGAGATCACGCTGACAGGTCCGCTTATGCCGCAGTTTATAGCGCGGTGGTCGCTGAGCGATTCGCAGGCTGGCTTTTTGTTGGCCGTCGAGTTTTCTGGTTCGCTGGCGGGAGTCTGGCTGTCCAGCCTGATTACGCATTACTTGGGCGCGCGCACTTCTCTCGTTCTCGGCTATTTGATGATCGGCGCGGGCCTCGCTTCGGTCAACACCTCCTCCATGATCGTCCTCCAGCTCGCGCTTGGGGCTCTCGGAGTTGGCTATGGACTTGTCGTGCCTCCCACGAATCTCGCTGTGGCAGAAATCGGCGGCGCGCGAAGCGCTTCACTGGTAAGCCTTGTTAACTTCGCGTGGGGAGCGGGAGCCGTATCCTGCTCTCCGCTGGTTTTACTCGCGCTGAAAAACGGATTTCTCCCGACATTTCTCTACTTCTTCGCAGGAGTCGCCGGCCTATTGGCATTTTCATTTTTCTTTGCGAGGTTCCCCGAAGCAAAGCACGCAGCGTCTGATTCGCCGGCAACTACGCCGGTGATTAGTCCGGGCTTGGTGACGACGCTCACCCTTGCCGCGCTATTTTTCTTGTACGTGGGAGTGGAGGTCAGCCTCGGAAGCTGGGCCGCTGCGTATGCAAAGCGGCTTCCCGGCGGCGGAGAAGGCATTTCCACATTGGCGCCGATGTTTTTCTATGGCGGACTTTTGTCCGGCCGGGCGTTCGCGCCCTTTGTTCTTGCGCGCGTCCGTGAATATCGCCTAGTGCTTGCAGCGCTGACTATGGTGATCATCGCAAATACGGTGTTCGTGATCGCTCCTACACAACAAATCGCTTTCGCGAGCGCAGCTATCACCGGCCTGGGCTGCGCGGCCGTTTTCCCTATTTACGTTTCATGGCTTTCGCGCTGGTACGGAGCAAGGGCCGTGCGTCTCGGCGGGCTGATGTTTTCCATGTCATCGGTCGGGTCCGCTGTCGCTCCGTGGTTCGTGGGCTTCGTTTCCGCACATGCGGGTGGTTTGCGCGCCGGGTTGCTTGTGCCGCTCTTCTCCGCTATTGCGATGATGTTTCTGCTGCTCCTCGTGCGGCGCCAAGCCGCTGCCTGAGGTATCCTCTCTCAGTGCAAACGCCTGCGCAGCGCTCGCCGACAACCGGGCTTCTCTTCGGACTAATCATCACGCTTGCCGCGGTGGTGGCATATTCGTTTTACATTACGGTGCAGCTTTCCGGATTGCGGAAATTGCAGAGCGAATTAGTCGACCGAAACCGCAGAGATTCGCTGCAACTTTTGCGTGTGCAGAACGATTTGAATTCAGTTGGGTTGGCGATGCGCGACATGCTGGACGCGAGCGAGCCGTATCCGCTGACGGCGTGGTCCGCGCAATTCGAGCGGATGCGCGAAGATCTGGATGCGGCGCTGCATCTGGAAGAACAACTGGCTGGTACGAATCGCACGGAGGAGCAGCGAAATTATCTCACGCAGTCCGTGGCACAATTCTGGGACGCGGTGCATCGCATGTTTGCGTTGGCAGCAGCGGGCAAAGAACAAGAGGCGCGCGAGCAAATCCGGTTGACGCTGCAGGCTCGGCAGGAATCGCTGAGCACGGCGGTTTCCCGGTTGTTGGTGCAAAACAATGAAGGCGAAGAGCAGGCGGCGGGGCGCATTGCGGCGATTTACGACGGTGTGCAGCGGCAGCTTTATTTGTTTTTGGGAGCTACGCTGATTACGATCGTGCTGACGAGTTTGTATTTAATTCGCGCTAACCGAATTATTTTTGCAAGACTGGCGGCGCTTTCCGAGCAGCGCAGTGAGCTGGCGCAAAAATTGATTGCGACGCAAGAGTCCACGCTGCGGCACATTTCGCGGGAGCTGCATGACGAGTTCGGACAAGTGCTGACGGCCATTGGCTCGCTGCTGGGACGCGCTGGAATCCATCTGCCTGAAGGATCGAAAGTTCGGCAAGAAGTGCAGGAAGTGCGCGAGATTGCGCAAACCACGCTGGACAATATTCGCAGCCTTTCGCAGGCGCTGCATCCAGTGCTGCTCGAAGAGGCCGGACTTGTAAGTACGCTGGACTGGTATATTCCAACGGTGGAACGGCAGACGGGGCTTGCGCTGCACTATGAAAAATCAGGGACAGTATTTCCGCTCGACGGAAGCGCTAGCGTGCATGTTTACCGCGTTTTGCAAGAAGCGCTGAATAATGTGTGCCGGCATTCTGGAGCGAAGGAAGCCTGGGTGCGGCTGAAGTTTTTGTCTAATGCGCTGGAGCTGGAAGTGGAAGACCACGGCAAAGGAATTGTGGCAGAGAAGAATGGGCGCGGGATCGGATTGGTAGCAATGCGCGAACGAGCGGAGATCATCGGCGGGACACTCGAACTTTTGCAGCCTGCAAGCGGAGGCACGATGGTTCGTCTGCGAATCGAGCGCCAGAGAGTCGAGACCCATGGGAGCTAAGCTGAGAGTTTTGCTGGTGGACGATCACGCACTGGTGCGGCACGGATTCCGGCGCATCCTGGAAGATGATCCAGAGATTGAGGTTATTGGCGAGGCGAGCAACGGCGAGGAAGCAGTACGTCTGGCGAGCAAAGAAAAACCGGCAGTGATCGTGATGGATTGCGCGATGCCGGGAATGAATGGACTGGAGGCCACGCGGAAAATACTCGAGGCACGGCCAGAATCTGCAATTTTGATATTGAGCATGCATTCGGAGGACACACTGGTGCGGCAGGCGCTGGACGCGGGGGCGCGAGGATACATTTTGAAGAACGCGATGGACCTCGATCTCGCGAACGCGGTCAAGCGGGTAGCTAAAGGCGAGAAGGTTTTGGATCCGCAAGTCGCGCGCCCGGCTGCGCTAAAGGGCGAGCGCGAGGGCGGGCTGACACCACGAGAACTTGAAGTGTTGCAGCGAATCGTGGCAGGAAAATCCAACAAGGAGATTGCCAGTGAGCTGAATCTGAGCGCGAATACCGTGTCCGTGCATCGCGCGAACATCATGGATGCGCTGGGGATTCACAAGACGGCGGAGCTTGTGGTCTATGCAATCCGAAACGGCCTGGTGAATCTGCCTTGAGGCGGCGCAATTTTTTGATGAACGCATGCGCGGCGGGGATCGGAGCGGCGATTTCACCGGCACAGATTTTTGCGCAAGCGAAGGGCGATCTTGGTTTTCATCTTACAAATGTGACCGCGACTGCCGGCATTCAGTTCCAGCACAACAGCGGGGCGTACGGCGGAAAGCTGTTGCCGGAGACACTTGGATCGGGCTGTGCCTTCCTCGATTACGACCGTGACGGATGGCAGGACATTTTACTGGTGAACGGAATGGACTGGCCCGGCCACCAGCGACAACGGTCGACACTGAAGCTCTATCGGAACAATGGCAATGGGACATTCAGCGACGTGACGAAAGCCGCTGGACTGGACGTCGAGATGTATGGAATGGGAGTAGCCGCGGGGGATTACAACAACGATGGCTTTCCCGACATTTTCATTAGTTGCGTGGGGCAGAGCCGGCTCTTCCGCAACACTGGCAAAGGGACGTTCACAGAGGTTACAAAAGCCAGCGGTTTGTTAGGCCGCCAGGGGTTCAGCACGTCGGCGCTTTGGTTTGATTACGACCGCGATGGCTTGCTTGACCTTTTTGTGTGCAACTACGTGCGCTGGTCGCCGGAGCATGATGTTTTTTGCAGCTTGGATGGGACGCACAAATCGTACTGCACGCCGGAAGCGTATCGCGGGGACACCTGCTGGCTCTTTCACAATCGGGGCGATGGAACGTTTGAGGATGTGACAGCTTCGAGCGGGATTTTTGACAGCAGCTCGAAATCGCTGGGCGTGGCGATGTTTGATTACGACCAAGACGGCTGGCCAGATTTACTGGTGGCGAACGACACACAGCCCAACAAGCTTTACAAGAATCTGCGAAATGGAAAATTCAAAGACGTCTGCGTGGAGGCAGGGCTGGCTTTCAGCACGGAAGGAAGAGCTCGAGCCGGCATGGGAGTCGACACGGGAGATTTTGAAAATTCCGGCAAGGCCGGCGTGGCCATCACAAACTTCGATAACGAGATGATCGGACTTTATCATTCCGTTGGTGGTGGAACTTACGACGATATCGCCGTAGCCTCCGGACTGGGCGCGGCTTCGCGGAGCACTCTTGGTTTTGGATGCGCTTTTTTCGACGCAAACCTGGACGGTTGGCTGGACCTAGCCGTCGCGAACGGGCACATCGACGAGACGGTGCGAAACATTCGAGGGAATGTGGGTTATGCGCAGGCGCCGCAACTTTTTTTGAATCAGGGCGCTGGAAAATTTCGCGACGTCGCTCGAGACATCGGCGGCGGTTTTGAAACACCGATCGTGGGACGAGGGCTTGCTTATGGCGACTTCGACCGCGATGGCGATCTGGATTTGCTGCTGACAACGAATAACGGGCCGGCGTATTTATACCGGAATGATCAGACTGGCGGAAATCGAAGCATCCGGTTTCAGCTAACGGGAACAAAATCAAATCGCGACGCGATTGGAGCCATTGTCCGAATCTTTCCAGGGGGAAATGACGGGCAGAGCCAATGGAGAATGGTGCACGGAGGGTCGAGCTATTTGTCGCAGTCAGAGCTTCCCCTCACGTTTGGAGTTGGAAAAAGTGAGAGAATTGATCGGGTGACGATTGACTGGCCGAGTGGTAGGAGTGAGGAGTACAAGGACATGGGCACCGGAAAGGCCCATGAAATAATTGAAACTAAAGGAGTTATAAAATAAAATCGATTCCTAATCGTTTTGCATTATTGCCAGTTCTTTGAGACCTCGCTATAACACACGCAACGATTAAGTTGCTTCCCACCTTAGCGAGATTTGGCGACGTGGAGGCACCCCAAAGCACCCGCGGCCGGATGCCAGCACAGCATCCGGCCGCCTTTCTTTGTGAGCACCGGTTTGCGAGAATGAAAATTCTCGCCAGGGCGAAAACAGAAACCACGGCCGAAACGGAAACATGCTTGTGGTTTGAGTGAGGATAGACACCACCGATTTGTCGCGGAATTTTTTGGGGGCGCGCGAGCATGACTTGGATCAAGACTGTTCGAATGGAAGAGAACGACAGCGTCAAGAAGGCGATTGAAGACGAACGCAAGCTTTATCCGGCGGAATATGCGATGCCCGTGCCCGCGGTTTTTGCGGGAGTTGAACAGAGCATTGTGGGCTCGCACTCGCTGTTTCCCGATGTGCTTTTTCATGCGTTCAGCACGTTCGGCGCTTTGATGTCTCCCGAATTGCCTCTGAAGAGGCATCAGCATGAAATGATCGCGACGATGGTTTCGGTGACCAACCGGTGCCACTATTGAATTGAATCACACGCAGAGTTTCTGCGTAGGGTGACGTTGGATCAAGAGATGGTAGAAGCGCTGAAGAAAGATTACCGGACGGCGCCGATCAGCGAACAGGACCGCGCGATGCTGGACTACGTCGTGAAATTGACGAAGGACGCGACCAAAGTCTGGCCTGAGGATCACGCGAAGTTACGAGCCGTCGGTTTCGACGATCGTGGAATTTTACAGATTACGCTGATCGCGTCGTGGTTCAACTACATCAATCGAGTGGCCGATGCGCTGGGCGTGGGGCGCGATGGGAGTGCGGTGGCGAAGTAAAAAGCTAGCGATGGGTTTGTCGGCCCTCGCAGAAACGGCCAGGGTTGTTCAGCGATATTTATACCGCGATTGCGCGAGTTCTAAAGCGTACTGCAACTCCGCTTTCTTCGAGCCATTTCCCTGTTGCGGTTTGCGTTAGATCGTAGCGTAGCAGCGCGCGCAGATCTGCCTCATCGTCCACGTCCATTTCCAGTCTCTCATTTCTTCGCACAATGATTCTTGCACCGGCTCGCTCCGCCTCGCTGCGATGTTTGGCAAAACTGTTGGGGCCAAAATGTGAGGGGAAAAGCGTTGGCGGCGTGCGAAGAATAGCGTTTGTGCCGGTGCCGTCGCGTGAGGGTACGATTACGGCTGCGGGGGCCGCGCATTCCGTCGCGAGGAGATCGTCAATATCTCCGGGTTGAATCAGCGGAAGATCGAGAGGCAAACGGAGAAGGCCTGCCACTCCGCGCTCGGCGCATAGACGCGAGGCAAAATCGACCGAGGCGCTCTCCGAGACTTGGTGCTCCTCTCGAACTATTTCCCAACCATGTTGGGCGGCAGTTTCGATTGTCGGCGCGTAATTTGTGATCACAAATATCCTGTGAGCGCGCCGCACACCACAAAGGGCGAGGACTGTGTCCGCCAGCATCGCTTGTGCCAAGCCGAATCGCTCGTCAGGAGTTAACACACCAGCGAGACGCTGCTTCGCGTTTTGCAAGTCTTTGATGGGCAGTAAGAGAGCGCGGAATGCGGAAGGAACATTTGTACCCTGTTCCGTTAGACTTTGCGCGGATTCTGGTTGACCAATAGTTTCCATGAATGGCCTGTCGAGTTGCGTGGTATCGTTTGCTCTCGTCGGCCTTCCGTGATCACGAGGAGCTAAGGCCATCGTACCAGAGGCAGAGGCGGGGAGCAGCCACAGTGGCGTTCGTTTCGAGTTCGGAGAGCGCGCGGAACATTGGCGAGGCGGAGCAGAATCGCGATGAGCAGAAAAATTGGGATTCTCGGCGGAACTGGTCCGGAGGGATCGGGTCTGGCGTACCGATGGGCGCGGGCCGGCGAAGAGATTGTGATAGGGTCAAGGAACGCGCAGCGCGCGGAGGAGACCGCGGCGCAACTGCGGGCGCGCATTGGGGCCTCCTCGAAAATTGCCGGCGCAGAAAATCTGGCGACGGTGTCGCAATGCGATGTCGTAGTGCTGACGGTTCCGTTTTCCGGTTGTGCGGCGCTTTTGAAACAGTTGAAAAATATTTGGAAGCCCGGGACAGTACTGATCGATACCACCGTGCCACTGGCGAGTACGGTGGGGGGAGCGGCGACGCGCATGCTTGGCGTGTGGCAAGGATCAGCGGCGGAGCAGACCATGGAACTGCTGCCTGCGGGAGTCAGCGTGGCGGCGGCGTTCCAAAATCTTGGCGCTGAACTGCTTTCAAAGGATGAGGCTGTGGACTGCGACATACTGGTGTGCAGTGATGACGACCGTGCGAAACAAATCGCCTCGGAGCTCGCGGGGAAAATTCCCGGTGCACGCGCACTCAACGGCGGAAAACTTGAAAATGCGCGGATTGTGGAATCGCTCACGGCGCTTCTGGTGGGGATCAACATTCGCTATAAGGTGCATAGTGCGGGGATTCGCTTTACTGGATTGCCGCTTAAAGGGTAGCCACGCCGCCACTCGCTCTATGAATCGAGATCGGCTGGAGAATTGGAACAAATTGTTGTGTCCAAGTACTTGAAGGAATCTCGATGAAACTTGTGACGTTCCATTCGCAGGCGCAAGAGAGCCGCATCGGGGCGCTTACGCCCGATGGACTGATCGTCGATCTCAATACGGCTTACGCGCTGTATCTGCGGAACGTCGAGCGGGAAGGAGTGTTCTACGCGCTCGCAGACGCTCGCGTTCCGGCTGACATGCGCGGCCTCTTTGCCAATGATGATCGCGGACTGGATGCTGCTCGGCTGGCGCTGGACTATGCAATGAAAGAAGGGCCGGAGATCAGAGGCGCCTCGGGCGAGGCGATTTTCTATCGGCGCGACGCGGTACAGATCAAAGCTCCCATTAGCCCAAAGAAATTCTTTCACACGGCGGGAAATTTTCGCGAGCACCATGAGGAAGCACAAAAGTCCGGATTTTCGCATCCCGTGCTGCCCTGGATCGTGTTTTTTCAGAATGTGGACGCGATCATCGGGCCGGACGAGGAGATCGTTTATCCAGAACACCTGACGGAAGAGCTAGATTATGAGCTTGAGCTTGCCGTGGTGCTGAAGAAATCCGGCAAGCACTTTTCCGCGGAGCAAGCGGGCGAGTACATCGGCGGTTACGTGATTTTCAATGATGTGACCGCGCGCGATATTCAGCGCACGGAAATGAAGTCTGGTGTTTTCAGTTTTTGCAAAGGGATTGATACGTTTTGTCCACTCGGGCCGCATATCGTGACGGTGGATGAAATCCCTAATCCAAACAATTTGGCGATGGAACTGCGCGTGAACGGGAAAGTGCGACAGCAATCGCACTCGAGCAAGATGTCCGTGACTGTGCCGGAAATCATCGCGCACTATTCGCCGATGGGTTATTCCGCGGGCGACGTGCTCTCGACGGGAACGGTGTCAGGTGTTGCGGCGTTTAGCGGCGACCCGAAGTCTCTTTATCTCAAACCTGGGGACGCCGTGGAGTGCGAGATCGAGAAAATCGGTGTGCTTAGAAATCCGGTGGTTTCTTACAGAGAGAAATACCGCGGCGAATCGGCGGCAGCGGACTGATTTTTCCGAAGTCCGTGAGCGAGTCGTGCTATTTCTTACGGAAGTGTGACAGGACTTTTTCGCCGAAGAGCCGCGCTTGCTCCAGACGATCGTCTCCCCAAAGCTCCAGCATGATGTGCGTGCAGCCCGCTGCGCGATACTCTTCGAGGCGCTCAATGCATTGATTGGGAGTGCCTGCAATCGGGCAGACTTTTTCAAGAACAGCGTCAGTAACCGCCCGGGCTGCGGCTTTGCGGCCGCCATTTTCCATGGCTTCGGCGATGGGACGAATTTCGTCGAAAGAGAGTCCCGCGCATTCGAGGAGCGTGTCCGCGGAGCCGCGGATGTTTTGAACTTTGTTGGCGAGATACATGGCGGCCATTTCGCGGGCGCCTTCGCGGGCGGTTTTTGGATCTTCGCCGACGCTGCCGACGATAACTGAGCCTAGATCGAGTTTCGCAGGATCTTTGCCGGATTTGCGAGCGCCTTCTTCCATCAGCTTTCGCGAATATTGAATGAATTTCGGCGTGGTGATGCTGGCGGTCAGCAGACCGTCTGAGTGCGAGCCGGCGAGACGCTGCAGAACGGGGCCAGTTGCTCCGACGTAGATCGGCACGCGCCAGCGAGGAACGTGCGCGTCGGGCTTTAGACCGGGGGAAAAGGCTTGGAAGGCTTTGCCTTCGTATTTCACTTCGTGGCCGGCGAGCATGGCTTCGATGATTTCGATGCTTTCGCGCATAACCGTGGCGGGACCGACTTCTTTCCCCTTTTCGCCTTCGCCGATTTCTTTCATGAAGATTTTCGACGCACCAAGGCCTAGCAGAAAGCGATCTTTACCTGCTGCCTCCTGGAGGACGCGCGCTTCCATAGCGATCTGGACAGGATGACGCGTGTACGGAGAGATGATGCCCCAACCGATGACGATTTTTTTTGTTTCGCGAGCGACGATGGCGGTGACTGCGGTGGAGGAGCGCGCTTCCATAGAATGTTTGCGCCACCACGGGTAGGCTTCCGCGAGCCAGAAGGTGTCGAATCCCGCGGCGTCGCAAGCTTGCGCCATTTTTATTGTTTCGTCGAGCGGCTCCATGCTGAGCTGTAAGACGCCGATTTTGAAAGGCATGGTCATCGTTTTAACTTTTGCTTCGTGAAGATGGGCCGACGAAATTGCGCTCTACGCCGGATCGGTCCACGAATGTTCGAGTCCTTTTGTGAGTTGCCAGAGCGCACGGTTGAGCGGAGTTGGGACGTCCATTTTTTCGCCCCAATCGGCGATTGCGCCGTTCATGAAATCCACTTCGGTCTGGCGCCTGGCGAGAATGTCCTGGAGCATGCTGGCTTTGTGTTTGCCGGGAGCGTTGGCACCTTTTTGCACGAGGGCGCGCGGATCGCCGTGAAGCTCAATGCCGAGCGCTTTCGCGACTGCTTCACCTTCAGCGATGAGGGCGTTGAAAAGAGCGACGGTCGGCGGAAAACGCGTGCCGGCGCCGTGATGCAGCAGTGTCAGCGCGCCGACGGGATTTGTCGAGGCGTTGAAAATGAGCTTGGTCCACTGCGCGCCGCGTGCATCTTGCAGGGGGATCACGCGAAGGCCAGAGCGGTTGAGCAGCTCGGCCAGTTGTTCGACGCGAGCGTAGGGCGTGTTCGTTGGTTCGAATGGGCCGATCCAGGTGTCGCCGTTGATGTCGAAACCCACGTGACCCGGCGCAACGACGTGGCCTGCAGGAAACGTGGTACCACGGATGACGTAGCGCACATGTTGCGCGAGAATCTCTTCGTTGCCGACACCATTCTGGACGGAACAGACGGCGCTGCGCTCGTTGAAAATGTGTGCGGTTTGTTCGATGGCACTCCGGGTGTGTGTACTTTTTGTCGCGACGATTCCGAAATCGCAAGGTGGAATTTCGCTGGTATCGGAAGTCGCATGAAGATGGGCTGTGAAATCGGCTGCGCCGCTAATGCGCAAGCCGGCTTCATTGATTGCTTGCGTGTGGTCCTTACAAATATCGTAGGCATGGACTTCAACGCCTTCGAGCCGGGCGAGGTGCGCGCCGAAGATACTTCCGATGGCGCCGCAGCCGACAATGCAAATCTTCACGGTCATGCCGTCTTCAACGCCTCAACGCCGGTGTAGAAGCGCCATGGCACGTGTGCGAGGCATTCGCCCTCTTTCTTGCCGACGCGATAGGTGTCCTGCGTGTAGAGACAGACTTGGCCGTCCTGATCGACGACTTGCGGATGGAAGCTGAGAACCATATTTTCTTTCAGCTCGATGTGTGAGTTTGCTCCGATGGCGGGGTTTTCGAGCATGGTCATACCAATCGAATGGCCGGTAAGGTGCCCGAGTTTGAAACCCGCTTTGTCGAAAATATTGGTCGCGGCTTTGTGGACATCGCTCGCCAGCGCACCGTCGTGCATTTCTTCGCGCGCGGCTTCCATGGCTTGGGGATACACGTCGCTCATGGCTCGCGTGCGTGGACTGACTTTGCCGCGGATCAGCGCGCGGGAAAATTCCACCCAGTATCCATGGGCGCCCGCGATTTCTAAGGAATAGAGCAGCAAATCGTCTGGGCCAATTTTGCGGAGAGATGGAACTTTGAAGTGGGCTTCTGCTTCGCCGCCAGTACCGCTAAGCACGATGTTCATCATGCGAGAGCCAGCACCGCGCGCGAAAAAGCGTTCGACGGCCGGAGCCATAATTTCGGCTTCACACTTGCCGGGTTCGTAAGCGGCGAGCAATGCATGGAAGCCATCGAGAATAATGTCCATGCTGTCGCGAAATCCAGCAAGTTCTTCTTCGCTTTTGACGGCGCGCGCCATGTCGAACTGAAAATCGAACGGCACAAGCTCGAAAGAACCATCTTGCAGTTCGCGGTAATCACGGACGGCCATCACGAAGTCCATACCGTAAACGGCGACGCGTTTCCAGCCGCGCTTTTCGATTTCTTCGCGCAGCCATCCACCGGGAATTTCCGCCCAGACTTTTTCTTGAACCCAGGGGGCTTTTTTGTCTCCGATCCAGCGCGCCTCGCGAGGAAAAACGAGAACGGGTTCGCCTGCGAGTGGGATTAAGACGTAAACGTAACGGTGGACGATTTCGAAACCGGAGGTGTAGCGCACCGCGCCTTCAAATCCCGCGTATTGATTGCCGCAGACGATTAGGGCATCGACTTTCTCTGCGGCCAGGGCGGCGCGAATGTTGTTATAACGGCGCTCGATTTCTTTTTGGCTGGTCATCGAAGTTGGCTCCGGTCCTCGTCAGCGCGCACCGCAGATTTCCGCCGCAGCCAGCGCGTAGACCTTAGCGGTGTTTACGAGCGTTTCTATGGCGACTTTTTCGCCTTCGGTATCGCGCGGGCCGCTTGACGGGCCGTAATTGAGCGTCTCGATTCCGTAACGTGTCATCACTGAAGCATCCGAATCCCACAAGACAGTGGCGTGTTTCGGGGCGGTGCCGAGGACGCGTTTGTGGCAGGCTTCGATCGTTTTCACAAGTGGATGGTCCTTTGAGATTTCCGCGCCAGGCACGGACACGAAAGTCTCGTACTCGACGCCGTAGTCAGGATGCTTTAGTCGCAAGTCGAGGACGAGTTGTTTGATGGCCACACGCACTTCCTTGAGCGGCATCGTTGGCGGCACGCGCACGTCCAAGAAAACATCCGCGCGATCCGGTGTCCGGCTTACGCGCCAGGGATGGCCGCCGCGAATACAGCCAACATTCACGACACCGGGCTGGCCGTCGTAGGCGGCTCTCTTTTCCCATGCGGCAATCCATTCATAAATGGGCGGAAGAATTTCCTTTAAGCGGAAAATGGAGCTTCGGTCCTGCTTGCCGCGAGTGAAGGCTGTGTGCACATAGTGGCCATGCGTTGAAATGCGCACCCACACGGTTCCGTAGTGCCCAAGGACGAGTTGCATGTCCGTAGGTTCGCCCAAAATACACATGTCTGGCAAAACGCCGCGGGTGACGAGATGGTGTGAACCGACGCCGTAGCCGCGATATTCTTTGCCAACAAACTCGTCGCTCCATTGCGTTTTTTCGATTTCGCCGGCGACAGCGGCAATGGTCACGTCGCCTTCGAGCTTTATTCCGGCGCGCATCAACGCTTTGACAGCCTGCGTATAGCAGACCAACGCTCCTTTCATGTTGTAGATGCCGAGACCGTAGATCATACCCTGGCGGATGACCGCTTTTGGTTTGTACCCGAGACCAGTCAGAAAAGTCTCGCGGCCCGAATTCGACGTATCCATGTGGCCGTTGAACATGAGGCTTTTACCGTTGGCGGCACCTTCCCAAAGCCCAACGACATTTGCGCGGCCGTCTTCGACTTCCTGCCACGTCACGTTGAGTCCAGCCTCTTCAAGAGCACCGCACATGTAACGGCCCATTTCAAGTTCTTCGCCGGTGGGGCTCGGAATATTCACGACGTCGCAGGCCATGGACACAATTTCGTCCTCGCGAATTTGGGAGAGAATCGCGTTGGCCAAGTCTTCGCTCATTGAGACAGAGACCTCCGAACGGCGTATGGGGTTTTCATGGCGCGTTCAGCGGCGAAAATCGTCGGGATAGGAGCACAGTTTTTCGCATCCTTTTTCCGTCACCAGAAAATTGTCTTCGAGGCGCAATCCCCCGCCGCCCTCCCAATATATGCCGGGCTCAATGGCGAGCACCATCCCTGAACGCATTTCGCCGGGAGCAACGCGATGTGAGTACGGCGCTTCGTGAGCGCGCGCTCCGACGCCGTGAGCGACCGGGTGCGATGGTTGTCCCGGATAGCCGGCCGCGTCAATTCCATCGCGAATGATACGGTCGATTTCGCCAAGCGGAGCACCATTTCCAACGCAGCCGACGGCATCGCCAAAGATTTTCAGCAACTGATCGAGCAAGTGATTGTATTCGGGAGTCAGTTTTCCAGGGCAAAGATTTTTCGTCAAATCAGTCCAATAGCCGTCGGCACAAACCCAAATCTCGACGAGCGTAGGCTCATTTTCGATCACCGGGCGGTGGCTTGTAGACGTGAATGTGGCTATGCCCCGACCAGACCACACTAGTGTGAAGGCCCGAGCCATTTCGACTTTACCTTTGTAGCCAACGCCGACGGCGTGGATGTGGCCTTCGATCATCGCGGCCACTTCGCTCTCTTTCATTCCCGGCTTGATGTTGTCCCGCGCGTGTTCCATGCCGATGGCCGCGAGCTCGTTGGCCAGGCGCATGCGCTCGATTTCCTGAGCCGTTTTGATCATGCGGACCTCAGAGAGAAGCGGGGCGGCGTCTACAATTTCGCGGCAAGCCGCGCGGAAGGCATCGTAGAATCCTTGCCAGTAGACGGTCGGCTCTCCGACCATGCGATCGCAAATCTGGGATGTTTGGGAGAGCTCAATGCCGACGCGTCCGTTCAGTTTGCGCTCGCGCAAGACCTCGACGGCCAACTCGACGGCGCGAATCATGGGCGGGCGCGGATCCTTGGGATGATAGAAGGGAAAGAAGCGCACGTCTTTGTTCCAGGCGGTGTGCTGCGCCTCGCGGAATTGCGGTTCGATCACCAGGAGCGTAGAGTCTCCCTCGCGCGGAAAAATCGCGAGGTCGTAACCTTTCATGGTCCAATAATTCGTGAGATAGAGAACGTTGTCGGGCGCGCGAACGACAACGGCATCAAGATCGTGCCGCTCCATCATCTGCCGCACCCGCTGCCATTTGTCGCTATCTACTTCGTAAGCCATGCGTTGCCCGCCTACTTTCCGGCGTCGCGCTCCTTGCCCTGATAGCTCCAGGAAGCTTCCTTGCCTTTGATGAGCCGATAGAGCGCGGTGTGCAGCGGCGCGGGAATGCCTGCGCGAAGCGCTGCGCGGGCGATTGCGCCGCCGAGAAAGTCTACTTCGGTGCGCAGCTTATTGCGAATGTCGTGGAGCATGGAAGGAGAATGATCGGTCTGCGCGCCGAGTTTGTTCATTTCCCAGGGATCTTCGTAGAGCTGGATACCGAGTGCGGCGGCGACAAGCTTCCCTTCTTCGATCAAATCATGCAGCAGATGGCCGAGATCGGAGAACTGGTTTTCTTGCGCGTAATGTTGTGTATGCGGAAGTTCGGTTAGTGCGGATACTGCGTTGACGGACGAGTTGAAAATCAATTTGGACCACTGGGCTGGGCGTGCATCCTCGAGCGCGACAGCTTTCAAACCAGCAGCGATAAGCAGACCGGCGGCTTCTTTCACTATGGAGAATGGCGTGTTGGTGGGTTCGAACGGGCCCATCCAAGTGGCGGTGTCGAGTTCATACTGCACGTGGGTGTCGTCGTGGCGCGTTCCGCTCATGAACGTTGTGCCGCGGATGACGTACGTGTTTGCGAGATCGGCGATGATCTCTTCGGCGCCGAGTCCGTTTTGAGCAGAAAGAATCGCGCCGTTGTCAAAGAGATGCGCGACGGGACCGAGAGCCTCGGCAGTTTGCGTGCCTTTGCACGAGACAATGCCGAGATCGAAGTTGGGTAATTGCGCGGGATCGTGCGTGGAGCGAAGGTGAGTGTGAAATTCATGCCCTCCCGTCACGTGCAGTCCATTTTCGTTCAGGGCGCGGGCATGTTCGGGGCGCCGGACGAAGGCCCACACTTCGGCCACTCGCGCGAGATGCGCGGCGTATAGACTGCCGATTGAGCCGCAACCGATGATGCAAATGCGCTTCATAGATTTTCGCAGACGAAGTTCTGAATTGCGCAGCGAGACACTCTAGCGCGCGGTGCGGTTGCGCTCCACACGGACCATCCCAGCAAATTCGCCCTGGCGAGCGCGCCGCATCGCCCGAAAGATGGAATCGCCGGTATTGTGCGAATCCTCGATGATGACTCCGCCGGAATACAGGGCGTCTTGAAGAGCCGCGCAAATCGTGTGAACCGGAGCGGCCCCGCCTTCTCCCATGCCTTTGGCGCCGTTGAAAGTGAAAGGTGACGGCGATTCCATGTGGCCGTAGAGAAGGTCGGGCATGTTCATGGCGGTGATCGGCGTGTAGTCGCTGAATGTCGAGGCCAGCAAGTTGCCGTCGGGATCGTAGGCGCAATGTTCCATGAGGGCGGCGCCGATTCCGTGCGCGGTGCAACCGTGCACTTGCCCCTCGACGATGCGCGGATTGATGGCACGACCGCAATCATCCACACAGGCGTAGGCGAGGATTTTCGGCTGGAAGGTCTCACGGTCCACTTCGATTGCGGCGACGTGAATCTGCGCCGCGTAAGTGAGGGTAAGGTTGCCGTACTTGCGATTGACGTCCGGCAATTGGAATGGCGCGTGGTAAACATGGCGGCAGTTGAGCGTCACATCCCATAAATCTTCCGGCATGCCCGCGTTGTTAACGTTCACGATGTTTGCGAGCGCCCAATAGTTGATCGACTTCTTCTTGCGCTTGTCGCGAACTTCGGGCCCTTGGGCGCCAATTCCGAATTCAAGATCCTTTTCTTTCGTCTTTAACGACCACGCGGCCAAGCGGCACATTTCCTTGCGAAGTTTCTCAGCCGCTCCATGAATGGCGGCGATTCCGGTGACCGCAAACTGGCTGGCATAGGTCCCGGTGTGCCCGGTGTAGGCATTTTGTTCGGTATCGAAACCAGGTTTGACTTTGACGAGGTCGGGAGAAATGTCGAGGACATCCGCGACAACTTGCGCGGCTGTGGTTTCATGCCCCTGTCCTTGAGGCACAGAGCCCATGGTGATCACTACCTCGCCGTAGATATCCAGTTTGGCGATCGCGGCCTTGGATTGTCCAGAAAACGGAGCGCCAGCATTGATGATGCGCGCTTGTCCGAAATTATTTGTTCCCGAGTCGAGCGTGGACCCGATACCGAGGCCGATCCAGCGGTCTTCTTTGCGGGCGGCGGCCTGTTTTTTCTTCCAGTCGTCCCAGCCAATCAGATCTTTTGCCATCGCGAGCATGCCAGCGTAATCGCCGGAGTCGTAGACGCAGCCGTTGGGCGTGGTGTACGGCATTTCGTTCTTGCGAATGTAATTGCGCACGCGCATCTCGTCCGTAGGAATTTCTAGTGAGTGTCCGCAAATATCCAGCACGCGCTCCATGAACCAGAGCTGCTGCATGCGCGAGTAGCCGCGATTGGGACCAACGGGACACTTATTCGTGAGGACCTGATTCATGTCGATGCGAATATTCTTGACGCGGTAGGAGCCCGCGAGGACTTGCGCCCAAATGACGCAGCCCAGCGGCTCGTAGCGAGGATAGGCGCCGCAATCGTCAACGTGGCGCGAATCAATCGCCGTGATAACGCCATTTTTGTCGAGGGCCACGCGGGTATCGAGAAAGGTCCGTTCATTTCCGTGGGCGCTGGCTTGCATGTGCTCGGTGCGCGTTTCCGCCCATTTCACGGGACGGTCGCCAGCCTTGCGCGAAGCCAGCGCACAGACGGCCATGTACGGATAGTTGGTGATCTTAATTCCGAAGCCGCCGCCGATATCGAAACTCTTCATCAAAATCTGATCGATGCGCACGCCGAGCGCCGGAGAGAGAAATTGGGCTGCAAACGAGGGGAAAGAATTGTTCGACCAATACTCGATGCGCTCCGAGCGCGAATCCCACACGGCGATCATGGCGTTGTTTTCCAGGGGCGTGCTGGAAAAACGATGGAAATGCAGCCTGCCGATGTGGACGGTGTGAGCGGCTTGCTTGAAAGATTTCTCCATGTCGCCGAATTCAAAAAGTCCATGCCAGTTGCGGTTTGTACCCATTTCCGGATGGAGGAGGCTCTCGTCTTTCAGGGCGTCTTCGGCAGTCATCACGGGCGGCAGCGGGTCGTACTCGACTTCTACTAGTTCCGCGGCATCTTCGGCAATCATGCGCGTTTCCGCCACCACAGCGGCGACAGGCTCGCCCTGGTAGACTACCTTTTCGACCGCCATCGGATAGTCCGCGATTTTCTGGCCGACTTCCGGGCCAATCTCGATAAAGGGCTTCACCATGCCCTTTACTTCCGCACCCGTCAGCGTGCAGACAACGCCGGGCAACGCGGCCGCCTTCGAAACGTCCACGCGCCTGATTTTTGCGTGCGCATACGAGGAACGCACAAAGCGGATGTGCAGCATGCCGGTAAGTTTCTGGTCGTCGACGAAAATGCCCTTGCCGCGCACGAGGCGGTCTTCTTCTTTGCGGCGGATAGGTTGGCCGACCCACTTCGCAGCGGCTTGCGCGCCGTTATGAGCGGAGGGAGCTCGCGATTTGGCTTTTTTCTTCTTTGTGCGCGCTGTTTTTGCCATAGCTTGGCCGTGTGCCTAACTGAGGGCCTTCTGCAATCCGTCGATTAGCTTTTGCACATTCTTTCTTGCAAGCGGTTCGAGCATTCCGCCAGCAAGTGACGCGATCGGGCCCATCACGTTCGATTGTCCGCTCCAAATCACTTTTGTGCTTGCGTCGGGCGCGGGCTCCAAATCAAAGCCTGCGCGCAAGGTCGTGGACCCGCCGGGAACTTCGCCGTTTCCTTGATAGACCGCGTGTTTGTCCAGCTCACTTTCCACCAGCGACATTTTCACTGCCGCCATGCCACGAATATGCGAAATTCCCACGCTCAGCTTAACCTTGAAAGTCTTGTCGTCCAGCCGCTCCATGCTTTGATAATCGGGCAAGAGCGGACAGAAGCGATGCGGATCGATCAAAAAGCTGTAAACATCCTCCGGCTTTTTCTTCACCACGAATTCTCCGCCAAACTTGATCTCCATGCTCAGCGCTTCTCCATATCGTTTGCGGCGGCGCGAACGGCTTTGAAAATGTTCTGGTAGCCCGTGCAGCGGCAAGTATTGCCGGCGACCCCTTTGCGGATTTGTTGATCCGTGGGCTTCGGCGTATGCGAAAGCAAATGAAGTGTGGATAGGAGAAGCCCTGGAGTGCAGTAGCCGCATTGCAGGCCGTGGCAGTCCGCAAAAGCTTTTTGCACCGGATGCAGCTCGCCATTGGTCGAAAGTCCCTCGATGGTGGTGATCTCGCCGCCGTCCGCCATGGGTGCGAAGAGCGTGCACGACTTTACGGTGCGCCCATTGAGCAGCACGGTGCACGCGCCGCAATATGTGGTGTCACAGCCGATATGTGTTCCGGTGAGATTCAAATGATCGCGTAGAAATTCAACGAGAAGAGTGCGTGGTTCGACAGTCGCCTCGCGATTTTCGCCGTTCACGCGAATTCGAACGAGCATTTTGTCAGCGTCCGGCATATTCGTGTCCCGCCTCTGCCGGCTCACCGCATGCGCGCCGTGCGGCGATACCGATAGCGCGTTTTACGAGGGCCACAGCCAAGACGCGCTTGTACTCCGCCGAACCGCGCATATCGCTTTGCGGCTGGGCCGTCTGGTGTGCCGCGTCGGCGGCCGCTTGGATATTCTTCTCGTCGAGGGGCTTGCCACGCAGGGCTGCCTCTGACTCTTTCGCGCGAAGAGCCGTCAGGCCAACGCACCCGAGAACAATGCGGGCATCCTTGCAAATGTTCCTCGCGTCGCGGACGAGCTGAACCGCGGCGCTCACCGTCGCGTAGACCGGGGCGCTTCTCTTGAACGCGACATAAGCGCCGCCGCTGCCTTTTGGCGGTGCTTTGACAATTACTTCGCGCACGAGTTCGCCGTGTTTAAGGACGGTTGTGTAGGCGTCTTTGATGAACTCTTCAAGGGGTACGGTGCGCTCACTCTGCGATCCGGCGCAGCGCACCGAAGTCTCGAGGGTAAGAAGAACGGCGCTCCAGTCGCCGCTAGGATCAGCTTCGGCGAGGGAGCCGCCGATCGTGCCCTGATTGCGTACCTGAACGTCGGCGATGCCTGCCGCGCAATCGTGCAAAATCGGAATCGACGCAGCTATTTCGGAATTTTCAATGTCGGCGTGACGCGCGAGGGCGCCAAACCGCAGCTCACCGTTCTGACGTTCGATGGCGCTCAGCCCAGGAATGCCATTGATGTCCACCAGTGCAGTAGGCCGCGCTAGACGCATTTTCATCAGCGGGATCAGACTTTGCCCGCCGGCAAGTAACCGAGCTTCCTCTCCCAATTGCAAAAGCAGCTTGGAAGCCTCTTCGAGCGTCGCGGCGCGATGATAGGAAAAAGGAATCGAATACACGTTGGTTACCGCTGGGCGTTCGGCGGAGTCCGGATCGCGGCTCATCGATGATCAGAGCAGATTCGCGATGCCCGACGCATTCTATTTTGAATGAACGGGAGTGGCAAGGTGAAACGATGCTCCCGCAAGTAAGCGAACAAGATGGCGAACTCGAGACGTCTATCGGCCTGGCTATTCGCGTCGTCGTCGTTTATTCTGCCGCATTCTTCCGCATGACTGAGCGCGCCAAGATTGTTCCGATTATTCTCGCCGCAGGCAGCTCCGAAAAATTGGGCATGCCGAAGGCGGTTGCACAATTCGGGCAAAAAACGGCGCTCCTGATCGCAGTCGAGAATTGTTCTCGCCTGGAACATCCCATCGTGGTGCTCGGATGCGATGCCGGGCGAGTGCGCACTGTTGTGCCGCGAGCGGCGCACGTGGTAGTTAATCGGCGTTGGCACGAGGGACAATTGAGTTCCCTTCTCTGCGCAATGAAGCGCGTTCCTCGATCCGCAGCGGTGCTCATTTATCCGGTGGATCATCCTCTCCTGCAGAAATACACCGTCGCGCAGCTTGTGCGGGAGTTTCGGAGACGCAAAGCGCCGGAGGAAATCGTGATGCCGCGGCACAGGGGTAAGTATGGGCATCCTATCATCCTCTCGGCGGCTTTGAGAGACGAGCTTCGTCGCGCGTCGACCGCGCGAGAGGTTGTCTATCGCATCCCTGAACGCATCAGAGCTATCGAGGCGGGAACCGGCGCGATTTATCAGGACTTCGACACTCCTGAGACATACCGAAGATGCCTGCGCAAATTTAGAGCTCGAAGTTAACTGGTCAGCCAATTTGGCTTGGAGCAGCTACAGACAGAATTGAAATTAAGGATGCAACACAATGGGAGGGTTTACGCGCACGGGAGGGTGGTGACCCGCTGAAGTATTCGGCGAGAATTGCAGGGTCATTGCAGGATCGCCGAAGAAGATCCAAGTGCGGCGGACATCGTCATCCGTCACTCCGGTCTTCGCTTGAACGATCGCAACGGCAATTGGCGTAGACGGATTAGTTTTGAGAATCTGAAGCAGCGCCTGGTTCATGGAAGCCTGGGGCGGCTGGTTGGTGAATCCGGACGAAGCCCACACGGCCGCAGCACCGCCGTTGGGCGCGAGCAAAAGAGTCTCCGCCAAGCTAGTGGAGTAAACGTCCTGGAAGAAGCCGTTAAGGCAATCCATGAGCAGGTAGACGGACAATTGATCGCCATTTGTGAGAGTGGCGACAGAAGTATCGTCGAGAAAATCGGCGAATGACCATTGTTCGACGGATCCGTGGCCTGAGTAATTGACCAGGAGTGGGCCGCTGTTGAGCGCGGTAAAAATCTGCTGCGTGACGACGCTGGGATCCATGCCATCTGCAAAGATTTCCGTGGGCTGAAGCGATGACGGCAGATCCGTTGCGGCGAACTTCGTCGCAGTCGTGAAATCCGCGCCTATATTTTGATCGGCAACAAGCAAGGCTTGTTGATTCCCCGCGCCGCCTGCAAGACCCTTTTCGTAATTCACGATTTTAGATACGACAAGCGCGGCGTCGGACGCAGTACGCGCCGGAATGCGGCCCGTAGCGATCGTCTCGAATCCATTTTGTTTGAAATCGCTGAACCAATCGTCGGAAGCGGTCTTGAACGCAGCTGTTTCAATGATGCGCGTGGGCACAAAGTCGAAATCGCCCAAGCCGAGATAATTTCGCGGATCCAAAGAAGCGTCGCCAACGAGCAGTAGATATTGCGGCTTCCGAGTCCACTGCGATTCGGCGTTTTGCAGGAAATCGCGGATAGCGAAGGGGCTGCGCTCGCCATAGTTGAAGGCGTCGAAGACTTCTTCGATGGTGACGACCTGGACGCTCAGACCGTTCGATTCGTGCATGCTGACGAGCGGACCGAGCGCGGACTGGAAGTCAGGATGTGTGATGATCACCATCTGGCTGCCAAAGCCCCGGGACGCGAGCGCAGCGGGCTTGTGGAAGGCAAGCCCCGAAGGCGCCGAAATCTGATCGTCTGAAAAGACCAGAAGAGTGCGTTCCTGTCCTGCCGCGGGGGGCAAGCCGAGCGTAATGCCGTAGCTCGCGCTTTCCTGATCAACTGTGCCGGAAAGCTGCTCAACGGCGAGAGGATTGGTGATGTCAAACACCTGGATCTGCTGGTTGCTGAAACCGGTGATGTGCAGCGTGCTGCCCTCAGGGGCCGTGGCTTTGAGCCAATTCGCATCGGCTTCGTAGGTATGCGGATAGTGAAGGGCGATGGACTGCACGACGCTCACGTCGTTGTCGCCTTGCAA
>DATDHE010000466.1:0-10297 GCA_036521695.1 Candidatus Acidiferrum sp. | reverse complement strand
TTGATGTCGACCGAGCCGTACGGATCTGTAGTGACCGGATTACTCGGGAAGTATTGATCCAGAGGCCGGGCACAGTCCGTCACTTGCGTCGGGTCCGTGCTATTGGGTATTACAGGCGAGTCGCACAGGTTGACGCCACCGCGCGAGAAGAGGCGAACACCATGGCTGCCCAGGTAAGAGGCGGAAAGCTGAAAGCGGGCAGGGAGCTGGTCTTCGATCGTTAATCCCCATTCCTCGGCATAAAGGTCGCGCCGGTCCTCCCGCTGGAGGGCGCGAGGATGGTTGGCCTGTTTCTGGGTGCCGAGGCCCGATAGATCGGGGATTTCCTGGGTCAAGGCTGGAGTAACCGTTGGTCCTTGGACCGTGGCGCGGAAGGTGTCGCTTTCCAGTCCTGCGTTCAGATCGTCGTTCTGCGCGGCGCCGTGATAGATGCCAAAGCCGGCGCGAATAACGGTCTTCCCGTGAAGGGCCGAAGGAGCCCAAGCCAGGCTCACGCGAGGGTCGAAGTTCTTGTAATCCGGATTATACAAAGCCGGGTTTTTCGGGCACGGCGGGGTGTTTATCGGAGCGATAAAGGGAGTATTGAAAGAACCGCTCCCAAGGCAGGCGCCGTGAAATTCATTCAAATCGAAAACCGTAGTTCGGTTGGTAGCTTCGGTAGCTACGCCATAGTATTCCCAGCGCAGTCCGGCAGTGACCGTGAATGTTGGTGTGATCTTCCATTCATCCTGAAAGTAAGGCATGTAGAAGCCGCGGCGAAGACGGTGGCAGCACCAGGGCGCGATAAAATTGAGGTTTGAAAGCGTGCCGGCGATCAGGCTTAGATTGTCCGCGAAGTTGAGCGTGTTATTCGCCGTTTGACCCTGGTTGAGGCGGACGCGGCGAACTTCCATACCCATCTTGAAAGCATGGCGATTGTGAGTCCAGGTCATGTTGTTGACGACACCGTACGTAGTGCCGACTTCAATGTCCGCCGATTCGTTCGGAATGCCGGTGAAATTGTTCGAGTTCACAGCATACGTAAGCGTACTCGCCTCAGGATTGTGAAAAGGAGAACGGTTAATGTAAACCTTAACCTCGTGGAAAAGGTTGGGGGTGAAGATATGTTGCAAGGCAAGGAGATAATTGGCGGGGTGGTTTATGGTCTGCGCCTTGTCTAAACCGACGGTAACCCCAATCTGCGCATCGACAAGACTGATATCGCGCTGGGCACGGCCGTAAAGAGTGGTCTTGTCGCTGAATTTGTGGTCGACGCGCACCAGCCAAGTGTCTTCGTGAACCGTTGTCTGTATAGGGTGGGTGAACGCCTCTATGTCAGTGGGCAAATCGTTGACGTCGAGATTTTCGTTCCCGAGTTCAGCCGGCGTCAAGGCTCTAAAGTCGTTATCAGGATAAACCACTAATGGAGCACATCCAGCTATGGTGCCGGTTGAGGCACGCCAGGGAAAACCCTGCAGAATTGCGCACATATTTGGCGAAGGCCCAAAATGTACCGGGGGAGTTTGTGTGACATCGTTTCTGCCGTTAATGAGAACGTCTTCCACAAAGCTCTTGCTCGGTACAAAAATCGTTCCCAACGAGGTGGACTCCTGCAATTGGCGGAGTCCCTCGTAGCTAAGGAAGAAGAAGGTTTTGTCTTTCTTGATTGGCCCTCCCACCGTCATTCCGTACTGGCCCATTCGAAAAGGCAGGATCTCCGGTATGATCGGGTTGCCGGTAGCGTCTGGCGCGAAATCATCAAAATTTCGAGCATCGAACACGGAATTTCTCAGGTAGCCAAAAGCTGTTCCGTGGAAATCGTTGGTCCCGGATTTGGTGACGACATTGATTTGACCACCGGCCTGCGTTCCGTATTCCACGTCGTAGAGCGCGCTGTTGACGCGATACTCTTCCACTGCGTCTTCGGATATCTGCAGGCGAGTCTGTGATTTCTGCGCCTGTTCCTGGATTCCACCCGCGTCAACTCCGTCGAAATTGAAATTGTTATCATCGCGAGCGCGGCCCGCAAAACGGATGGTGCGTTGATCGCCGCCGCCGTCGTCCTGGGCAAAGGGGGCTAGCAGGGTCAGGCTGGACCAATCGCGGCCGTTCACCGGCAGGTTCGCGATCTGTTCGGTATTAATTACGGTGGCGGCCGCCGCAGAGGTTCGCTCCGCCGGACCTGCCTCTGCGGTGATTAGAACTTTGTCTTCGATCTCACCGACGGTCAGGGAGACATCGAGCGTATGAGTTTCGCCCACTTGCAGAATCACTTGTTCGATCACCTTGGTCTTGAAACTGGGATTCGAGACCGTGACGGTGAACTGCCCGACGGGGAGCCCAGGAAAGCGATAATAACCGCTCGAGTTTGTCTTGCGCTCCTGGCTAATTCCGGTGTCAACAGCCGTAACTTTGACATCCGCGCCGCTAATGGCCCCGGCACTCGGATCCGTTACCGTGCCTTCCAGAGTGGCGCGCTCGGTCTGTGCAAAAGAAGGCGCGCCAGTGGCCAATAGCCCGAAAATTGCAAAAACAGAAAAAATTGCGAAAAGTCGGCAATACTTGGACTTCATGGATCCCCCCAATTTTTGTTTCCGGCAAGAAACCCCGACCTGTGGCGATTCCCCGAGCGCCAGTTTTGACACTTGAACTCTTTAAAACTTTCCTCGATTTAACCGAGGAAATGGAAACCACCCATGAAGCGACTTGAAACATTGGTTAAATTGACGCTGAAATTTTTTCAGATAAGCCGGGCAGATGGCTAAGTCATTCCATTACCGAGAGTTCTAAAACCGCGCCGGCGGGGAGTTTGATTTGAAATTCGGAACCGGCACCGAGCGTGCTCTCTGCAGCGATTGTTCCGCCATGCATTTCCGCGATCCAACGGGCGATCGCAAGCCCTAGCCCCGCACCGCCAGTGTTCTTGGATCGGACGCGATCGACACGGTAAAACCTGTCAAAAATATTCTTTAGTTCCGATTCGGGGATGCCTTCGCCAGAATCTCGAACCGTAATCTGTGCGTGAGTCTCCGACTGAGACAAAGCAATTTCGCATCGTCCGCCGCTCGGACTGTATTTCACCGCATTGTCCAAAAGGATCAGCAGCAAGCGGTCGATCGCGATAGCGTCCGCTTTGACCCAAACAGGTTCCGTCGGAGTCGTCGCGGTGACATCCAGCGCTTTCTCGAGGCCAAGCAAGGCGGCGCGCTCCCGCGCTTTTTGGACATGCGCGGCAAGGTCGAGAGGGCGCATATCCATGCCGGCCGCACCCGCGTCGGCTCGTGCAAGTGTCAGCAGGTTTTCTAGCAATTCGGACGTGTCCACGGAAGTTTCGAGAATGGTGGATAAGGCCCGCCGATACTCTTCTTGTGCCCGCGGTTTCCGCAGAGTAATTTCAGCGGTGGCGCGAATCACCGCCACGGGCGTCCGCAAATCGTGCGAGGCGTCGGCTGTGAACTGCGTGATGCTTTTAAAGGAAGCTTCGATGCGTGCGAGCATGGCATTGAGCGTTTCTGTTAGGTGTCGGAGTTCGTCGCGAGCCTTCGGTACTTCCAGCCGGCTGGACAGATTCTGTGCGCCGATTAGACCGGCGGTCTCTATGATTCGGTTGACGGGCGCAAGTGACCTTCCACTTAACCAGTAGCCCAAGAGCGAAGCTAGCAGAACCAATACAGGCAGGAACTCTTTTTCAATCAGCCTGAAATGGTCAAGCGCTTGATCGAAGGGCTCGGTCGGCACCGCGGCACGAATCTCATAAACGTTCCCGCCTGTCGTGATGCGCTGAAGCGCGATTCGATACTGCAAAGCATCGAGGTTCGTGGTGGCAAAGGAAACCTGTGCGTCCTGAATCTGTGGTAGCGGAGGATTTATTCGCAAAAACTGCTGAGGCCGGAAGATCCAATTGCCATTCGAGTCTGCGACTTCAAGAAGCGCTCCATTCGCCCAAAGCAGCGCAAGCTGGGTGAGTTCTTCTCGGACCTTGGCTTCTCCCTGCCAGGAAGTGCGGTCTAGAACACGTCGAACGGTCTCCAGGTTTGAGCGTGAGGCGTTGTCGACGGTCGCCTCAATGCTGCGACGGAAGCCAAGGTCACTCACCCAAACGAAAGTCACAAACGACGAAGCCAGAACGACGAAGTAGAGAGCAGTGAGGCGCGCTCGAATCGGCAAATTCATCAAGCGGGATTCCATCCGACCGAGTATCCGAACCCGCGGTGGGTCTGAATCAATTTCTTGGTGGCGCCGTCGTCCAACTTCTTTCTTAGAAGCCGAACGAAAGCCTCAACGGTGTTTTCTGCGACGTCAGGGCGATTGCGCCACACCGCGTCCAATATTGCCCATCGCGACAACACACGGCCGGGATTCTTCACCAGCAGCTCGAGCAGACGGAATTCGGTGACAGACAGATAAATCTCGCGTCCGCTGCGGAAGGCCCGATAAGAATTTACGTCGAGAACCAGATCTTCAAATTCCAAAACACTTTTCGGCCTCGTGGATGCTCGCCGTTCCAGGGCGCGAATCCGCGCGAGCAATTCCACGAAGGAAAATGGTTTCGTAAGATAGTCGTCGGCCCCAGCGTCGAGACCCTTGACGATATCCGGCAGAGCGTCGCGCGCCGTGAGCATCAGCACCGGAACGGAATTGCCTCGAAGGCGCAACTGCCGTGCCACTTCTAAGCCGTTCTTTCCGGGTAGCATTACGTCGAGAAGAATCAAATCAAACGCGGTACCGCCAGTCAGTTGAAGAGCAGCGCGCCCATCGGTGGCCCGATCAACTTCATAGGACTCATCCTGTAGCCCATGGACGAGCACTTCGGCCATGACCTCATCGTCTTCCACGAGCAGGATGTTCATGCAAAGGTCTCGTCGGGAGTCTAAGCGGCATTCCATTAATGTTTGGTGAATCGCCTGTTGCAATACCATTGCAAGCGCTGACGTTTCAGAGGTTGGGGTTAGTAGTGAACACCAGCTTAAGACACACTGGAGTTCGATATGTGATCGAATCGAAAATGAAAGCTGAGGTCATGCCACTAAACTCTTGGTCGCATATCCATGAGTTTTGGCATGCCGGCATGCCAATCCTAGGGCAACATAAGCAGGAAATAATTCTCATCTCAATCTGATTAGCCCTGACTGCGTCTTCGACGCGTCGCTACTGCCAGAAACTTGGCGAGACTGGTTTGTTGATTCGAAGGGAGTTATGAGCCAAGTTTCTGGAGTCGGCATCGACCGGTAACTTGGCTCCCATCACTTGATTTCCGGTAACTGCGTTATACGGCCATGTTGAGCGACGCCCAACTGCCAGCCTTCGTATCTGGACTGCCCGAAAATATCAGACTTGCTGACCGGCGCTTTCGTGCGGCCCCGAAAACCCCTTTGCAGCATGGTCTACGGTGGGAAACATCTCGATCAGCATGTCTACCTTTGTCAACTTCAGGCTATATTCAATCATCGGGTGTGCAGCGGCTATCCGGAGCGCGCCGACCGCACTCTTCAGCTTCGTGAAGCACCTTACGATCGCTCCAATCGCTGCACTGTCGGCGTGTGTCACGCCCGCCATGTCAAAAATCACCCGCGTCTGCTGCGCCGCAATCATGCCATCCACTTCTCGCTCCAGTCGGGCACATTCCGGTCCGCAGTGTATGCTGCCTTTCATCTCGAGCACGGTCACACCTGGCTGTAAGGCTCGTTTTGCGAAGTCTATCATCGCAACGCACCGCCCTCCTCGCCCTCATACGGAAACTGCCGGATCAGCCGCACGCAATCCCCAAGCGCGGAAAAAATCGAAGTCCCCCAGCCGCACGGCACAAACGAAGCCGTCATCTGGTTCACTGCCCTGTCTGCCTCCGCATAAAACCGCAATCGCTGCCCGGGAGGCGGCGTGGCAAACTCCTTCACGGTGATCGCAAACGTTACGCTGCCGCCTGCCGTCTGCTTCACAATGGAAAAGTGATGCAGCTGCGTCAACTGCTCCGCGGAATTTGCCTGTATGTGTACCCAATCGCTCATCGACCCATGCCTCTTTGTCTCTGTTGCGCTCCGCCGCGGATACTAGGTCACCGCAAGGCCCAAGTCAACGCGGGCGTATTGCACATGGGCGTATTGCATAGTTTTTCGCTTCGCACTTAATTTCATCAGTAATAAACGCGCTTGTGTCTATCGATTGACTTTCACTTGCCCGATTAGTCGTGCGGACAAGTGCCCAAAAACAACTCTTTGCGGGCATCCAAAATAGGAATTCATGGTGTATGGAATCAGTTACTTGCGATTCAGATGGGAGTGGAGTTTTTGGGCAGCCTCGTCCAAGTGCGTGACTGCGCTAACTTCGCGCCGCGATGGCTCTAACTCCCGATAGGCCATTATCCAGCCACAATCGCTCTAGCATCCCCGCCTAACCGTGGAACGTACTTGCCGGAACTCGCTGAAAATAACGCACATCGCCGGTTCTGCAATCAAGGCGCGAAGTCTCGCTTCCGTTTTGAGTAATCATTTGGAAGCAGTGCTGTCCCAAGAAAGTCTGAGCAATTTGATGTAACTGTTTGATTGAACGGAGGTAAGGGGTTCCGGTGAGTTTTTTCGATTTCAATTGCGTGGTTCTCTGCTCGCGTCATCCTGCTGCTTTCCAGCTTGTTCCGGAGGCAGTAGATGAATCTTGGCCGAACCGTCTTCTCTCAACTCGTGGACTTCCTCCCGACCTACCAGTTTCAGATTTGCGTCGATGGATACCAGGGCAATCGCTACGTCAAAGAATTCTCCTGCTGGGATCAGTTCCTTTGTCTGGCTTTTGCTCAGCTCACCTACCGCGAAAGTCTCCGCGATATCGAAGCCTGTCTGCGCGCCCAGCAACCCAAGCTTTATCACATGGGCTTCCGCGGCCAAGTCTCTCGCAATACCTTGGCCCACGCCAACGAGCATCGCGACTGGCGGATCTACGCCGATTTCGCCAAGATTCTGATTGCTACCGCCCGCGATCTTTACCGCGACGAACCTTTCGGAGTGGAGTTGTCCGAGACCGTGTATGCCCTCGACTCCACCACCATCGATTTATGCCTGGGTGGCCTTGTCGGTTTATGTGCTCGTGGCGATAGTGAAAAAGCAATTGGGGCTGGACCTGAGCCTCTACAAAATCTTACAGATTCTCAGCGTGACCGTTTTCGAGAAAACCCCCATTTTAGAAGGGTTTTCCAACTTCGACGACGAGTTCTCGGACGCCGAATCTTGTATGCAATTGAATCTATTCGACTTTTAATGGGACAGCACTGAATTTGGAAGATCAGAATGACCGGGGAAAAGAAAGGCGAGCGTGGTATGCTCGCCGCAAAGCGAAATGCAAATTCCGACCAACATCGCTTCGCCGAGAGGACGATTCCGATGACACCCGTTTCGATCGCCGTGTGCCGGCGGCTTGCCGCTGTCGGTTTGCTCTTATTCACCCTTTCCGGGAGCGCCCTTGCACAGGACATTGACGTTGCGAAACGACTCGATGGGTTCGATGCCTACATGGCCAAAACGCTCAAGGACTGGAATGCACCGGCCGTCGGCGTCGGCATCGTCGTTAACGACAAACTGGTTTTCGCCAAGGGCTATGGCTTCCGGGATTATGAGAAGAAACTCCCGTTCACGCCCGGCACCATGAGCCCCATCGCGTCCAATACGAAACTGTTCACTGCGATTGCGGCGGGGATGCTGGTCGAAGAAGGGAAGCTATCCTGGGACAAGCCAGTGCGGGAATCCGTCCCAGCCATCCGCTTTTATAATGACCAGCTTAACGATACTGTGACTCTTCGCGACATGCTATCCCACCGCACCGGAATCACCCGGCACGACACCATCTGGTACAAATCCGACTTCACGCGCAAAGAGCTATTCGAGAAGTTAGTTTACCTGGAGCCGCAGGAACCCATCCGCGAGACGTTTCTGTACAACAACCTGATGTACGCGGCAGCCGGATACCTGATCGAACTGCAGTCCGGAAAGACCTGGGAACAGTTCGTAAAGGAAAAGATCTTTGATCCGCTTCAGATGAACTCCACCGGTTACACCATTTCCGACATGTTGAAGCGCCCGGAATTCGGGGTGGGGTTTACCGAGAGGCGCGATTCCTTTGAACTTTACAGAATTCCATACTATGAGGATATAACGGGCGTCGCCCCTTGTGGCGCCATCGTGTCCAACATTGAAGATATGTCGCACTGGTTGATCGCGCTGATGAACCAGGGGAAATACAACGGCAAGCAGGTGCTTCCAGCGGAAGTGTTGAATGCCACCCTACAGCCGGCGATTGCACTGCCCAACACGGCCCTCGAAACGCGGGGGTGGTCTGAAATCCTTAATGCAACTTACGGCATGGGGCGGCAGACAGCTTCTTACAGGGGCCACCTCCTCACACTTCACGGTGGTGATTTACCCGGTTTTCACACGCAGGTTTCGTTCATGCCCCAGGACCACCTTGGCGTCATCGTTTTTGTCATCGGGAATCATAGCCAGCCGCTTTACAACATCGTCAGCTACAACGTGTACGAACGATTGCTCGGCATGGACCAGACACCTTGGAGTGAGCGTCAGCTCGAGATTCGGCTGAAGAACAAAAAGGCCGGAACCGAAGCGCGAACGAAAGCCAACGAAGGCCAAGTTCCGGACACCAAGGCATCGCACGCCCTCGCGGATTACGCCGGCGCCTACGAGAACCTTGCTTACGGCGTGATGACTATCGGGATAAAAGACAACCAGCTTCAGTTCGACTTTCATAAGATGCGACTCCCCATGACCCGCTTCCACTATGACCGTTTCGACACGCCCGATGACGAGGAGGAAGGCAAGTGGTCGGTGAATTTCCGCACGAATCCGCAGGGTGATATCGATCAGGCCGTGGTGTCGCTGGACGAGGCGGAGGCCGTATTCATCCGTAAGCCGGACGCAATTGACCCGAAGTTGATGGCTCAGATGGCGGGCGAGTACACAACGCCCAGCGGAGGGAAGATTGAGGTCGCGCTGTCGCCGGGTGGGGGCCTGTCTCTCGTTTCGCCCGGCCAGCCTGTGATTCCGTTGACCCACGTAAAGGGCCTGACATTCCGGATCCCGCGTTTCTCCGACGTGATTCTCGAATTTGTCGTGAAGGATGGACAGGTGAAGGGACTTAAGCAAAAAGACCCGTCGGGCGAGTTCACTTTCCCGAAAAAGTAGCGGCGGCAACACTGCCTGGATCGCCGGCCGTCCTGTCCTGCGGCACTGCAGTGAAAATCACCCCCGCTAGTCCTCACCAATGCTTTCTAACAAACTTTCTCTGGCTGAGCACCCATTCGGAGGTTGAACGCGTTCGGAACGTGCTAGTCGTGTAGTGATGACTTTCGGGCGAAGAGGATTTCCAGTATCGGACTCAAGTTCCGGTAACGCGGTTACTGGAGAAGTGGATCCGCATACGAAGACACGGCGGCAGGCGTCCAGTCATGAAACAGTACTCAAGGGTCAGAATTTCGGTTCAGTTCTGGTCCTACATATCTCTCAACGAGCGGCGGCTTGCTTGGTTGCTTCGGCCTCCGTTGTCGCCCGGATAGGCTTGGCCGTAATTTCGAGACCATTCTTGTTCATATCGAATCTCTGCTTCCGGTCCAAGCCTTTGACAAACTCCCGTGTTGCTTTACCGACCGCGCCTGGAAGGCTCGACGCTTCCACTTTGACCATCGATTCAGCTGTTTCTTCATTTCGATCTCGATAGCGAAATTGCACCTCAAACATTTTCATGCTCCAACCTCCCTTTTCTGACGACGAAAACAGAAATCGGTTTGCGCGCTCCAAGCCAAGGCCCCAGTCTTAGAATTGACCTTTAGCTCCCACGATGTTTTCGAGTCGAAGCTCTCTTTCTGGAGCTTCTCGTTTTCAGGCTCTTGATCTCAGCCTTAAGCTTCTCGTTCTCTTTGGTCAACGCGTCTCGCGCAGCAGTCATTGTTTCGAGATCGTTTCCCACCTGGCCGTTCTCTTTCTGAAGTTCCGCTACCTGGGCCTTCAATTGCTCGTTCTCTTGTAGAGTTTTTGTGTCCTTGCAGCCGGTCAACGGCAAACTCAGCGCTGCTGCCAGAACAAGTAGCGGCCAAGTGTTTTTGCGCGTCATACGTCACCTTTGGTTGACGAGATTCTGAATTGCGACTGGAACAACCGAAAGCGGGTGAGGGGGGAAACCACCGCTGGCAGCTAGGCCAGCGTAATGGAGTTTCTTAGGTCGCGCAAGTGATAGACGCGGTTACGGAAGGGCCGAAATTGACTCCTGGGCAGATGTCCGGTTACGACTCTCCAGGAACTCCTTTGAGAAGTCCTTTAAAATCAAC
>DATDHE010000465.1:0-3216 GCA_036521695.1 Candidatus Acidiferrum sp. | reverse complement strand
AATTCCGCACTCGTACGCATCGCCGAGAGCAGAATATTTTTATACTCGTACTCCCAGATTGAGTCTTCGTTGAGGTCCCCGGGCCGTGATTCGCCGGCATTGTTGATCAGTACATCAACGGTCGACGTTGTTCGTTTGATTTCATCAAATAGCGATTTTATCGCGCCGGAATCCATAAGATCGGCTTGGCAGAGCCGTCCGCTTGAAACCCTTTCAACCTCCCTGAGCGTCTCCTGCGCGCCAATTTTATTCTTTCCATAGTGCACGAGCACATGCGCACGTTTCTGGGCGAAAGCGGCGATCGTCTTGCCGATGCCGCTTGAAGCGCCGGTCACCAATACGATTTTTCCCTGCAGGTCCATGCGTCATCATAATTCCAACTCCCGCCCCACGAAAATGGGTCGCACGGCGAAAGACGCCTGTCGCGTTGTGCTACCGAGGCTTGTACGATGTCGCGCGTGTCTCGATGGAAACGCCGCAAGCGCCGGCCAAAGGACAGGGAGCGAAGATTAAAAAGAGCGCCCGATTTTGTACATCGGAGCTGTGAAGCTATTAAGCCTTCCACTTCGCCACGGCCTTGGTCGTGGATGCTTTGTTTCGTTTGCACTCCCTGTTTGTTCGCTCATTTCACAGAATGCAAACGCCAGATTCCCCGTAGATAACTGCTGCGAGACGCGTCGGGCGCAGAGGCGGATTAATCACTATCGTTGCATTTTGAATTAGCGTTGCTCGGCATGCTCATCGGAGCGGACACGAATCTTGTATGCGTGTTCGTGGTCATAATTGCTTTGTTGGAACGATTCGAGCGTTGAATCTATAGCTGACAATACCAATAATGCCGGCGCCATATACGCCCGGTTCTGACATAAGCGCCAAATCTGTTGCGCAGCAGAAATTGCTTTTTGGCGCTGTCAAATTCGATCTTGGAAGCGGCGCGACAGTGGTCAGCGGGAGGCTGCACCGCATTTGCTGATGAACACGGAAGCGCCAAGATCGCTGCGCTGACAGCGAGCGATCTCGCGACCGCCGTACTATTCGTCAGCGTGCACCATCGTCCGCTGTTCATCGGCTCCAGCTCGCCCAAAGCCCGCCATATCCGGTCAATCAAAGCTGTAAATGATACGAGCGGCCAATGTAAAGCGGGCGACATTTGACCGCGATCATCGCTTCAGCGTTTGCAAAGGCTCGCATTGCGGCGCAAACCACGCTTGAATGGCTGAGCGCGAGGCACGGCAGAGATCACCTTAACAGTCGTCGGCGTGGTTGTAGTTCAGTTCATGCGTGCCCTGATCAAGGGCCAGCCGAACCAAAGGAATCCGGACTGATGGCCTTCTACATTTGCACCGCCTGTGGCACGCAGCATGCCGAGAGCGAGCAGCCGCCCACTCATTGCGTGATCTGTGAAGAAGAGCGGCAATACATCCCCCCGCGAGGGCAAACGTGGACTACGCTTGACGCACTCCAGCAAAGCCACACCAACACGTTCCACGAATACGAAAAGGGTATCATCGGCATCGGCTCGACGCCTGCATTCGCCATTGGGCAACGCGCGCTGCTCGCGCGCACGGAAAACGGCAATATCTTGTGGGACTGCATCGCCCCGCTTGATGACGCGACCGTGACGATGGTCGAAGGACTTGGTGGCATCGATGCTATCGCGATCTCGCATCCGCATTTTTATACGACGATGGTGGAATGGGCGCGTGCCTTCACGGCGCGTATTCACCTGCATGCAGCCGACAAGCAGTGGATCATGCGGAGCGATCCTGCGGTCGAGCTATGGGATGGCGAAACCAAGACCCTGTGGGATGGGGTCACGTTGGTCCGTTGCGGGGGGCATTTTGAAGGAGGCGCGGTTCTGCACTGGGCGAGTGGGGCAGGGGGCCGCGGGATCGTTTGCGCCGGCGATATTCTTACCGTGGCAACCGATCGCAAATGGCTGTCATTCATGCGGAGCTATCCGAATTTCATTCCCCTGTCGGCGCGCGCCGTTAATAAAATCGGTGCAGCACTGAAGCCGTTCGCGTTCGAGACCATCTATGGCCACTATTTCGATCGCGTTATCGCCAAGGACGGCAAAGCTGTGCTGGAAGCCTCCGTCGCGCGTTACGTGGCGGCGATCGAAGGCAAGCGAGGCTATGAATGAGCGGTTCACTCGCGGTCATAGCGTCCTTCCCCGCGAGCTGTCGGATCCGTTTCCGTTATGAACGAAAACGCCCCTGTTCATCTGATCAGCGTGGTGGCCTGATCAACGATTGGTTGCGGCAAGGCGATGCCGAGAGATTTGGCGCTTCTGAGGTTGACGACCATTTCGACCGCAGTTGATTGATAGATCGGCAGGTCGGCCGGAGCGGCACCGGCCAGAACCAAACCGCTATAGGCGCCGGCCTGGTGATACAGCTCCGTGAGTCTACTGCCGTAGCTCATCAGACCGCCGGCAGCGGTAAAAGCAGTTCCCTGGAAGACCGCTGGAATGCTGTGTCGGGCCGCTGGCGAGCCAAGATCAGCACTAGCGCTGAGAAAAAATTCATCGTCAGCGATGACGAGGCCTCCTGCTTGCGATTGAGCCAGCTCAGCAAACACATTGCTAAAGTCACGTCCCGTACTCGCCCGGACGAGCTCTATCGGGACGCCAATTTTCTGAGCGGATGCAAGCGCATCGTTGATTTGTGCGTCCCGGTTTGAATTCTGAGGATTAAGAAGAAATCCAAGTACAGGTGCAGCTGGGACCGCCGCGTGCAGCAAGTCCAAACGCTTCTGTTCTCGCCCGACGACCATGCCGGCCACGCCGGTCATGTTCGTCCCAGGATGGTTGAGGCTAGCGACAAGTCCGATCTCGATTGGATTTGCACTGACCGCAAACACGATCGGGATGTTTGTGGTCGCGGCTTTGGCGGCTAGCGCGGCTGGACTACCGAAGGCGGTTATCAATGTAACTCGGCGATTGACCAGGTCGGCTGCAAGCTCAGGCAATCGGGCATAATCGCTTTCCGCCGAATGGTATTCGACTGTCAGGTTTTGGTTTCTGGAAAAGCCTTCAACCTTCAATACTTCGTAAAAGGTCGAAAGCTTTAAGGCCGTTGCAGCCGCACTATCCAGAACGCCAATGATCGGCGTGGGCGCTTGTTGTGCATTCAGGAGCTGCTGCGGCAACATCGCCGCTCCGACTACCGCGATGCATTTCCGTCGGGTGAATCTTCCCATCATTCGATCTAA
>DATDHE010000464.1:0-3311 GCA_036521695.1 Candidatus Acidiferrum sp. | reverse complement strand
CCACTTATGTTTACCGCGGAATTCTTCGATGATGTCGGCAAAAGAAGCAGTGGGCGGCATTCTGCAACAAGAATCGGAACTACATCGCTGAAGTATCACTCGAATCAGTGTGCCATGAAATCGCGACGTTCTTGATGCCGTTGCTCGAAGGGCTAAACGGCAAGGGCCTGCTTCCCAAGAGATGGGTGAAGGGTTCTTGGGAAGGTTGATGTCAGCCGGCTAAGAGGCGGGTGAATTAAGGATTTAGGAGGTACGGCATGAGATATAAGCTCAATTTGTCTCCCAAACTCAATGTTTCCTCCCCTCCCGTGACCGGGGCCATCGTGGGAGCCTCAGCGCCCGCCGCGTTTGTTGCGTGGCAGCCGAGCACCTGGCCGGCCGTGCCCTCAGCTGTTGATGGGTAGTTTGTTTTTACCCTGAAATGCATTTTTGAGGAGTCGATGCTCGGCGAAATCAGCAATGTTCTTGAGGATATTCGCAAGAGCAACGGCGTTCTTCAGCACCGCGGCCACGTGGTGGCAATAGCGCTGATGTGCGCCCTTGACGCTGTTGCCTCCTACGGTTATCGGGGACACTACATCTCCGATTTCATCAAGGCGCACTTCCGCGCCGACTTGGAGCGTTCGAATTAGCACTCGGCTCTCTGGCTGCGGTGTTACGCATTGCGGAGTCATTTCGGACTGGTGCGGGCATGGGCTGGCACGAGCACGACGATGGCGTGTTCCACGGCTGCGAGAAGTTCTTCCGACCGGGTTACGCTGCCAATCTGGTGAGTTCGTGGATTCCGGCGCTTCAGGGAGTGAAGGAAAAGCTGGAATCAGGAGGGCGCGTAGCCGATGTCGGCTGCGGCAAGGGAGCATCCACGATCTAGATGGCGAAGTCCTTCCCGAAGTCGCGCTTTGTCGGCTTTGACTATCATGATAAATCCATCGAGGCTGCTCGTGAGTCCGCCCGAAGAGAAGGCTTGTCGGATCGCGTCACGTTCGAGGTCTCAAAGGCTAAGGAGTATCCCGGTCAGGACTACGATTTCGTAGCAGTATTCGATTGCTTGCACGATATGGGCGATCCGGTCGGGGCTGCCAGCCACGTCCTACGGTCACTGGGCAGGGATGGCACGTGGATGATTGTCGAGCCATTTGCGAAGGATGATCTCAAAGACAATCTGAACCCAGTTGGGCGTGTCTACTACTCGTTCTCCACACTACTCTGCACCCCGTGCTCGCGCTCGCAAGAAGTCGGGTTGTGTCTGGGCGCACAGGCGGGGGAAAAACGCGTGCGCGAAATCGTATCGTCTGCTGGGTTCAGCCGATTTCGGCGGGCTACCGAGACGCCATTCAACCTAGTTTACGAAGCGAGACCATAAAGTCCACGGCTCAGCACCTCCAATGCGTGCGGTCACTTCTCTTGAGTGACGTTCCCAAAGCGGTCGTTGTTTTAGATCGCGAACCCCTGAAGAGAAGAGTCCTTCAGGTCCGCTTTTATCCGCTGCCCGCTCCGGGCTGGGTCGCCCCGGAAGGAAGACCGCTGGTTCTGCGAATGCGGTCATTCGTGGAATACGTTCGACACGGGCGGGGTCTGCCCCTTTTGGTTCAAACACTGCTTTCTCCTGAACTCTAGTTCTCTACATGCGCTCGATGTACACCGAACGCGATCAGCTTCGCTGGGATGTCCCGAATCACGGGTATTCGAACAGCCAGCCGAACCAGCGCGGGGATTTTCACTCCGCTTGGAGACCTAAGTACGTTGGCAACGATGCGCTTCTGCACGGCAGACTGTACCGCTTGGATGATCCGTGTTGGCAATTCTCTATCGGATTGCACTTTCGCAAGGTCGCTCACTTCCACGCGACCAAACTTCAACGGTGATGCCAGCATATTAGAAGCTACAGTTGCGTCCTGAACTGCATAGTTGATCCCGACGCCGCCGACCGGAGACATTACGTGTGCCGCATCGCCAATCAGCAGCAGCCCGGGTTTGTACCAACGCGGACAGCGCCCGGATTCGACTGACAAAAGTGAAAGCTGATGCCAATCGGTTAACGAAACGACGTGCTTGGCAAAACTTGGCTCGATTGCGACGATGGACTCGCGCAGGGATTGCAGTCCTGCTGCACGCACCTGTTGGTAAGTCCCCTTCGGAAAGACATAGCCCACCTGCCAATAATCGAAGCGGTCGAAGACTGCCAACATGCGCCCATTGGCAAAACCCCCTCGAACACGCCCTTCATCACCCTGTGGGTCTTCCGGCATGTGAGGCAGCCGGAACCAGAGAATGTCCATCGGTGGCGAGGTCTTGATCATTTCAAACCCGGCGAGATGCCGAACCTTCGAGAATCGTCCGTCCGCGCCAACGGTCAGCGTAGCCCGTACTTCGTGCGATCCATCGGTGCTTAGGTAGCGAACGCCCCGAACGGTGCTTTTCTCTTCGATCAATGACTCCACATTCGCGGTCATCTTCAACCGAAACTCTGGATACTTGCTCGCTTCACCCGCGAGGAATTCCAGAAACTTGGTTTGCGGGATCAGCATTATGTATGGGAACTTGGTTTTCAGTCGTCGGAAATCAAAGGGGGCGAAGCTCGTGTTTGCGGCTCTTAACGTGGGGCCGTACACCTTCACGTGCCGGAGCTTGTGCAGCGGCTCAGCCAAACCTATTTCATCGAGAATTTCCAGAATGGAGGGATGGATCGTGTCGCCGCGAAAATCGCGGTCGAAGTCCTTGTGCGCTTCCAGTAGCGTGACGGGAACGCCTTTCCGCGCCAGTAGCAGCGCGAGCATCATTCCTCCCGGTCCGCCTCCCACAATGCAACAGGTGGTTTGCGACGAATCAATGATTGGTTCAGTGGCTTCTGACTTCGGGAGCGGGATCACTTCGACTGCCATAATGACCCTCGGAGCCGCCATTTGCAGACCTCGCAACTATACGCCTCCCACTCACAGGCAATGCTAGAATCGCTCGCCGAGGAGCGCGGGAAAACATGAAGCATCAGATCGTTCACACGCTTCAAAAAAACTTACTTAACCCGCCAATCAAGCTCGGGCTTGCGATTGGTCTTCCGCTGCCCGGATATGCGCTGCTCGAAACGAAAGGACGGAAGACGGGGAAACCACGGCGCACACCAGTGGGCGATGGACGGATTGGGAATCAGTTCTGGCTAGTAGCAGAGCATGGCATGAAGGCAGGATACGTGCGCAACATTGAGCGTGATCCGCACGTGCGTCTGAAGCTGCGTGAGGGGCTTCGGTATCACTGGCACACGGGCACTGCACAAGCTGCTTTCGGACGACGACCCGCGTGAGCGCCAACGCTGG
>DATDHE010000463.1:0-3140 GCA_036521695.1 Candidatus Acidiferrum sp. | reverse complement strand
GGAAAGTATATGGAAGGTGCGGGTATATTAATCGAGGGAGAGCGGATTAAACAGGTTGGCAGTGCCGCGGAAGTGATGAAGCTTGCGCCCAAGAATGTCCAGGTCATCGACTTGGGAAATGCAACCGTTTTGCCAGGACTGATTGATTGTCACACGCACCTTATGCTGCGCGAGCCGGAGGGTCCAAACAGCTACGCTTTGAATTTGGTAGCCAAGTCAGAGGCATTTCGTGCACTGGAAGGAGCGGCGGACGCACGCATCACTCTGGAGGCAGGATTCACCACCGTGCGCGACGTGGAAAACGAAGGCTCTTGGTATGCGGACGTTGCGTTGAGAGATGCCATCAATCAAGGGCTGGTGGAAGGACCGAGAATGCAAGTGGCGACGCGGGGGATCGCGGCAGTGGGTCAATACAACACGTTCGGGGTTTCACCTGATTTGCGAGGATTTCCAACTGGGGCCCAGATGGTCAGCGGGGTGGAGGACGTGCGGCGCGCTGTGCGCGGGCAAATCGGGTACGGTGCGGACCTGATCAAGTTATATGCAGACTGGCGCAACCCCACGCTGACCGTCGAAGAGATGCACGTGGCCGTGGAAGAGGCGCACAAAGCGGGGCGCAAGGTGGCGGCGCACGCCACGACACCGGAGGGGATTCGAAACGCGGTGACCGCGGGAGTGGATTCAATCGAGCACGGGCACGGGGCGGACCGTCAGAGCTTGGAAATGATGAAAGCACAGGGAGTGTATCTTGTTCCGACGCTATCCGTAGTGGACGCGGAGTTTTCCAAGGATCCGGCGACTAGAGAGGATCCACAGGCGAAGAAATTTCTCGAAAACATGGAGCAAACTGTGCGGCAGGCGAAAGAGCTTGGCGTCAAGATCGCGGATGGCTCGGACGCGGCCCGGGCCGAATCGCACGGGAGAAATGCCGACGAACTGGTTGCGATGACGAAGCGGGGCCTGACGCCCATCGAAGCAATCCGCGCCGCGACAACCAATGCAGCGGAGCTTCTGGCCTGGCCGGATCGAGTGGGATCAGTTGAGGCCGGGAAATATGCGGACCTCATTGCGGTGGAGGGGGATCCATTGGGAGATGTAACCGTGCTGCAGAATGTCAAGTTTGTAATGAAGGGCGGAAAAGTGATCCGAAACGGGTTTCCAGCAAACTGATTCGAATCGCTTCTTGAAGGAACTACCGGTCGCTCCTCCAGACTGACTCCTTTTCCAATTAGAGTTTCTTGCCAAACTGGTTATACCGAGTTGCCCAGAAGAGATCTTCGTACTTCCCTAAGCTCAGACAACGTCCGCTCGGACCTCGCTTCCAGGTAATGCCTCCGGGTTAGCAAATTGGTAGATTCGTACCGATAAACGCTTCAGCAGTGCCCGATAATCGCTGGCGACAGGCCGACTTCCCAGGACTAATCGGAGGTCGCAGTGTAAGGGACATTTCTAATGGCGGCTGAAGGGGACACTATTAAAGAGGTTCAACAGTTCAAATCGTTGGAGGAGCGCTTCCGGCGGACGCTCTGAATTCAGAGGCAGCTGTCGTTTTCCTGGTGGCAGGCATTTGTGAAATCTCGGGGCCATCCGCCTCGCGCCGCGAAGCTTTCCGCCGCCAGTTATGCCAGAAACGACGAAGGTGTCGCACCGGGCTACGACGACTATTTGCATGATGTCACAGCATAGGCTCGCTCTCCCGGGGACTTCCTCATCCCTGCACTCTCATGAGGAGTTGGACAGAGCTAACTTCGGAGAACATCACAGTTGGTACAGCGCATCATCGTATGCACAACTCAGGGTGTTCCGTTGAACAGCCGCCGCCGAATCGCCAGCGCACTCGCAGAGGGTGAGAGCACAGGACTTATATAGAATTCTCCTCCATAGTCAACAATGGAGGCTTCGAATCCAACCTCCGATAAACACTCTTTCACGGGTAAAGACTCATGCGAGGCGATGTAGCCGGAGAAGAATCCTGCCAAATCTGTTCCGGCGACCGCTGACGCGGCTCTCTGCAGATCCTCCGGAGAATACTCCTTTCCGGTCAGGCCGAAGCCAACGGTTGCGGCCTGCCGGCTGCAAAGGCACAACGCCACCATCTTCGCGGACCTGTCGCAGGTTCTTGATGAAGACATCCCATTGATAGCCGCCGGCTGGACGAGCCGTAAACACGAAGCCATCGTTCACCTGGAGTTCCGCAGCGACTTGAGCACAGAGCGGTTTCGCAAAAGAAAGGCGAACGTCGTAGCTGGCAGATTTCGCCGAACACGTTGCGGCAAGCAGAGTAACTAAGAAGCTAAACGTACCGGCGTACACAAAGAATCTTGGTTTGCTGATGGGAAAAAGTACGAAGGGGTTCGTCGAAATGTTCCCGTCTAAGGGCGCGCGCTCCAGTCAGATATTGGGCGGCTACACGCGAGCTTCAATTTGTCCACGTGAAACGCCGCGAAGTCCGGCGAAGTGCTTCGAAGCCCAAAAAGTGGCGAAAAACAGTAGCCCGCAGTAGCCCGAGGCGTCAGTTCGTGTTTCTTGACTCCAGCTGTGCCCGAAATATCGACGATTTAACCGAATGACTTGCTCACTCGAACTTTCCGAACGGGACTTCTGGCCTGGAATAAGTTCCAGCCGATCCGGCGTTGATCTGCCAAGATATGAGCCGGAGGCGGAGCTCCTTCCTCCTGAAGCAAAATTTCAACTGGAAGAGAATAACAGCTTCTCGACTACGACTTGGGTTAGCCGCGGCACTCCCGGCGGATAAGTTCACCCTCATTCCAGTGCTGTAAGCCTTCAGAGCTTCGAGCGAAGAGGTAGTAGTCTGTGACTGTCGCGTCCCCCAGCAGTTGTGGGGTCTTCTGAATGGCAGGCCGATCTAAAAACTCGGCACCTGGCTGTGCGAGCAGCGACTCCACTTCGCGGCGCACATCGGGATCGGCTTTAGCCAGCATCGCCGCGCGCCCTTTGGCGTCTCTCTCGCGAGCCGCGTGGTATAGCTCTTCAATTTGCTGGAAACGATCGGGTGTCATGTGCTGTTGGTTGCTCTTTCCTATGGCTTAACTCCCGCAGTAGCCAAGCCTTGGCGAGATCCCAGTCGCGTCTGACGGTGCGCGGTGAGATCTTCAGAACCGCGACGATTTCCTCCTCGG
>DATDHE010000462.1:0-5343 GCA_036521695.1 Candidatus Acidiferrum sp. | reverse complement strand
AGTCCGCCTCTGCACAACGCGCCAAATGGTCTTCAAAGTTTCCGATGGAGATTCTCTCCGCCAGCGCCGGCACGAAAAACGCGGCAGGCTTCGATTTTTTCGCGGCCTCGAGTCCCGCCCGCACAATCTTGTTGCGGTCTCCGGCGGACGCACCGGCCTTCAAACCCGGCGGAACAATGTCCAGCAGGATGCACGGCAGGCCCGCGTTGGCCAAATGCGCGGCGATACGCGAACCCATGGTTCCCGCGCCCAACACGGCTGCCTTCTCGATTCGACGTTTCATGGCTGGCCTTTTCCGGAGCCCTTTTTATACACTGAGACGACTGGACAGGTTACAAAACCGCCATCCCCTGGTCAAACGAACTATGGCCCCGCCGCAAGGCCCGCGTTACAGTATGGTGAGAATGAGCCCAGGTAAAGTGACAGACGCCATCGGCTGGCTCCAGTCCGCCAAAGAAAGGCTGCTTTCACTGGCCGAGCCCGATGAGCGCAAACCCGCGGCGCGTCCTCGCGTTGGCCTCGCGCTCGCCGGAGGTTTTGCTCGCGGCATCGCCCATATTGGGGTCTTGCGTATCCTACGCGAGGCGGGCATCCCCATCGACGTGGTCGCCGGCACGAGCGTTGGCGCCTTGATCGGCGCGGCTTTTTGCGCGGGCACCTCGCTTGAGGAGATGGAGCGTATCGGCTCGACCACCAGCTTCACAGACTTCGGCCGCTGGACGCCGTCCTGGTTGGGCCTTGCCACCAATCAGCGCCTGGAGAAATTTCTGGCTCAGTTCACAGGAGTGAAGACTTTCGAGGAGATGGCTATTCCCCTGGCGATCGCCACGACGGACATCAACGCGGGCGTCTCCGTGTACTACACGCGTGGCCCTGTCGGCCTGCCTCTGCGCGCGTCTTGTGCATATCCGGGGCTTTTCGTGCCCATCCAATATGAGGGCCGCACTTTGGTGGATGGTTTTCTGACCTCGCCCGTTCCCGTGGAAGGCGCGCTGCTTCTTGGAGCAGATGTCGTGATCGCCGTTTATCTCGAAGCCGGTAACCTCGAACAGCCTCGTACCTTCACCGACGTGCTGAGCCGTTCTTTTAACATTATCCAGCGGCACACCGATCTTACCTGGCGGCAGCAAGCTGACGTCATTATTGAACCTGACGTAAAACCTTTTGTTTGGGATGATTTCACCAGGACGCCGGACATGGTCGCGGCGGGCTCGGCAGCCACTTTGGCAGCTCTGCCGGAGATTCGTGCGGCCATCAGCGGCGAAAAGCGCAACTCCGCAGCCTAGCAATCATTACTAGCCAGCCCGATTCCAGCTCAAGTGTTTGCTGCGAGTCATTCCGGCGTGACCTGCACGACCACAGGCTCACCCTCGCCTTTGCCACGCTGCGTAAGCCACGCGCCCAGGCCGTCGGCAAAGAGCTCCGGTGTCAGGCGGAAGCTGGCTTCGACCCGCCCATCGGCCACAGGAAGGGTATCGTCGAAATCCGCGGAATTCGTGAAATTGCGCATGCAGAATTGATCGAGCCAGTCCAGGGGGCAGGAGCGGCTCTCTCCGCGGATGACGACATCCACTTTGAATTTCTGCGCGTACACTCCGCCATCATAACATCGCGGCGAGTGTGTTTCTGGCAAGACGAAACTATCGGCTAATTAGGAAATACGCGGGCGCTTAACGCTGTGTGCGAGACCAATCCGCTCGAGTGTCCAGATGAAGTACCAACCGATGTCCGTTTGCCACCAGCGCAAGCCAAGGCGCGCCGAACCGGCGTGCGAATGATGGTTCGCGTGCCAATTCTCGCCCCAAGCCGTAATTTGGAAGGGACCAAGCCACCATACGTTCATGCTGGAGTCCTCGATGCCTTCTTTGGCATGTCCGAGATGCGTGAGGCTATTGACGAAGCATTGCATGTGCAGGGTGTAGACCAAGCGGATCGCGCCAATCCAAAAGAAACCCATCCAACCGAAACCGAGGAGAAATCCAGAGAAGATCGAAAGAATGATCACAGGAGATTCAAGCCAGCCCCACGCGGTATACATGCCACGCGTCAATTCGGGAGCCCAACGGTGTTTATCTGCGGGTAGCGTCTGATACAACCAGCGCAGGTGCGCCCACCAGAATCCGCCTTGCTTTGGACTGGAAATATCGTCCGGCGTGTCGGTCACGGAATGATGAAGCCGGTGGTAAGCGACCCAGCTCGCGGGATGGCCGGAACCATTGAAAACCGCCCAAAAAATGAGGATCTGCTCGACAACCTTATTAACCTTAAGTGTCTTGTGCGCCAGCAGCCGGTGATAGCAGACCGTTGTGCCGAGCCCTCCGAATGCAATGAACAGGAGCGCCAAACCAACCACTTTCAGGCTGGGAAGTGGGAACAGAATCAATCCAACGATCGCAAGCCCGTGAATCAGGACGAGATATGCGAAGACGCCCTCTTTACCGTGGACTGGCTTCCAGAAGGGACGTTCCCACGGCCGTGCTTCTTGTGTGGCGACTAATTCCATAATCTCTCCGGCTATCTTCTTAATTGAATGCGTGACTGCCTGGTGTGTCGAACCTGATAGGCAGCATAACAATACCATTTTTCTGCTGCCGATGACGTAAATCTGTTCAGAATTGGACACCAAAGAGGAAACGGTTTCGCAGCTGATTCACCGCGCGTTCTGCTGAATTCGTGCACTCGCGCACAACACGAAAATTTCCAAACTGGTGCGGACCTGGTCTTCGCTTTCCGGAGATTAAGATATGGCTTTTGTTTTGAATTATCCGGGAAAGGTGAGTAGAAATCCGTTCGCGCCGCCCAGGACGGACTGCAAGAAGAGTTAGGAGAGGAAAGAAGACTCGAACTTATCTCTGCAGATCTCGCAAGGCATCATTTAGCGCCGCGAGGTCTGAATCGAGCCGGTAAAAGCCGGGGCGCCAGTCTCCGACCGTCTCTTCGGCGGCGAATTTCAGAACAGCGAAATCAATCGCGCCGGTCTGCTCCTCGGAAAGGCTGGGGAAACTATCACCAAAGAACGTGACAGGATGCTTGCTGACCACTCGTTCGCATTCATTTATGGAAAGCACGGCTCGCAGCATCCCCTGATTCTTCGCGTGGGGCTGGCAAAAGTAGAGGTTGGGCATACTCGCGTATCATCTGCAGAAAACCGGGAAATTCTAATAGTACGTGAGTCCTTTTGTTGGGGGTGAAGTTGCGTAGGCGATAACACCTCTCGGCCGTCTTATCACTTTCTCCCCTACTTTCGCCTTGTTTTGGCCATTATTTGGCCCCCAACAGGCCCAACTAACGATAGAATCCCGCCACTGCCATCCGGGGTGAATTGGTGGAAGACGAGCGGCGCCAAACTCCCAGGCATCCTTTCATCGCGATGGTCGAGGTCCTTGAAAAAGGGGCGCAAGCCGGCGTCGCCGCGCGCGTGACTGAGCTGAGCCTTTACGGTTGCTACGTGGAAATGTCCGATCCGCGGCCAAAAGGGACCCAAGTTCTCCTCAAGGTCTACCAAGAGGGCAGGTTTCTTGAGACCCAAGGCAGCGTGCTCTACTCTCACCCAAACCAAGGCATGGGGGTTGGCTTTCAGAATGTAAATCCCCACTATTTAACGGTGTTAAAGCACTGGCTGATTGAAGCCGCCCACGCGAAATTTAGAAAGAAGGAGTGAAATCCGCGGATGTCCGTCCTGGGCGATCGCGTTTTCTTAAGGGCTACTTATGCTCGTCCCACGCCAAGCCATCCGGGCCGTGCTTTGGTAGCACATCCGTTGTGTCGAGGGCAGGAGTAGCGTACCGTGCACAGAGCGTTTGTTTGGATTACCGGGGAAAGCAGCAGGGAGGAAATCTAATGGATCTTCGTAGGGTTTTCAAACCGATCATTGGGTGCGCGGGTTCACTCTTGCTCATGGGTCTATATACTGCGGCGCAGACACCTTCCAAGTTGCTATTGGTCCTGGAGAAGAATGGGACTCAGCTCGACCTTATTGATCCGGCGGGCTTGAAAATAATGGCGAAGGTGCCGGCGGGAGAAGACCCACACGAGGTGATTGCTTCGGCGGATGGAAAGATGGCCTACATTTCAAACTATGGCGGGGCGCAAAGTTCGCTGCATATGATCTCTGTGGTCGATCTGGTGGCGCAGAAGGCGCTGGCCCCCATTGATCTAGGAGCGCTGCACGGAGCCCATGGATTGGACTTCGCGGGTGGCGAACTCTATTTCACTGCGGAGACCAACAAGGTGATCGGGCGTTACAATCCTTCGACGAAAGAGATCGACTGGATTATGGGCACCGGCCAGGATCGGACTCACATGGTTTGGGTGGCTCCAAGTCTGGACAAGATTGTGACTTCGAACGTCAGCTCAGCGACGATTAGCATCATCGAATTGGTTTCGCAGCCAAACATGGGATTCGGGCCGCCGTCGAGTGCAACGCCTCCTCCAGGTGCACCACAGGGCGGACCACCCTCTGGGCGCGGCACCCAGAAAGCGTGGGAAGTGACGAACGTTCCGGTAGGCCGGGGCTCCGAGGGATTCGATGTATCGCCTGACGGCAAGGAGATATGGACGGGCAACGCGCAAGACGGTACGGTGAGCATCATTGACTTCGCCAGTAAGAAAGTAATTCAGACTTCGTCGATTTCAGTGAAGGGAGCGAACCGGCTGAAGTTCACGCCGGATGGAAAGCTCGCGCTGGTTTCTGGTTTGGGAATGGGACCTGGCGCGGCACCGTCCGCGGCTAATCTTGTCGTGCTCGACGCGGCGAGCCGCAAGGAAGTAAAGCAGTTGAGTCTGGGCGGAGGCGCGGCCGGCATTCTTATAGACCCGGACGGTTCCCGTGCATTCGTGGCAGTAAGCGGCGGGAACAGGGTCGCAATCGTGGATTTGAAGAGCCTCATGGTGACAGGTGAGATCGCCCCTTTGGGACAGCCGGACGGCATGGCGTGGGCCGTGAGGAAATAGAACGCCACTGATAGACACCCACGTTGACAAACAGCGGCACCGACGAGAACCATGCCCACTCCAAGACACAGATACAGTCTCGTCAAAACGACGTCGGCCTCGCCACGGCCCGAGTAGAGGGTCGCCGAGTTTATCGAGCAGAGCTAGCCGAACTTTCGCAGCTGAGCACATCTGAGCCGGTTAAGTGCTTTGGAATCAGTCGAGGTTAGGGAAAGGTCTTCACCACAAAATAGCCTCCTACGAGACGGCTGGTACCTGAATTTCGTAGCTCTGTTTTTGCCCGACCAGGCGTGGTGGCGGCTGGCTCGGCAGCTGCAATTTCAGTTTCTCGATCAGCAGCTTGGTGTCGAGAGAAGGCTGTGTGTAGCGCGGCAGAATCAACCATCGTTG
>DATDHE010000461.1:0-15646 GCA_036521695.1 Candidatus Acidiferrum sp. | reverse complement strand
CTGCATAGCCGAAGTACAGGCCGAACGAAACGCCGTGCTTCCACTTATTGTCCCCGCTGATGTCATAAAGAGTCGCGAGGGAGTTGGACCCGTTCGAAGTCCGTCCGTTGAAACCGAATGTCCAGGGCTGAAACGCGCCACCGCCCGAGTACCACAAGTCATTTTTATTGCTCAGCCAGAGTCCGTGCACGTCGCTCCGGATCGTAAGTTTCTTGGTTGGCCGCAGCATCACTTCGCCGAAGAGGTCCGTATTGTTCATGGAGTCGAAGAACGGAAAGCGCGCGTAGATGCGAGGAGTGGGAAGAATGGCGAAAAAGGTGCCGTGGGTGTTGTCAGCGGGATTCCCATCGCCGCTCGAATAGGAATAGCCGCCGCGAAACCATGAATGAACGCGAGAATGAAGTGCCCGCCGTACGTACCGATATTGATGCCGCCGAGATCGGTGGCTTTGGCGGCGGCTGGGCGATTGTCTGTCTTCAAGAGAGGGCGGTCATCGTTGTAATAAATTCCGAAGATGCGCCACTCGGCGTGAGCACTTCCGATATCCGCCTGGTGGGTAAGCGCCACATAAGTGACGGGTGTCTTTACCCATCCCCAACCATCGACTTGAAACACGCCCCTCATGGGTATTGCGCTAAGAGCCGTGAAGGTCCACGGACCTTTCGAGTAAAGGTATTGAAGCCCATCAAAACTTCGCATGACATCGGAAAAACCGAAGTTTCCGAGTAGACGCTGACCGATGCGATGCCAAGGTGGGATCCTTGGGCGTTACCTCGCTGCCTTCGGTGAACTCCATGCGCCCCATTCGCAAGCTGGAGTGCTCTCCCTCATAGTTTGCATTTTGTTAACTTCGACGACGGCTTCGGACTTAAGCGCGGGTGAAGATGCTTGCTGTTGTGCATGGATCTGCAGCGGCCAGTTCAAAATGGAGCAGACGAAAAGAATGTGAAGAAAATTTTCATGTGGCCTCTAGATTTGAAAATGATGAAAGATGATAGCAATTTGCGGTGGCAAAGCGAACCGGCACTAATGAAGAGAAGCTTGCCGATGGCGATTGAGCGGGATACTCTTCGGCGTGGCAGTGGTGACAGGTGATGTCCAAAGCGACGGCGAAACATGTTTTCTTGTACGGGATAATCGGTGGAATTCTGATTGCGGCGCTCAAATGGAGCGAATATCGATTCCTGGTCATTGACCATTCCATCGAAATCTACAGCGGGCTAATCGCCGCGACGTTTGCCGCGGTGGGGATCTGGCTGGGGCTGAAGCTGACGCGGAAACAGGAAAGGATTGTCGTGAAGGAAGTGCCTGTTACGGTGCCGGTGCCTATGGCCGAGCCATTTTGCCCGAATGAAACGAAAAGGGAAGAATTGGCGATTACTCCGAGGGAAATGGAAGTCCTGGAGCTGATTGCGCAGGGGATGAGCAATCGGGAGATTGCAGAGAAACTGTTTGTAAGCGAGAACACGGTGAAGACGCATTCGAGCCGGGTTTTCGATAAATTGGGAGCAAGACGGCGGACACAGGCGGTTCAGTTAGGTAAGGAATTCGGGCTGTTGCCCTAGAAATGTCTTACGAAAGAGTGATTTTTCGCTGCAAATGGCAAAATCACCCAAAAGGGTGACGACAAGCCCCTCTCCTGATGCGGTATGGTGCGCCTGGATTCATGCATACCCACGGACTTAAAGGAGCCGAGCAATGAAACGAACCATTCTCATTTTTGGACTTATATCGGGAGCAATTTCGTCGCTGATGATGGTGTCGACGATACCGTTCCTCCACAGAATAGGAACCGCCAAAGGGGCGATTGTTGGCTATACGGCCATCGTGCTCTCGTTCATGCTCGTGTTTTTCGGAATCCGGTCCTATCGAGAGAATGTCGGGAATGGTGAGATCACGTTCGGAAGTGCATTTTTGGTGGGAATTGGTATCACATTGATTTCGTGCGCCTTCTATGTGGCTACATGGGAAATCATTTACTTCAAGTTTATGCCGAACTTTATGGATAACTATGGCTCGCACACGATAGAAAAATTGAGAGCGGCCGGGGCGACAGCAGAAGTGATTCAAGCAAAGATCAACGAATTTAACCAGCTCAAGGAAAACTACAAGAATCCCCTCTACAATTCGGCGCTCACATTCCTAGAGCCTTTCCCGGTAGGACTACTGATCACGTTGACCTCTGCTGGGATCTTAAGGAAAAAGCGTAAGGTTCAGATAGCCGCGACTTCCTAGCGCCCCGCCGAGAGAGCGATGGTCCAATCGCAGGAGTGCGTGTACCGAAACAAGGGAATCCCCAGTTTCTGAAGGCCGAGAAGTGCTGTTTCGGCCAGCTCTCCTGTTGTTTTCCAAAAGGAGCTATGGCAGGCTACCTGTTGGGAACCTAAATGAGCGCGGTTACGTATAGGTGGAGGAGGTAGAGCAGTCATGAAGAAAAAGCAGGACGTCTTGCAGGGGACACTGGCTTTGAGTATCGAAAGGAATGGTGTGAGAAAGCTGGTGTGGAATTTGAGTTGCGCGAATTGGGTTACAAATTCCTGGCCCCAATTTGCCCCGTCTCGAGTCGCGTAAACCCATCCACGGACGGGTTTTAGAGCGCGATTGGTTCAGACACCGTCGACGACAACGGTCGGGGATTTTTCGCTTCGAGTAGGTGTATCATCGCCATCAGAGTAGGGGGTTAGCAGATGGAAAACAAAAGACCCATGGGCGCAGAATCGGAGGTCAGCTGCCGTGGGGTTTTTGATTGCTGCCATCACAAGTCTGTCAATGAGCCTGTGGTCCGCTGTGGCACCTGGCGGCCCCAACGGAAGCCCGTTTAACCAGGCGGTGTCGTTTCGGCAACGGATATCAAGTATCCGGCGCAGAGTGTCGCTGTTGGCACCGTAGTGCTGCCCGCAATCTTAAGGAAGGGTCAAGTTTCAATCTTCTTCAGTTCCCGCGTAGAAAGGACCATCGCTATGAAAAAGATTTTCCAGTTTCTCTTGTGTCTCGCTTTGGCGGCAACCTCGCTCGGAGCGCAGACAAATGGTAAGAAAGCTGCCGCCGTTGAGTTGCCATCACTGATTGACCGCGAGCTGATCTTCGGCAACCCGGAAATCGTGAACGCGGAACTGTCACCTGATGGAAAGTACCTGGCATTTCAGAAGCCATGGCACGATACGCGCAACATCTACGTCAAGGGCGTGGATGAGCCGTTCAACGCTGCGAGACTGCTCACCACGGAAACCAAACGCCCCGTCCCTGGCTATTTCTGGACGCGCAACAGCGAATACATTCTTTACGTCAAGGACAACGACGGCGACGAAAATTTCAACATCTATGCCGTTGACCCCGCAGCTAAGCCTGCGGCCGGCGCCGAAGCCCCGCCCTCGCGCGACCTGACAGGCTTAAAAGGCGTGCGCGTGGCAATTTATGACGTTCCCAAGAGCGACCCCGATGTGATTTACGTCGGCCTGAACGATCGCGACAAAGCCTGGCATGACCTCTACAAATTGAAACTGTCCACAGGCGAAAAGACGCTACTGCGCAAGAACACAGAGCGTATCGCCGCCTGGACTTTTGACCTGCAGGGCAACCTGCGCATGGCTAGTCGTTCCGCCGAAAATGGCGACACGGAAATCCTTCGCGTGGATGCTGACAAATTCACTAAGGTTTACGCCTGCAACGTGTTTGAACAGTGCGACATCATCCGTTTCCACAAGGATGGCAAACGCGCCTACCTGGTGACCAACAAAGGCGGCGACATGGACTTGACCGCGTTGGAGTTATTCGATCCGGAAACCGGAAAGACGGAGCTTGTAGAATCCGATCCGCTGAAAAGGGTTGATTTTGGCGTAGCGGTTTTCTCCGAAGCCACTAATGAACTGACGAACACCAATTATGAAGACGACCGCGTGCGCCGCTATTTCCGGAACAAGGGCTCTGAGGCCGATTTTAAATGGCTCGGAGACAAGTTACCCGGCAAGGACGTGCGCCGTATCTCGGTCACTAACGATGAAAACCTATGGCTGATAGTTGCAAACAGCGACACCGAACCGGGCGAGACCTACCTGTTCGACCGCACGAGCCACAACCTTACGCTTCAATTCAAGGTCCGCGAAAACCTTCCCCGCGGGTCCCTGACGGAGATGAAGCCGGTTAGCTACAAGTCTTCTGATGGGTTGCTGATCCCAGCCTATCTCACTTTGCCCAAAGGAATCCCGGCCAAGAACCTGCCCGCGATCATCTTCCCTCATGGTGGGCCCTGGGGGCGGGACGTGTGGGGTTACAACCCGTATGCCCAGTTCTTCGCCAACCGCGGCTATGCCGTCTTAAGCATGAACTTCCGTGGCTCCGCCGGATACGGCAAGAAATTCATCGACGCGGGCAACAACGAATGGGGACGTAAGATGCAGGATGACGTAACCTGGGGAGCAAGGTACTTGATAGCTGAAGGCATTGCCGACCCCAAACGCGTGGGCATCTTTGGCGGCTCCTATGGCGGCTACGCGACCCTGGCGGGAGTGGCCTTCACGCCTGACGTTTACGCGGCCGCGGTGGACCTGTTTGGCCCGTCGAACCTGATCACGCTGCTAAATTCGATCCCACCTTATTGGGAAGCCGGACGCCAGATGTTCTACCGGCGCATGGGCGATCCCACCACGCCGGAAGGTAAGGCCCTCTTGGTCGAGCGCTCGCCATTGACTTCGGCCGCCAAGATCAAGACGCCGCTGATGATCGCGCAGGGCGCCAACGACCCGCGGGTCAACCACGCTGAGTCCGAGCAGATTGTCATCGCGCTGCGTGACCGCGGATTTCCCGTGGAATACCTGCTGATTCCCGACGAAGGCCACGGCTTCGCGCGTCCCGTGAACAACATGGCTTCCCTCATGGCTGCGGAAAATTTCTTCGCCAAATACCTGGGCGGGCGTCACCAAGAAGGCGGGACACCGGCGGTGGTGGCTCGCTTGAAGGAGGTCACGGTCGATCCCAAGACCGTGGTTCTGGCTAAGTAAGCGGATCCTGTTTGGCGCCGAGGAGTTCATCCCCGCGTCGAGCGCCGACAGATAGTGCTAATGTCGCGCCGGAGATTGTACGGAAGACCGAGCTACGCGCCGGACTTGATAAGACACGTGGCCGTCATCGTCGAAATAGAAAAGTTCTTGCGTGGCGTGTCGTCAGTTCCGATTGCTGAGCGCGCGATCAAGATTGTACGCGGCGCTGATCAATGCAAGGTGTGTGAAGGCTTGTGGAAAATTGCCGAGTGCCTCGCCCTGCGAGCCGGTTTGTTCTGCGAACAGCCCGAGGTGATTGGCGTATCCCAGCATGCGCTCGAAGATCAGGCCGGCCTGATCTAGCTTTTCGGGATTCGCTTGACCCGCCCGTGCCAGCGCTTCAACGAGCCAGAACGAACACATGTTGAACGTGCCTTCCGCACCCGGAAGTCCATCTACGCGGGGATCTGGCGGATAACGGTACACCAGGCTGTCGCTCACAAGCCCGCCATCGCGGGGACCTTTCATGATTGCATCAATCGTGCTGATCATCCGCGGATCAGAGGCCACCATAAAGAAAACCAGGGGCATAATCAGAAGCGATGCGTCCAGATCGTCGCTGCCGTAAAATTGGGTAAACGCTCGGCGCTTCTCGTTCCAGCCACGGGTCATCACCTCCTCGTAGATGCGGTCGCGCTCTTTGATCCACTTCGCGCGGTCTGCCGGAAGCGCGCGTTTGTCGGCAAGACGAATGCCTCGATCCAAAGCAACCCAATTCATCACCTTCGAGTAGACGAAATGCTCCTGGCGATTGCGCATTTCCCAGATTCCTGAGTCGGGAGTCTGCCAGTTCTCACAGATCCACTCGAGTCGATTACGAACCCCTACCCAAGAGTCGTACGAGATCGGGCTGACGTACTTGTTGTGGAGGTAAAAAGAGTCCATCAGCTCACCATAGATATCGATTTGAAATTGCGTAGCAGCGCCATTGCCAATTCGCACCGGTCCGGATCCGCGATATCCCTCCCAATGCCCCAAGATGATTTCGGGAATCTGACTCGATCCCTCGACGGTAAACATCACCGGAGTCGGCTTTCCCGCGCGTGGCTCTCGCATGGCGTGGTCTCCTATCCAACGCATAAAACCCGCAGCTTCCTCCCGAAACCCGATTCGCAGAAAGGCATACACAGTGAACGCGGCATCGCGAAGCCATGTATACCGGTAATCCCAATTCCGGCTGCCACCGATAACTTCGGGCAGGCTCGTGGTCGCTGCGGCAACGATCGCGCCCGTGGGCTCGAAGGTAAGAAGCTTCAGGGCCAGGGCGGATCTGTACACCTGTTCTCGCCAGCGACCGCGGTACGTGCAGGAAGAAAGCCACTCCTGCCAGAATTTCACTGTACACTGAAATAGCTCTTCTGCTTCTGATTCCGTGGGAGGTCGGCAGGGACCAGAATCCTCATCACACTCACCGCTAAAGGTAAAAGTGTGGGATTCCCCTTCCTCAAGAACGAACTCCGTGGTGACTCCACCTTTTCCGTCCTGCTCCAATGGCACGGCCGAGGAGAGGGCCACGCTCAAACCTTCCGACTTAAAGGCCGCACCATTGGTATCGACGGTTGTCTCATGGGTCTTCCGTCCGTAATCGAAAGCAGGGCGACAAGCCAAGCCGACGCGAACAGAACCTCTGACGCACCTGATTTGGCGATAAAGATGGTGGTACCAGGGCGAATCGGAAGGAAAGCCTACGGGCATGAAATCCACGAGTTCGGCGATGCCATCCCCGTGCAAGAATCGCGTGATCAGAATGTTGGTCGAGGGCCAATAAAATTGCTTGTGCCTTACGTCTTTGGCGAAAGGACAAATCTGGAATCGCCCTCCCTTTTCGTTGTCCAAAATCGCTCCGAAAAGACTGGGAGAGTCAAAGCGCGGGGAACAATACCAGTCAATGGATCCGTTTATCCCCACCAGTGCGACGGTACGCATGTTACCGATGATTCCGTAGTTTTCGATCGGTTGATAGCCGCTCATTGCCACATACTTTACACCCAAGTCGTCAATGAAAAGTGCTAGTGGTCGCGGTAGGGACGATCATCGCTGATCGCCCCCCGCAGTCGGGTAGGACAGTGGCGCGGAGCGGGCTTTGAATGATGCCGACGTTCCACCGTCCCCCCTATCATTCCGTACGGCGGGTTTTCCCCAGTACGGCTGGAAGGATGGCATATCAGACGGTGCCTTCCCAAATGCTTCAACGGCTTAAGCCCGCTCCCGGTATTCGCCAGTTGAGTCACGGTTTGCATTCGTCTTTCGCGCACCTCGTAGTCCGAATCGGTTGAAGAATCTGTCGAGAAGAGCTTTTCTGCCAGCCCTAGTGCTCCGAGGGTGATAAAAAAATCCGCGAATCCGATTGGCATTGTATATGCAATCGTAGGGCCTCTTCCTTGCGGCCATGCGGCCATCGAATAATAAAAAATAATGGAACATGGAGCGCTAATATGAAGACGATGGTCGCCCAGAACCAGACATGCTTCCTCAGATTCCAGCGGATCTTGATGGCACACATTATCATTCCCAGAACAATGATAGCTGTTAGTCCCATATCCGCGTTACCGAAATAGACAAAAAGCACAAACACCGGCGCCAGAATGGCCGTAATGATGAGGCCCGTGTAATCTGTCGGCTCCTTTCCTTGGGACGATCGGAGTCAAATATACTTACTTCCCCAGATGATCGCATCAAGCCCCTCTGGAAGTCATAGCCGCAGTCGCAGTGTTCGGCGCTATCAGGGTTTCCCAATTTACCGTGCGGGCACTCTTTCACGTCAGACGAAACCTCCGTCAACAATCATTTTAATGCTGAGAGCCAACTTCGGTGGCAAGGTCGAGAAACCGGAAGGGTTCCTCTCGGTATCGACTTCGGCGATTTGCCGGTTACTCAGAAGTCGGAAGCTTTCCCATGCACTCCTGAACTGCGTATTGAAGCGGAAAAGATCATATATTCCTGTAGCTCCGGAGAGGACATTGCCCACGATGGGTCTAGCTTTGGTTCCTCCTAAAGACATATCTGCAAGTGCGAGGCCAATACCTCCAGAGGCTGACAATGTTCCGACAGGGCTTTTATCAGACACAGAGGTAGCAATTCCAGCAGCTCCCCCACCGTATGCGACAATGCTGTCAATTGCTTGAGCAGTTGCCTCACTCGCCGAAACCGGGTGTCGGGAACTCTGGTCTACCGCCTGATTCGCATGAATAGGAACTATAGTCCAAAGGCTCTGTACTCGACGAATGGCGCTTCCCAAACAAATTCGCCCGTCGCATTCACATACCCGATTGTTTCTTCAGTTTCAACGAAGCACAGGCCGCTTCTGGGTGGTAAGGCGTAAAGAAACCTCGGCTCAACCAGCCACTTTCCATTCCGGTCAATGATACCCCATAACTTCTTTGAACCTTTGGCGACTTCGACAGCACTCATCGCATCGGAAAAGTCATAGGCCATTGAAAATTGTATATCAATTTTAACATTACCCATATTGTCTATAAAACCAAAGTTGCCGTGCGAACGTATCAAAGCGCGATCGCCCGCAAAGGGCAGCACCAGATCGGCCTCTACTTGGAACTGAACCTTTCCCTTCTTGTCGATATAGGCATATTGATTTCCTACATGCACGCGTGCAAGACCTTGCCGAAACGAGCTCGCTCCCGCAACTACTTCGTTCCCTCGATCGTTGTAAACTCCAAGATAGGTCGGTTCAAGGCAAAAGGCTCCTGATTCTTCAATGAACCCCCACTTTCGATTTAGTTCGACTGCAGCAAGCCCCTCCGAGAAACTGGCCGCGCGAGAGAAGGTCGGAGCAACAGTTACCTCGCCTTTTTGGTTTAGGAAGCCATAGTTCTGGTGTTTCTCGGGAACCCCCGGCGAGAACCAGGCCATTCCTTCGGAGAAACGCCCGATTTCCTGACGCTTCGGAGGCACGACAAAGCGACCTGACACGTCGACTACGCCGTAATCGTATCCGCCGCCAATAGAAACGCTGGCTACGCCGGAATCGAAGTAACCGGGATTAGGAAGGCGAGGCGCAATTCTGATTGCGCCAGTAGAATCGATGAACCCCCATTTGTTCTTTATCCTGATTGCAGCAATGCCGTCATAAAAATACGTTCCATCATCAAACGTCGGATCAATTACAACGAGGCCCGCACGGTTAATGTATCCGACTTTAGCAGCCTGCTGGCTAGTTCCTTGTCGGACGAAAACTGGGTATAGGCAAGTGTCTTCCATTTTCCCTTGCATTGGGTAAACCGTCACGGAATTGGTGGAACCACCCCGCTTTCTAGGGTAGCTTCTGCACCAGCCTCGATGGCTGCTGCGGCGTCAGCTCCGAGCTCCGTTAAGATTTCACCCACTTCCGCCGAATCAGCGTCTCCTTCCAATATCTCCTCTGCTACTTCTTTGCCACTCTTGCCCGACGCGGTTTGTAAACCTTCCAGGTAATCGCTGACTTCCGGGTTTTCGATGATCTCATCAGCGAGTTCCTTTGCCTCGTCCAGCGCTACTTGGCCCTCGCGCTCGGCGGCGGCACGTGTCGTCATGAATCTCGATACGACTCTTTGCACTGCTCTATTGTAAGCGCGCCTGCGCCGCGTCTAGTAATGCTTCGTGAGAAGGCGGCCAGTGACGAATTGTTTATCGAAGAACAGACGAGCCGCCGGTGATAGGGGAAGCCGCCTGAAAATGGATCGAGGATTGATGTGGTGGCCGAGGCCAGCGATCAGCATACCGGGATAGTTGTACCAGTCTTGTACCAACTTGCAGTGGGTAAGCACATCTACGTGTATGACGCCATCGGTATTTGTATCCGGGAACGAGAGACTAGGACGGCGTACGCGGAGCGTTGAGGAAATAGATCGTGAAGTAGCTGGTCCCGTCGGGTTGATCAGGTTTTCCGGTCAGACGCGCGGAGTTGCTGTGCTCGTTGAACTGCACACCGTTGTATCCAGCACGGCTCAGCGATTCGAGCAAGACGCGCAGGCCCTTGCGGCAATCCACGTTGAGTTCGTGCGTTTTTCCTGCATCCATGACGGAAATCACTTGTTCCGCTGTGCGATCCCTGGCGTCCGCGATGGAAGCAATCGAATCATGGGAAAAATCCATGCTTAGGAGAACGAGCGTCTTCGGATTTTTCAGCGCTTGCGAAAGGACCGCGCGAAGATCCTCCAAACGGGATTCCTGGGCGTTCACGTCGATCAAAATGGGCACAACCTTACTGCGCGGAAAATAATATTTCAAGAATGGAATGAGCACACCCACGGAGTGCTCGCCAGAAAAAGCTTCGGGATCTTGGGGCAGCCGGATGGCCGCACCAATCTTTTGGACCAAATGTGTGTCCACCGGAAGAACACCGAAAGGGGTCTTCCACGGCAGAGAAGAGATGCTGATATTGGCGAGCCCTTGATGAAAGTGGTTGGGGCCGAGCAAGATAATCGTTTCGGGTGAGGATTGGCTCCGCAACCCATCGAAAAAGTGAACCATCAATCTGCTCGCAAGGAAATGGTGAGTGACGATCCCGCCACAGACGCGCTGACCCGCGGCCAGCGGCGGGAGAGATGGTCTCGCTGACTTTTGTATGGCATCGAGGAAAGGCCGAGGATTGTCGCTCCAATTCGAGAAATGGAAGTCTCGCGACCAGGAAGCCGGCGAGGGTGGCAACAGGCAGAGCAGAATGATTGCGCAGCAGCGGCGCATCAGTTTGCTCCACCAGAATTCTTCATGAACATTGAATACCAGCCCGGAGGTTCGATGCCACTTTGTTTTTTCGCAGCAGGATCCTCTGCGTAGATGATTTTCTTCCATTCGGAGTCAGCCCAGCGCTTGTTGGACGGAAACTCGTACCACGAGTAGACATATCCAACGGTCAAGCGCGTACCCCCGTAGGCATCCTTCACCACGACGATGATCCGCTGAGGTGTGCCGGTTGCGACTTCCAGGACGCGGCCCTCGACGGCATCCGTAGCCACGTCGGCGATCAAGGCCATTTGCAACTCGGAAGGGTCTATCTGGTCCACGCCCCGGGGCAGAAGCAGCGGTCTGCCGAATTGTTCTTCGAGACTTTCAGTCCACTGGAAATCTTCGGCGGTAATTGATGCTCCCGAAACTTCTTTTTGCGAGATGGTTTCCGCCTTGCTCGCCAGCTCGCGAAACGTAGTGAACTTGTCGAGATATTCGTCGGTGATAAAACCGGAATTCTTCAGACGGCCCAACATTTGGTCGATGGATTGCCCCAAGCGTTGGAAAAACACAGGATTTGGCTCGATGTAGCCTCTGGGAGGAGGTGGAGAGAAGGGAGGAATTTCAAATTCTTCGCCCTCACCTATTTCGGCAGCCGATTGCTCCGAATAGAGAATGGTGTCGTGCTTCAGCTCGGTCCAGCTTGCCACGCCTGCGTTCAGGTTTTTGTATTGCCAGGGTTTCCCCAGGGCGAACAATTGTTTGCTGGCGGAAGGCAAAAACAAGGAATTCAAGGCGTTCAGCCATTCATCATAAAAGGTTAATTGCTTGGCCAGATGTTCTTGCGCCACGCCTTCGAGCTTCTTGGTTTGCGATTCGTAGTTGGTCCATTTTTGCTGTTGTTGGATGTGCTGCTGTTCTTCGGTTGCGGCCTTGGAGCCCAAGAGCATCATGACATCAAGGGTGGAGGGAAGATTTCGGGGGTTATCATCGCTGCCCACGCTCGGCGAGGTCATCTGGTTCAGGAAATAGGCGTCCAGCGTGAAGCGCTGGCCCAGGAACTTAAGGCCGCGAACCATTTCCAAGCGCTCTGACTGTTTTTTTCCGGCTCCTGTCGGCACCGAGACAATTTGGGGAGGCGGCAAATCACTTTCCACAGCGTGCGTAAACGCCTCCAGATTTTCGTCGAGCTTGATTGCAAGCTGGTTCGCGCTGGGCACTTCCGTCCCGAAGACCTTCTTAGATTCCGAACGATAGCCGGCCAACGTGTACTTGTCCTGAGCGCCGATGACTTAGCCGAGCGAATGATCAAGCGATTCGAACGTGCGCGTCCCTTGCGCTTTCTCCAGGAGACCGGGGATGAGAATCGCGGCTAGAGTCAACTTGCGGTTGGAGAGAAGGAAATTCTGACGGCCAAACCACATCATCCCGCGAAAGTAACGTTGAAGCGTCTCGTTCTTCTCGTAGTGTCCCCGCACTTTGTATTGAGTGAAGTCCTCGTCCCCGAATTTACTGGATGTGGCGGAAGGGACTTCCTCACCGGCTTTCTGAATCCTGGAAACAACTGCCTCAGCATCCTTACGCACGGCATCTGGAACCGCGAAGCTGCCGTTAAGCAGCTTTGCAGCGACGGAAAAGTAGAAGAGGTCATACACCAGCGCATCGCGGACATCGGCAGGCGCAGTGGCTGGCAGAGTTTTGATTTCGTTTTCAGTGGCCCTAGTGAGATCGGCAGCAAGCGCGGCGAGGGATGGCGAAAGTTTATTCTCTTCGACATCCTGAAGCATGCGATCGAACATCAAGTGATAAGCGTGGAGAAATAGGTCTGAAGTAATGAAATATTGGCGCCCGTCACTGCCATCATGGTAAGAGTCGGCCATGTCGTCCACATAGATGTATTTCAAGGGCGGAACGTCCTCGACGTAAAAGCCGTTTTGAGAAAGCTTTTGACGATCTGCTTCCGCAAGCGAGACTCTCGAATAGCGGATCTGGCGTGGAATTTCAGTGGCGGCGACGGCGGACTGATTCGTGGTGGCCGGAGTGAGTGCGAGAAGGTCGTTTGCTTGAATGAAGCCATAACGGGGCGTTTCGTCGCCGTTGAAATGGGCCTTAATCCATTGCGCACCCTGAAAACTGAGTTTTCCAACGGCCTCGACCACTTCGCCTTGCACAAGGCCCAGGACCGTGGGACTTCCCGGATCCGGCACGACGTGAATGGCGGTGGCATCCTTGAGCGCCATATAGCGCGGGGTTTCCACGGGAGAAATGGGGGGTTCGAGCCACAACTTCTTAAAGTCAACGAAGCCGCGGACTTCTTTTTTGTCGAGTTTGGCACGAACGGCGATGGCGTCTGGACTTGCGGGATCGTATGTTCCGCTGACAACTTCGCCGTAGAAGAAGTAGTTGTGCGCGAAACTGCCTGGATCTCGTTGCTGTAACTCAGTATACTTCATATTTTCTTCCGGCAATTTTTCGGCGGGCGACTTCCGGAGGAAGACCACCTGGTAGGTGATGACGTAATTCCGCTCACGGCCTGCGGATTCTGGTGTGCCGCCTGAAGCCAAGGCGCCAAGGAAGTTCGCTGTGGCGTCGTCGGGCATGTATATGCCCTGATTGTTTTGTGCCGTTTCCTGCGGAGCTGGCTTGGCCGTCTGCGTGCTGCTTGGGGAAGACAGACTACCCGAGTTTGTGGCGGAGGCGGAGGCCGGCTTCCTCTTCGAGAAGAGGAAGACACTAGCGGCGGCTAAAACGAAAACGACTGCAGCGAATACGAGAACGAATTGGCTCCGTCTCATGGGGTACCTCTTACCTTGAGCACAGCAATAAATTCAGTATAGGGGCGGCTTGGGAGTTCTATTTCTGCAAAGCCCGTTGGCTTTCGTAAGTGTCATTAGCCGGCAGAGGACCAAATCCCGCTTATCGCTTCAAATATCCGTATATTCGCGGTTGACAATTCTCATAATAATGGAATCGCTGACCGAGGCGGCTAAAGAGATCGGCGAAGTCTCGGACGAGGAAATCTTGCAGACAGTTCGAGCTTACCGTAAGAAAAGACGAGCGCCGGAGATTACCGTTGCCGCGGAAAGCTAAGAAGCAAAAGTCTCGCGGCGTCGTTGACACCAACGTACTCGTGGCGGGCATTTCGGGTTTCAGAAAGCCATATGTCCGGGGCAAAAACACTAGCGCCGATGTGTTGTACAAATGGGCCGAGAAGGGCAATTTTGTCTGGCTTGTGACGGAAGACGTTCTGGATGAGTACAAGGAGGTCTTGAAGCGGCTTAGAGTGCGATCAACTCTAATCGGCGCTGTGATCAATCTTATCCGCGAGCGAGCCGAACCGGTGAACGTTCACGCCTCCTTTGAAATCTCTCCCGATCCCAAGGACGATCTGAACTGAGGCTCTCCAATGTCTCTGCCTTCCTTCATGCGGGATAAGGCAGGCGGGAGGCAGCATGGGACCTAATGCACTATATACTAGGCAAATCGCTTGAAACAGCCATGAATGCCTAGTATATTAGGCACATGCTGACCATCTCCCCTTTAGGTGCCCAGATCGCCGCAAGGCGAAAAAAGCTTGGCTTCAGCCAGGCCGAATTGGCAAAGAAGGCTTCCATTGGCCGTTCAACGCTTGATGCATTGGAGAACGGTCGCATCGGTGAGTTGGGATTTTCCAAGATTACCAAAATTCTCTCAGCGCTGGGCATGGAGCTAAAGCTCCAGGAAACGGGTTCGCGCAGGCCGACTCTGGACGAACTCATGCAAGAGGATCGCGATGATCAAGGTCTGGACCGACGGCGTTGAAGCCGGTTTGCTCGACAGGTACCGCGATCGCGGCAGCACATTTATCTATCTGCCAGAAGCAACACCACCGCGAGCGGTCTCTGTCACCATGCCTGTGCGGCTGCCCTCTTGGGATACCACTTTTGGCTTGCCCCCTATTTTCGAGATGAATCTCCCCGAGGGGGTTTTGCGCGAGCGCCTCCGCCTCGCGTTTGCAAAAGTCACCGGCACGTTTGACGAGTTTGATCTGCTCGCGATTGTCGGGCAATCACAGGTGGGCCGCATTCGCTTTACCGGCGAAAAAGAGCAGCTCCATGAGGAAGTTCCCTTTCAGTCCGTGGACGAAATCCTTGTGCGCCGCCGAGACGAAGACCTATTCCGTTATTTGGTCGACAAGTTTGCATCCTTTTCCGGCATCAGCGGCGTGCAGCCCAAGATCCTCGTGCGCGACGAACAGGCATCCGTCGTCTTGAAGCAGGCTAAACCCCGCCTCTCTCAGAGCTACAGGGGCGCCACCCACATCGTGAAATTGTGGGAGTCGAACGAGTATCCGCAGCTCGCGGCGAACGAGTACTTCTGCCTCACAGTGGCACAGAGGTGCGGACTTGAAGCGCCTCCCTATCGGCTCGCTGAAGATGGCATGGCGCTCGTGATTGACCGTTTTGATCTTCGCACGGACGGCACCTATCGCGGCTTCGAGGATTTTTGTGTGCTTAACGCCCGGAGGACCGATGAGAAATATCGCGGCAGCTATGAGACCTCGATCGTGAAGCGGTTTCAGGAGTTTTCGAACTCACCGCACATAAACGAAGATCTGGAAAAGCTGTTTACCTTAATTGCGCTTAATTGCAGCCTTCGCAACGGCGACGCGCATCTGAAGAATTTCGGGATTGTCTATGATGATGTTCTCGGGGAAGCAAGGCTTGCTCCGGTCTACGATCTCGTGACCACGTCTGTCTACCTGCCCGAAGACAGTATGGCGCTCACTCTCAACGGAACGACCAAGTGGCCGAGCGGGAAGGAACTTCGCAGGCTCGGTGAAACACGAATGGCGGGCACGCCTTCCAAGGTCAAACAGATTCTGGAACGCATCGGCGATGCGATGTCACACACCACGCCCGAAATCCGCTCCTACATTAAACAGCATTCTGACTTTGCTGATGTCG
>DATDHE010000460.1:0-3494 GCA_036521695.1 Candidatus Acidiferrum sp. | reverse complement strand
CATTGCTGGTGCAGGCATCATCGGTCTCTCGCTCGCCCTTGAGCTCCACAGCCGCGGCATCCGCGTCACCGCTTCCCGCTTCTCAACAGGAGCACGCCCTGCCTGAATCGCGCCCACATACTCCGCCGCGTCGAGCGCATTCGCCCATCTCTCGGTCCCAGAAAACGAATGCGCTCCCGCCCCAAATCCCAAATACTGCTCCCGCCTCCAATACTTCAAATTGTGCCGCGACGCAAACCCCGGCTTGCCCCAATTCGAAATCTCATAGTGGTGATAGCCCAACTCCACCAAAACCGCGCACGCCGTCTCATAAAAATCTGCCATCTCATCATCGCTAGTCACCGACGCCGCCCCGTACCTCGCCCCACCCGCCAACAATTCCCTCCCCAAACGGCTCCCCTCGTCCACTTCCAGCAAATAGACCGAAACGTGCTCCGGATCCAACTTCCCCAACTCCTCGAGCGATTCTCTCCAACTCTCCTTTGTTTGGTGCGGCAACCCCGCAATCAAATCAAAGCTAATATTCCGAATCCCCGCATCTCGCAAAATCGCCACCGCTCGGTAGATATCCTCCCGCCGATGCATCCGTCCCGCCGCCACCAATTCTCTATCCGAAAACGACTGCACCCCAAAACTAACGCGGTTAATGCCCGCCCGCACCCACGCCGCCGCCTTCCCCTTCTCTACCGTTTCCGGATCAGCCTCTAACGTCACCTCGCTCAACTCCGTCCGAAAGGTCCCCCGAATCGCACCGATCATCCATTGCAACAACCCCGGCTCCAGCAAGCTAGGCGTGCCCCCACCGATGTAAACCGTATCCGCCACGGCCTCCTCAAATCCCGCCGGCAAGTCCACGCCCGCCGCCCGATACAACTGCCGATGTTCCCGAATCTCCGCGCACGCCGCCTCCACATAAGGCGAAAACCGTCCCGAAGACACCACTCCGGTAGGAAAATTGCAATACGTACACTTCGTCTGGCAAAACGGAACCTGCACGTAAATCCCCAGCTTATTCATAGAGTTAAAAACTCTAACACACTCAGGACAACCTCCGCGCAGACTCAGCTCTCCTTCTCCAGGTGAAGTCGGCGATACACGGTTCCATCCGCAAGACTCAACGTACCTTCCATTTTGATTCCCTCAATCGTCAATCGAATCGGCGGCTTTTCGGATTCCACAACCTTCTTTTTCTCGTCATAGTTCCATTCTCCGCTGCCCATCACGATCTCCTTGCCGTCAACAACTTTGCTCGCGGTCACAGAAAACTCATTCGCTCGTCCGGCAACTCTCGCAAATCGATAGACGTTCACTTCGTCGTGGCAGGGACTATTCTTGTCTACGCAAACGGAGTGTCCGCGCCACACACCGCTGATTGTTGCTCGCGCATCTTCGGCCTCCGTACGCATCCCCTCGTTCTGCTCAACGCCTGTCCGGCTGGCAGCTAACGTCACAAGAAAAATGAACGCCCACTTCGCGACGGTCATAAACACCCCGCCTGGTCTCAACTCGGATGGCCCACTACCTTCACCCACAGCCGTCTCTCCCGCGGTCCATCAAACTCACAAAAAAACACCCCTTGCCAGCTCCCCAAAGCCAACTTCCCGTCTTCCACAAAAATCATCTGACTCGATCCCGTCATGGTCGCCTTCGCATGTGCATCCGAATTCCCTTCGCCATGCCGGTAAGGCCCCGACCTCGGTACCAACCGCTCAAATACTCCCTCCAAGTCAGTCGCCACGTCAGGATCAAAGTGCTCATTCATCGTCACTCCCGCGGTGGTATGTGGCACAAACACATAGCACACGCCGGACAGAACTCCCGCCTTGACCACCGCCCGCTCCACGTCATCCGTCACATCCACAAACTGCGTCCGCCGCCCCGTCTTCACCCGCAAAAGTTCCATCGTCTCTCTCCAACAAGCCCGCAAATTCTATCATCAGCCGTCCCGCCCGTTCCGCAGCGGACACCGCAGTTCACCTCCAGTCCACCCACAGTTCACCCGCCGTGCATTGTCGCTTCTCCTCAGCTGAGCGAAAGTGCACATCGTCATCCAACACCGCCTTACTTGGACCACCACCAAGTAAGCCGAACGGCGGCCCGGGCCCTCATCCCAGGTTGGGGTCGCCGTTCAAAAAAAAGGAGCTAGTCGTGGTAACGAAGATGGCAACGCCAACAACTATCGCAGCGTCCACAGAGTTCTCAATGCCTGCGGGCACCGCAACTCCAGCCGTTACTCATGACCGTCGCCGCGTGTGGCTCTGGGTGTTTCTCGCCGTCGTCGCTGCCTCACAGCTTTACTTCGTTCGCGAGCTCGTCGCTGCTCTTGCGCTCTTCGCGATAGCTTTCCTAGCCATTGCCGCTGTTATTGCGGCTCTTTATATGCTTCAGAAGTCTTGGGAGCTGGCCGTTGCGCGCCTTGCCGCCCTCCGCCACCCCGTCATGAACATCGCCAGCGTCACCAACATGGCTTCGGTAGGCCGCGAGAATCAGAAAGCCGCGTAGTCCGAACGAAACGTTTCTCAGCGCTGCTGCACTACAGGTTAAGCACCTCCCTTTTTGACTCGGATGTGCGGCGCAGGTGGTAGTCGGATTCGTAGGAGTCAGGATTAGGAGCTCACAAGCACCGCAGTTGGGTCGGCCACCCACACCTATCACCCCAAAGACTTGCTTGCCGCTCCGCGGAGGTTCCCTTGTTACAGAAACCTTCTTACTCCAGGCGTGCGTTAACCCGACTTGCAGCTTCAGAGGATATCTGGGTCTGCTGGCGCTGCAATGGACGAGACGACGTCTCCCGCGTCTTGGACATCAGCATCGACGGTTTGTTCATTGAAACCCCTCACCTCAAAGTGAAAGAGGGCATGCCCGCCAAACTTGATTTTCTAGTTCAGGAAGGCCGCATCAAAGCCGACGCCGTCATTCGCCACGTAAAGGGCGGCAGCGGACTGGGCCTGAAGTTCGTCGCCGCAGGCGATGAAGATCTCCAGCGCCTCAAGGCCCTGCTATCAAGGCTGCGCTCCCATCAAACTCGGTCCCAGGCCCAACCGTTCCGGCCCCTGCCACACAAGTGACCTGGCTCTAATCCCATTGGCTTTCTCATTTGCCGCCTCGCAGTAGCAAAATTACGTCAAGCAGGACAAGTACGGCTACCACCACTTCCAGGGCGAACATGCGCCGCTCATTGAACTGCGTGACCATGAACTCGTAAAGCTCGCCCGCAGTTTTCAACTTCTCGGCTACCAGAGTCTTGTAATCGTTCACCCCGATCCTGGCAGAGCTGAGCCGATAGACTCGGGCATAGTACGTATCGCTGATGAATTTGACCGCATATTCCGTTCTCTCTGCCAAATCCATGATGTCCAAGCGAAGGCGATTCAATCGACCTGCACGCCGCGGCAACCGCCAGTGCGTCAGAAAGCTTTCCTCCCCCTCCAGCGAGTTGTAAACATTGGATAGCAGGTTCGTCAGCAATTCATCGTAGTAGCGAAACTCCAAAA
>DATDHE010000459.1:0-2420 GCA_036521695.1 Candidatus Acidiferrum sp. | reverse complement strand
TTCACACCGTCTTGGCTTTCGCCTGTGTCAGCGCGCGTCCACATCGACTCGCTTTAGCCACCTTGCAACCACAGCGCCAACGCAAATACACCCATTGAAAGTATCATAGCGAAGAATGCGTAACGACACTGCCGGCCCCATCGCCATGCGGACTGTTCACTCAGCTCATCAGGGAACGGTCCGAGGAGCAGCCTCGCTGACGAGGTACCAGTGAGTTTCCCAAACCTTCGACTCCACATTAGAGTCGAAATCAAGAACCAAACCATGGATGCGCAAAATACGGTCTCTGATAGCGCTAATGGCACATTGAAGTGGCGCGACCACGCATACCAAAGAATAAGAGGAATTATTATTAGTGTAAGTATCGATGTGCTGATTAAGCCGGCCCTTCCAATGACTCCGCCGAGACCTTTTATCCTCTTCTGCGCCGGGCTCTCTGCATTCATTCTCGTCCTCCCATTACTTTTTCGAAGACGCACAATCCTTGCAGCGCTTTCCGCCTAGAACGAGTTTGCAGCTGGTTGCCAGCACGACAACGCCTCCGCCTTCGCCTATGGCTGGGCCAGCATTGGCAAATATCGTAGCGTTCTTCATGTCGACCGATACACCGCCTCCAGCAGCGAGGCCAGGTCCCGTCGCTCCAAATCCTTCCCCCTGGACTGAACCGCCCTCCATGTCACAGATGGTTGCGCAGGTCGGGCAGATCGCGGTAGTCACTCCCCCACTGGCAGCTGCCCCGGCCACATATCCTCCGCCCAAGCCGCCACAGCACAACAACCCAGTGTTGCCGGCTGTGTCGCCTACGATCATGCAAGAGCCCTCTACCCCGCCTCCGATGGTGAGGAGACCGGCCATACCGGAGACGTACGCCCCTCCCCCCCAAGCAATACGTCCCTTTGGGTCCCGCAAACCAGTTGGCCGATTACGAACATAAGAATAGAAATCAATCCCTGCCCGGAACCGAATTGGGTCTTCGATCACAAATCTGCCAATAGTTGGGTCGTAGTATCTGGCGCGATAGTACGACGCCTTCAGGAGCCTTGTTCCCGACAGGCGATTCCTATGGTTTCTTGGTGCGAACCCCAAGGACCAAGCACGATTCCTCATTCTCCTGGATAAATCGGGTGATGACCGGGACAGCGGCCCGCAGGAGAGTCTCGATTTCGGCACTCGTACAGTTAGCGGCGCGCAGCCAAACGAGTTTCGGTGGAAAGCCCTGGAGCACGCTTTGTTCCTGGAAGTCCGAATCCTTCGAGACAATCGTGAAGCCATTGTCTTTAGCATATTGCCAAATGGCTTTGTCGTCCGCACTGCCCAGCCCACATTCATGAACATGTGCCGAACCCGGATATACATCGGCCAGTCTTGCAGCCAAACGTGGAGAGAGATTCTCGTCGAAAAGAAGCTTCACGCGTTCGAGATTTCCAGTTTCCGCTCACGATCAGCGGCATAAGCGAGACAGGCACGAATGTCTTCTTCGGTGAGATAGGGAAACTCCCGCAAAACGTCAGGGTGAGACATCCCGCTGGCCAGGTATTCCAGAACGTCATACACGGTAATGCGCAATCCCCGAATGCAGGGCTTGCCGCCTCGCTTGCCAGGCTCGATCGTGATGATGTCCGAGTAATTCATGGTCCCACTCTATGCGAAAACCCCGTTCTGGGCAATTACAAAGCCCATTCAGCACGCAAGACCGGCGTCGTTCCCGTAGGAAGTTGACTCTAAACCCGGACCCTTAAAAACCAAAGGGTCTGGCACCCAAGAGTTGCCTCGACCGCAAATGTCTGTTCCACCCGCCGGTGGCGTTTGTTTCTTCGATGAGATTGTCTCCGTCATAGGCATAGACGCTTGTGCCGCTGGACGAAGACTTGTAGATGCGTCTCCCGAAAGGATCGTATTTGAAGGTGACTACAGCACCGCGCCGATACATTGCTACTCAGCGATCCTGAGCATGCCTTGCCAGCTCTCCCCACTCCGCGAAACGACCAGTTCTCGACGGCAAAGGTCCAAGCCGTTAAGCTGGACCTCACCATCTTTTATGTCCAATATCGCTTTTCCGAATACAACGCGGCCCTCGCCGCTCAGAATATACCCGGGTAGCAGAACCGCAGCCTGAGGGTGGGAAAGGCCTACAGATCGATACGTCAGTTTGCTACCTTCAAATCTAATGTCTTTAGACGAGGAGGGCGAATCAAAATAGATTCTCGTGGGTGCGTTAGGGTCTCTTGGGTTCTCGATTTCAAGAATGAGAAAGGAAAAGGGCTTGGCGAAGTGGCGTGGGCGCGTAGCGTAGTCTCGTGTCCAAACATATGTCGCGTAGACGCCAACGAGCGCAAAAGAGATAGTGACCGTTAGTGCCGCAATCTTTACCGGGTTGAGCGTGTTGCTGCTCACTGTTTGCATCCGCAGAGATTCGGCGC
>DATDHE010000458.1:0-10552 GCA_036521695.1 Candidatus Acidiferrum sp. | reverse complement strand
GATCAGGATTCATTGCGAGCTGCTTCGACTTTACGAGCTGCTGCAATTCTGTGTAGCTCGACGACCCAGCAACAGGCGAGACCTACGTTGAAAGCTCGAGGACACTTCCTCCAGGCCACTCCCAAAGTTCCAGAGTGAGTTGGCCCAGGTGCGGTTGTGATTGCGTTTGCCATTGGGTTGATGTGATTTCGGCTACTCTTTTCACGCGGGTCCAATCAACGGAAACCTGCGCGCCTTCGACCAGCTTGATCTGCGCGGAGCTGAGGAGCCGGGGAATGTCAGTTCCTGTTTGAGGAAGCTCCTCAGGAGCGAGTTGCGTCGTAATCGAATAAGAGGAGTTCGCTCCCTCCCGCGTCAGGTCAACCTCGCATTTGAAGCCGGCCAGTCCCTCCGAGGGAGTCGAAAATTTCTTGCCGTTGGGTGGCCGCAATTTGACAGTCAGGTCACTCTTCGCGCCCTGGCGCAGCCGCACGATCACGCCTTGAGATAGCAGATCGAGCGCACCGGTATCGAAAAAGTAGACGCGGCCGGCAGTTTCTTTTTTGACGCGAAGCACCGCGATGGCGGCTTGAGTTTCCGTCGGCGAGAGGAGCAGCTTCACTTCCACGTTGCAGTTCTCATGTGCCAGCAAACCAGAACAAAAAAGGAATACCGCACAGCTGAAGAAAGAGAAGAATTGGGCACTATGTTTTGATTGGCGCAGCATCGAACACTTCCGAACTAAGACGTTGCATCGCGTAGCGGCTCAAGTCTATCGCATACGAGAAGAATTAGACCGATTCTTAACTCGATCAGCCCACGACCTATCGTCATTCCGCTCTACGGGCACAGGCACCATGTCGACGTAGCCTTCGGTGGCGTACAGCTTGGTGATTTCTTCCATCGAGCTTCTGACTTTAGCGGCGCTGAAAAGGTCTCCACGCCTCATATGCACGTGTTGGCGAAACTAAACGGGAGTTGACTTAGGAAAGAGGTTTTTTTTGCTCTCCGTTAGGAAGTACGCGCTACGATTCTGCGGGAGGCAGATTTAGCAGATGTCGCGTGCGGAAAAAAACTCCAGCTAATCTGTCTGCGCCGAAAACTCGTCGCAATTCGGTGAAGCCAAAAAACGGAATAAGCATAACGAAAACCAAGAACGAGAGAATTAAACTCCCCTTCCACGATGCGCCAGCGAATAGGACTGTGTGAAACGCCTTGCCGTGAAGTATCTCCACAGCGCCGTCTTCGACAATTTTGAAACAAGCAAGCACAATCGTGAACACTAAGGACTTTACAAGTGTCGGATAGATTAGTGGCGCGTCCCCGAACTGGTCGCCCAAATGTAACTCTTGGGCGACAAGCATCACCTTCCCGAGCGCCAGGGCGTTAAATAGGGCGAATCCATGCAACGCGAAATCAATATGAACCTCGGCGAGAATCACCATTTTATACAGGACAAAAAAGGAGAACACTACAAAAAGGTAACAAGAAATCACGAGGTATTCTCTCGCCTCGTGAACGACTCGACGCTTTAGAGTTTGCTTGACTTCACTCACCGTATCACCTCCCCGGAGCCGTTTCTACGAATCGGTTTTTCATCAGCCGATAGACCTACAAATTATGCCAGTGTTGGCTTTTCCGCTCATTGCCCGTGCAGCGACTCAGCCAGACTAATTACATTTTGTGGGACCACGCGGACTTGGATTTCGTCGCGAAAGGTGGCTGATCGAAAGAACGCGACTTGATCGGGACTTATAGCCGTTTCGACTAGGAAAACTGCTGCTGGCTATTACTCAAAGATCACGGGAGGTCCGCTGATTCGCTTAGCCTGGAAAGCGACATTAACCTCCACCCGGTCGGCGATCTTGATGAAAGGAATGCTGCCGTCCATACCATAGTCTTTGCGGTCGAAGGCCATTGTCCCCTTAATCTCGCCTATGCCTTTGCCCTCGCTGTCTGTCGTTAGCGTCAGGGTGTCAGTTTTCGTCACGCCGCGTATGGTAAAGTTGCCCTGCACTTGATAGTTGCCTGGGCCGGTTCGCACAATCTTCGTTGACTTGAACGTGATCAATGGATCGTGTTTCACATTAAAGAAATCTTTGCTCTTCAGCTTGTCGTCCTTCATGCCGCTTCCAGTGTTCACGGTGGCAGTCTGAATCTTGATGTCCAACACGCCTGTTGAGATCTTAGGAGATGTAAAGGTTAGAGTCGCGTCCCATTTGTCGAAGTTACCCTGTATGTCCACCGACGACTTCACGAAGAACGTAATCGTACTCTGTCCCGGCGCAATCACGAAAACAGGAGCTTGTGCTCGGCATAGTGGCGGGAGCACGGCGGACGCTAAGAGACAGACGACAAAGAATCGCATGGGATCCCTCCTTAAACCGTTGGAACCGCGCGATAGTACCACATCAAATCTGCTACTGGTTAGCCCCCAAAAAAATGATATGGGCTGACGCACTCAGAAACTGGACGGCAGTGAGAGATTACTTTGGAGGCGGCATACGTCTGTTGCCGATGAAGCGGCAAGAACGTCGTACAGACATAGATTTCGAGCAGTGCCAATGAAAATAGCAGTGCGAGACAGCCACGCTACAGGCATCAATTCAGGGAATCATCTTTGTAGTACTTCGCGCCTGTCACCGTAACCGAGACGTTCAGGCCCCTCTCCGTCAGTTGGTACATCCAGATATCATCGTCCACCGAGACCGCGCCTTGCATTGCCCCACCACTGTCCGCCGTCTTCGCGCCTGCCGTCGCCTGACCGCCAAACTGCCAGCCCGAGTTGATGAACGAGTCCATGGAAGCTTTAGTCCTGAACACGAAGACATTCCGAAACTTCGATATTCCAAAGCCAAGTCCGGCCTGCAGTTCGATCATTTTCATATATGTCTTCTGCTTCGTCTGGTTGTTCACCACAACGCCCTGCCCATTACCCGTGCCCCCAAAGAGAATCTTGATTCCCATATCGCTGAACACTGCGTAGCCAGCCGCTTTTTCGATTGCTGCCTTTGCCAACGGTTGCGCTTGGTACAACTGCTGAAGAGTCTGTTGTTCATGTCTTCTTGCTTCTCTGCTTTGCTCTCAGCAGACAGGTTCGTTGGCAAAATACACGCGAGCGCCAAGGTAACCGCAACGATGATACCGAATCTAGTCTTCTTCATAGGTGTCTCCAGTGTTCGGCACAATTGGATTGGCGCGACGGGGATGCGCTGTGCCGAAGAGGAACAGGTACACAAGCAACTATATACGTTCGTCACCTGGTCGAAGGTGACATTTCATCAGTCGTTTGGGAATCTCGATTTGAAGTGGCCCGCTCTTATAGTGATCGCTGGTGTTCTATGGAAGTTTTAGAGATTGGATGGGAATACGGGGATGATTTGCGAGATTGGAGGACTTGGGTACCATTCGCATTCCGTCGTCCCCACAAACCGGCGATTTACTTCACTAATTCAACGTCGGGCATTTCGAATGATTTATTCCAGAAGGGTTCCTCGGGTGCGTAGAGCCGGAGCCACGGATAAGGCTCCTTGTCTTCCGTTGGAATCCAATTAGATTCCATTCCTGCCGGTGCCTTTGGTCCAAAATACAGGTCAACGCTACCGTCGGGATTGGTTTTCATTTGGTTGATATTTGATGAACCTAGTCCGGCGCGGTCGAGCGGATTCTTAATGAACGCCCAGGTTCTATGGTCGTAAAGAGTCAGTGACCAAAACTGCTTGGCCGGAATTTCTTTCGGGATGCGCAGCTGATACGTCTTGCCCGCTCTAAGAGCTTGCCCGCCACTGTCCGCGATCGGCGCTGAACAGAGCAGGGGCCGCCTGATGGCCCGGATTTTCCAACCCGCAATCCAACCCACAAATTGAGTGGTCTTGTATGACTTGTGCTGCGTTTGGCAGACCCAGCGTGAATTCACTTGCGTTGGATCTTGTGCGGCCCAGCCATTAGGCTCGTTCGGTCACTTTTCAGGTGTCTTGGTTGTGGTGCAGATTCCCGATCTGTTGACGCACCATGACAATGTGCGACTTCAAATTGTAGAGAAGCGGCAGGTAAGGCTGGGGCAGGGATAGCTGGTTTGCACGATGTTCGAGCTGATCCAGACATTCGATCAAACCTTTGCTGTCGGATTGAGACAATACGGAGACCATGCCTGCTTCAATTCGCATTAATTCGGAATAGAGCATGCAGATCCGGCGCTGCTGTATCCAGTTGTAAAGCTGTGGGTAGAATTGCAGTATTGGGTACGCCACGCCGACGATGGGAATCAGCAACACGAGAAGTTGCTGCACGAGGACCGCGAGCCAGAATGGCAAATGGCGCTGCAGGAAGGGTGGTCCAGTTTTGTAGAACTGGCGTGCATGAACGCTGAGCGGCAGGTCATTTGCCTCGGCGGCCGGAAATCGGCCCGCTGTTTGGAACAAACCCGCCCGAGAATGGATATGGGATGCAGCCTCAAGCAACCGGTACTGAATCGCGGGGTGGAGATCGCTTCGCACAACGAGATTGGCTTCAGTCGCTAACAGAAGCACATCGTTCGGTGGCCGGTTATTCTTCATATCGGTTACACCAGCAGCCAAGGTCAACTTGTTCAGAAAAGGGTACAGCGCAATGAAGGCATCGGCTCTGGCCACGCTATTCACGGTGACGTCTTTAGCAGTGAGCAGCTCATGCACAACCGGGGCTTCTGATGTATCCAACAGGATCGCGGCATCGATCTCGCCATTGAGCAGTGCTGCTGCGGCTTTTTCCGCGGACCACGAAAACAGCTTTGTAGATCCTCCATCGACGATCCCCACGCGCGCAAGAAATTCTTCCGAGAGCACGTGTGCGCCGCTACTCTCGGGACCGATGGAGATGTTCAGTCCTGCGAGATCCTCATAGGTGCGAATAACTTTACTTTTGGAGAAGCACCAGAGAGGCTCGTAGAACAATGTTCCCAGAGAAGTCAATTCCGGCGACTTATACTCGTTGGTCATCCCACTCGGAATGATCGCGATACTCACACCGGACTTTGCGTCCTGCAAAAGAGCCAAACTCTGGATGGCCCCCGCCGAAGATACCAACTCTAGGTCAATTCCATCTTTCGCAAGGAGGTCATGATATTGATTCGCCACTTCGGCGCTATAGCTACCTTGCGGATTGACAGCCATCTTCACTGAGCGGGGAGGTGTCGGGCTAAATACATCAAAGATCAGCCAGGTTAGGCCTGCAGTGAGCACTACCAGAGCAAGCGACGTTAATGCGAGGTATCGGCGAGTTGTAATCCTGCGGGCCGGGGTAGCCATAATTCAGGAGTTATTTGTAGCCCAAAGTATGGATTGATTCAACCACCGCGACTACGAATCATCGGCCAGAACGAAGCCGCAATGCGGAAATGATGGCTGGTAAACGCATTATAAAAGGGCGCTCCTCGAAACGTCCTGCGCACCTGCTGCGGGGCGTGTTGCCGCGGCAGAAACTGGCTGCGCCACCGCGTCCGCGGCGCAGAAGCGCTGGCGCGTACCGATATTATTGGCCAGCCAACTCCCCAACTTTTAACCTGTGATCAACTCAATGTATCGCTACTTCTCCGGAAAGGTATCGGAGAGTTCCCGGGTATCGGCAAGAGGCTGATTCCCTGCGGCGAGCCCGTTCTGCTGTAGTAGGTAGGCGAGAATGTCGAGAGACTGCTGTGTCGTGAAGGCTCTCCCCGCATATTCCGCCATAGGGCCCTTGATTTCTCCCCAAATCGTCAAAAGTTTTGCGCCCCCGAACCTCTGCGTCCAGGCTACGCCGTTAAGCGCCGGTCCTGCACCGCCTTCCAGTTTTGCGCCGTGGCACCTGGAGCACGAATCATCGAAAAGTTTCTTACCGGCCACCGCCTGTTCGACGGCGTACCAGCCGGCCACTTTTGACGACGGCTGTGCATAGACATGGCCGATGTTCGGATGGCACTGCAGGCAATCATAGCTATCCGCATTCACCATGCCTTGATGAATAACTTGCTTCATATGGCTGCGTGGGCCTCCAAAAGATGTTAAGGAATGGCAGCCCCGACATGTGATGTAGTTGTGTCTTGTTAAATAGCCTTGGAAACCGCTGCTAAGCGCGGGACGGCGCTTCTCCCACTCCTCTTTCGTCGCAATACTCTCGTTCAGTTCGTGCCATTCATCTTTGGCCCCGCGGTCGGCCTTGAACAAAAGCAGCTTTACATATTCCGTTGCGGTCGCATGGCCCGAGTCATAGGGGATGTGGCACTCACCGCAACTAGCGCGAACTCCCACGCGATTTATGTAATGAGGACTCTGGTGGTACGCCGCAGTGACCCACATCATCGAGTGGCAGGCGGTTCCGCAGTATTTGTCGGAGCTTGACCAGTTGACGGCATGGTTTGTTAGCGCCACGAGCGTGACACCCAGGAATACGAAACCTAAAGCCCACGAAAAAATCCGGAAAATTCTACCCCGGCCGCTATTTTTTCGCGTCTCAGATCGACTGGCCCCGACCGAGTTATCTGTGGACATCAGGTCTCCTAACAATTCGCAGGGCCTGCTCGTCCGGGAACTGCGTTTTGTGGCTAGACTTAAACTCGGAAAAGAAGCGTTCTCGCAGTCCACTATTTCGATGGAAGTACTTTGGACAAATCAACTGTATCGTCAAGCGGCGTGGTGCCCGCGGTTACGCCATTCTTCTGCAACAGGAACGCCATGATATTGATCGAGTTCTTCGCGGAGACCGATCCGGGCGCCGACATCGGCATCTGTGTGTGAACGGCAGACCACAGAGTCGAGACTTTCTTGCCGCCATAGGTGAGCCAGAATTGCTTGCCGACGAGCGCGGGACCCATACCACCTTGCAGCTTGGCACCATGGCAACCAACGCAGGTCTTCTGGTAGGCCTTGGCGCCGTTTACGGCTTGCGCAGCAGTGTACCAGCCGCCTGAACTGGGCGGCGTTTGCGCCAATGCAAACGCGCAAACACACGAAGATGTGACGCCTAACGTAAGCAATTGCAAGACTCTTGAGGGCTTTTTCATGTCGACCCTTTCCCGATCGCGATGGGCGAAGCGTCCCAGATGACTAACGCCTCCCGTGAGAGGCTTCGGCGGGTATATACGCGATCCAGATACGTCCGTACACTGGCCAAATTGACTGGACGATTGGCATCCAGCTTTCAGTTAAATTTCAACACCTGTATCACAGCGAGTCCCGCAACTCCCATGCTTAGCTTCAACTCGAAGACGCAAGGCACACTGGCGCGTTCGGCCAGGATCGAGTGGTCCTTGCCCGTCCCGTGGGGCCGTGTCCCGATCGCACAAGCGCGTTCCAGTTCATCCTGGTTTGCGGTCGAGACTCCCTTTGCCCTCAAAAATCGTGCGTAATTCCAAAACCCAGGTACTTCTGACATGGCGATCTAAATGGCAGGACTCCAGCCCTCACCAGGGTTGTATTCCGTCATAGCGTTACCCAGGTCTGTGGTCTTTTCGCCCAAATCCTTTTGGTAAATGACGCCATCTTTGCCGATAATGAACGTCATGATCCCGGTGTTCCGATACTCCGCTGGATAGGCTAGGATGGCGAATCCGCCCGTCATCTTTCCGTCCACGATGTAGTCTTTAGCGCCACTCTTGGCCGCGGCGCCCTGCTTCGTGAGGATACGGTAGTAGTAGCCGTTGAATGGCTGAGGTTTGTCGCCTGCGTTGGGGTAGCCCAGTGCTTTTGCGAAGTCACCCAGAATGCCAAGCGGACTCGGCGTCTGGCCTTCTGCAACAGGCCAGTACAAACCGTCTTGTTTGCCCTGATCGCTGGCGAATCGTTGCGCGTACTGTTTTGCTTTGCTGAGGTATTGGTCTTCCGCGATTGCGGCCGCTCCACACGCCGCGATCGCCGTCAACTCACCTCTGCCAATCCGCCGGGCAAGGATCTCGTCCTTGCCCGCTGCGGTGTCGAAGGACCATTGCCCAGTGGAGTTTTTGTCCAAGGGGATCGGGAAGGGAAAGTTGTCGGCTCCCGTGTAGAGAACCTTGCCGCCGGCCTTGAGGTTGCCCCAGCGATGCATCTGGTCGTAAGAGGCAACGAATCCTTTCAGATTGTCCTGATCCCTCACGGTGTCTCCTGTTATTAGAACCCCCTCGTTGTCCGGGCCGAAGATCGCAAACAAGGCACCCTGATCGCCAGACTTTACTGCCGCCACGAGCGCCGCCCCTGCGTCCTCTGGTGAGGCGAAAGTTTTTTGCACGACTTGCTCGGACGCAGGTTTCTCTGTCTTGTTGCACGATGTCAGCAACACCAATGCCGCTATCACAGTCATTGACATCCGCCAGAGTGCTCCGGCCTGAGTGTTCCAACCTACGCGTGACATAACTCCCTCCAAAGCTGATCTGACAAACAACTTTGAGCCTCGCGGTCGTTTAGCGCCGAAAACCGCCCCCACCGAATCCACCGCCACCGAATCGACCGCCACCGAAACCGCTCGAGCGCATGCTCCCCCACCCACGATTGCTGTCCGCTCTTGAGGACCAGCCACTATCCGATCTACCCCAGCCGCTGAAGGCGCTCGATTTCGAGCCGTCATTGTGGTCCCACGAATCGCTGTGTGACGACGCGTCGTTGTTGAAGTTGCTGCGGTTGAAGTTATTATTGACGTTGACGTTCCGGTTGATGTTGGTGTTCCTGTTGTAGTTGTTGTTGAAGTTGCGGTTGAACGAGTTGTTGTAGCCGTAGCTGCTGTGGTAGCCGCCGTTGTAATAACCACCATGCCACCCGGCGTTTCCGTAGTACCCGCCTCCGTGATAGATGACCGCCGTGCCGTGCCAACCGCAGTTCCAGCTACTATACCCCCAACTGCAGCAGCCACCACTCATCATCGCTCCCACAGCGATTCCGGCGCCAAAGCCAATGATGCCGGCGGCAGCCACATCTCCCGCGGTATACGCGGGCGCCACATAACCAGGAACAACATAAGGAGTGCCATAAACAACTGTTGGGTTGTACTGCGGGACGTACACAATCTGTGGATCGGCGGGCTGGATGACAATGGTTTGCGGCGACTGTTGAACAACGGTGATTTGCGAGCTGGACTTGAGATTGCCTTTTGCTTTGGCTTGTGCGCGCAGTGTCTGAATGGCGGTCATCACTTCGGATTGCTGGTTGTGATAAGCCTCACCAACCGACGAGGTCCATGTGAGATTCTTCGCCATGTTGTCGAGCACCGAGGGAAATTCCGTGAGCGCCTTTACACTTGGGTCCCACGATTGTTTGTCGACGGCCTGCATCAACGCACTCCCCGTCAAACTCTTGTTTTGTTCGAGCCAGTAGTTAGCAATGGCGACCTGGTCCGGGAAGGTAGCCCCGGTCAGAATTTGGGCTACCAGAGAATCCGGATATAGCGCGATAGGCGCGACCAACGACTGCAGTTCATTTGCGCTCATCGGGGCGCCTTCTGTACCACCACTGGCCTCCGCTGGGGTCGACGACCCGGCAGTCTGATATCCGTAAACGCAGAGGGTCTGGCAGGGGGCGGAGAGCAAGACGAAGCTGAGCATGACTGTGAGTATCTTCTTCGGTTTCCTGATCATTTTGCCTACTCCATTCCACTAGACCGTGCTCGATTGCGCCGCAGTCGCTTGGCTTTGTGGGCGTCTCGAGTGGCCCAAACGGATCTCTTTCTTCTGGCCGTGCGCTTCCCAGTCCGTGAAGAGCGCACCTTCATTCCCGATCTCCTCTTTTTCTGAATTTCATCCAAACTTCTCCGTGAACTCCAAAGTCCTAAATCTGGAATCTTCTTTTTGGTTCAAAAACAGCATCGTCGTACGCACGCCCATCCCCCCATCTAGGGCGCATCGAATCGGTACGTGCCGTTTCGCAATCAGTTGCTGCCGCTCGTGACAATCAATTCCAGGTCCGAATTCCCGCACATACCATAGGTAGCCCCGGGAGTGCAGGCGCCCACAGTGTATTTGTAGCATCCGGCTCTCTTCGTTACGACGGTCACAGGCCGATCGGAACCTCCCATGATCGTGCCGGATGGATCGAACGGCGATGAGTCACCAAAATCAACCATCACGCCGGTATTTTTACCCGCCCCTTGCCACGTCACGTTCGCGCCTGTCTTGATGCAAACCGCGCCCTCTTTCGGGAAATTTGCAATGTTCGGCGTAACGGACGCTTCGCTCCCACCATCCACGCGCTTGACTTCTAGGACACAGGGAGCGCCGTTTGCGCCGCAGGTATTTGCGGCAGTGCAGAGTTGTTCGGGTCGCGGGTTGGAGCAATACGAAGTCTTTTTTTTCTTATCCTTCGCCACGGTGTGACCCGTCACCACCAACAACAACACCGCGAAACCCCACACAATCGCTGCGAATATCCTCTTCTTCATTTCACACCTCACTTCCACCTGAATTGCTGCTACGTCGAAGGCCCGATTCTGCCGAAAATGAAAACTCCCCACCCGTTACGTCAGTTGACTCCGGCCGTGCCCTTCCAATCGAGCACATCCACCAGATTCCACGCATTTTGGTTGAGTTGGATCTGCAGTTGGCCTTGCTTGTCGATCGCCAGTTGGCATTCCGGATAAAGGACTCCTGTGCTCTTGC
>DATDHE010000457.1:0-23970 GCA_036521695.1 Candidatus Acidiferrum sp. | reverse complement strand
GCACATCCTTTTCAGTGTCGCGATGTCGGACGCGTGGCCCGGTGCAAACGCGATCAAAGACGATTTTGTGGCGAGCCCAATATTCTCCGAGGATTCGTGCCTGAGCTTCTCCCGTAGTGGAGAGCTTGTCGTAATCTGGCTCAAGGAAAGAAGCTTGTGCGTGGCGAACCAGAAAAACGCGTCCCATGCATCACCTGAGAAAACTGCAAGTCTTTTGTGAAAGAACATGCGCTAACTGAGTGCAAAATGCGATCAGCGCTGAAACTACTCGGCGCTAGGCAGTCGCGCTCTGTTCCTTATTGAAATCCGCGAACTTCTTGCCCTCATCCGCTAGCCGCTTCAGAAGCGGAGCCGGCTCCCACAACTCTCCATGCCGTTTGCGGAATTCCTCGACGCGATCGAAGACTTTCTTCAAGCCAATCGTATCGGCGTACCACATTGGCCCGCCGCGATGAGCCGGAAAGCCGTAGCCGTTGAGGTAGATGATGTCGATGTCGACGGCACGCAGAGCGAAGCCATCTTCAAGAATGCGCGCGCCCTCGTTCACCAAAGCGTAGACGCAGCGATCAACGATTTCCTCCTTGGAAATTTCACGCTGGGGAATTCCGGCTTCGGCCGCCCATTTGCGCACTAGCTGCGCGACTTCCGGATCGGCGGTCGCGCGGCGGTTTTCGTCATACTTGTACCAGCCGGCGCAGGTTTTCTGGCCGTAGCGGCCTATCTCGCAGAGACTATCTCCAGCAAAAGCTTGCCGAATTCCGGGCTTCTCCAAATGACGGTACTCTTTGCGGATTCGCCAGCCGACGTCGAGACCGGCGAGATCGCCGACGGCGAGCGGGCCCATGGCCATTCCAAAATCGTAGAGCGCGGAATCGACAGCTTCGACGCTGGCGCCTTCTTCCAGAAGAAAAACGGACTCGCGGACATAGGGATGGAACATGCGGTTGCCAACGAATCCGCGGCAGTTCCATACCAGGACGCCGATCTTGCCGATTTTTTTCGAGAGCTGCATGCACGTGGCAATAACTTCCTTGCTGCTGGCTTTGCCGCGGACGATTTCGAGTAGTCGCATAACGTTGGCAGGACTGAAGAAATGCGTGCCGATGACGGATTGTGGACGCGAGGTCGAGGAAGCAATTTCATCGATATTGAGCGTGGATGTGTTGCTCGCCAGGATCGCTCCGGGTTTACAGACGCGATCCAGTTCGGCGAAGACTTCTTTTTTGAGCGCCATGCCTTCAAAAACGGCCTCGATCACCAAGTCGACGTTTGCAAAAGCATCGTAGCTGAGCGTCGGTTGAATCAGCTCGAGGCGCTCGTCAACAAAAGCTTGCGTGAAGCGGCCGCGCTTCACCGACGTCGCATAATTTTTCTGGATGTTCGCGAGGCCCTTGTCGAGCGCGGCTTGATCGGCTTCTTTCAATAGGACGGGGAGGCCGGCGTTAGCCAAAACCATAGCGATGCCGCCGCCCATGGTCCCCGCTCCGACGACCGCGGCAGAGTTCACGGAGATTAACGGAGTGTCCTTCGGAATGTCAGGTATTTTGGCCACTTCGCGTTCGCCGAAGAAAACGTGAATGAGTGCTTTCGATTGATCGGAGAAGAGGCACTCCATGAAAAGTTTACGCTCGAGTTTGCAACCCTCTTCGAACGGCAGTCTCGTCGCGGCTTCGACAGCATCAATGGCCGCAAGCGGCGCGATCATGCCACGCTGCTTCTTGCGAGCATTTTCGCGCGCGGCGGCAAAGATCGGAGCGTTTTGTTCTGCTGAACCAAGCTTGTCGTTGCGTTCGCGTGTTTTGCGAACGGGCTTATCCGCGACTTCACGCGCAAACGCGACGGCGCCGGTTAACAGGTCGCCGTCGATCAAGCGATCGATGATCCCTGAGTTCAGGGCCTCCGCGGCTTTAATGGGGTTTCCCTCCGCGCACATCTCGACGGCTTTCGCGGCACCAGCAAGACGCGGCAAGCGTTGCGTACCCGCAGCGCCGGGAATAATCCCGAGCTTTACTTCCGGCTGGCCGACTTGTGCCGTGGGCACGGCCACGCGATAGTGGCCGGACATAGCAAGTTCAAGGCCACCGCCAAAAGCGCTACCATGAATGGCCATGACTACCGGCTTGAGGCAATCTTCGGTTTTCAAGAGGAGCGCTGGCAATTCCAATCCGCCACCGGCCTTGCCAGAAGTAATTTTACCGAATTCCTTGATGTCAGCGCCGGCGATGAACGTTTTGCCGCCGCCAATGAGCACTGCAGCCTTAATGGAGTCGTCTTTGTCGATCTGCTCGATCGCGGCGGCAATACCATCCGGCACGCCGGGACTCAGCGTGTTCACCGGAGGATTGTTGATGGTGATGACGGCGATGTCGTTATCTTTCGTAAGTTGAACTAGGTCGCTCATTGGTGGCCGCTCTTTCTCGGACAATATTTCTCAAGCTTTACGGAAGAACGCGTCCGCTCCTGTGAACATCGGACAGACTTCGCTCTTATTTCTAAGACTTCTCACTTGCGGCTGGCAAATTCAGGGCGGATCGTGTCTTGTCCGCCCCAATATTTTTTGCGTAGTTCCCTTTTCAAAATTTTCCCGGTGCCAGTTTTTGGCAAGCTGTCGAAAAACTCCACCGAGCGAGGCGCTTTGTAATGCGCGATGCGACTACGGCAGAATTCGAGCAGCTCCGCTTCCGTAGCTTTTGCGCCAGGCTTCAAGACTACCAAAGCTTTCGGCACTTCTCCCCATTTCGCATCCGGCACAGGAACGACGGCAACCTCATATACATCCGGATGGGCAAGAAGCGCCTTTTCCACTTCCAGTGAAGAAATATTTTCGCCGCCGCTGACGATGATCTCTTTTTTCCGGTCGACGACAAGGAGGTAGCCATCCTCATTGAGCATGGCCATGTCACCGGTGTGAAACCACCCGCCGCGCATCGCATCTGCAGTAGCTTGCGGCTGGCCCCAGTAGCCCTCCATCACGACATCGCTGCGGGCCACGATTTCGCCGATGCTTTTGCCGTCGTGGGGCACATCTTGGTCGTTTGCATCGACGACGCGAAGTTCGACCCCTGGAATTGCGTAACCGGTCATGGCCTGGCCGATGTATTTTTGATCGCCTTGCCAATCGAGGCCGGGCTTCATTCTGGAGATGGAAAGCGTGGGCGAAGTTTCTGTGAGGCCGTAGCCGGAGCGGCAACTTGCGCCAAGTTTTTCTTCGACCTCGCGAACCAGAGTCGGAGACGATGCTGCTCCGCCGATATTGATGAGGCGCAGGCTGCTCAAATCATGTTTTGTGCGCTCAGGGCAATTCACCAGTGCCGTGGCCATGGCCGGGACGAGGCACATGTTCCGCACGTGCTCCTGTTCAATCAAGCGAAAAATGCGGGCGGTCTCGAAGCGCTGCAGCATGACGTGTTTTCCGCCAGTCAAAGCGAGGGCGTGGGGTGTGCCCCAGCCATTTGCGTGGAAAAGCGGAATCGTGTGGAGCTGCACGGTGTCGGCTGTGGGATCGTCGGTGAGGCAGGCGTAGAGAGCGTGCATGTAAACATTGCGATGCGTGAGCATCACGCCTTTGGGAGTGGCGATGGTGCCGCTAGTATAAAAAATTTCGGAGACGGCGTTCTCATCGACCTCCATAATATCGGTGCGGTAGGGCGTGGCCGCGGAAAGTAGTTCGTCGTAGTTTTTTGGCGCGAGCCAATCTGCCTGAGGCGTGCCGTCTGAAAGATAGAAAGCTTCTAGTGTCGTGGCACTCTGCCGGAAGGATTCGACTTTGGGGAGAAAGTCCTTTTCGAGAAAGAGAATTTTCGCTCCGGCGTCGTTCAAAATGAAAGCGAGTTCGTGGGGCGCCGGCCGGATATTCAGCGGGAGCAGAATCGCGCCAGCATCGAGAACGCCGTAGTAGGCCTCCAGCAAACGATGGCAGTTCATGCTGAGAAAGGCAACGCGATCGCCTGGCTTCACGCCCGCTGCGCGCAACGCGCCCGCTAGCAGAGCGGCACGCTTCGCAAATTCTGCGTACGTGAATCGCAGATCGCCGCAAACGACAGCGGTTCTGCGCGGAAATTGTTCTTCTGCATATCGCAAACATCGAAGTGGTGTGAGTGGAATATTCATTTGGAATCCAGGGCCATTTAGGCGGTTTGTCCTCCATCGACGACCAGAACATGCCCGGTGAGGTAATCGGAGGCGTCGGAAGAGAGAAAAACCGCCGCGCCCTTTAAGTCGTGGTCATTGCCGAATCGCCGCAGCGGGATTTTTTTCAAAAATTCTTCTTTGTTTCGTTCTATCACGACCTGGGACATGTTCGTGGGAAACCAGCCCGGAGCAATCGAGTTTACCTGAATGTTGTAGATGCCCCATTTGCAGGCCAAGTCTTTGGTGAAGGCAATGACGCCGCCTTTGCTGGCGTGGTAGCCGATGGCCTGGAATTCCGGCGGGGCTCCATGGATCCCCGCAACAGAAGCAATATTGATGATTTTTCCGCGGCGCTGGGCGGCCATGAACTTTCCGGCGGCTTGTGAAAAAAGAAAAGTGCCCGTCAGATTCGTTTCGATCACTTTGTTCCAATGCTCGAGGCGCATTTCTTCGACGGGAGCGCCCCATGAGGTGCCCGCGTTATTGATGAGAATATCGATGCGTCCAAATTGAGACATGGCCGCGTCGACGACCGCCTGAACCTCGGCGAGATTTTTCACGTCGCAACCGAGAGCAATCGTCTTAACTCCGAGGCTCTGCAATTCGGCGGCAGCCTGCTCGCAACGCTCCTTCTTGCGGGCGCAGAGCACAAGATTGGCGCCCATTTCTGCTAGGCCTTCCGCCATTTGGCGGCCCAGGCCGATGGAACCGCCGGTGATGATGGCCACGCGTCCAGTGAGATCAAAGAGTTGACGAACATTCATCGTAGGTGGCGTGCTTTCCACTCGTATCAGACGTACAGCGGAGACTCATCCGTTGCCGGCCACGAGCGTAAGGATTCGCGCATTGGAAAATACTAGAAGCGCGCGCATACGCCAAGTCCGAATTCGATTATCGAGCTAATCGGAGCGGATTGCCTGGAACTGGCAAGCTAATCCGTAGCTAAAGCCGGATCTCTGAGCGGATCTCGCACGAAACTTCGCCCGTGGCGTTCCGTCCCAAGCAGCAGGAGAACGGCGAGCGTCAAAATAGTCACGACTTCAAAACCGGCGATGGACCATTGGTATCCCACGCGGTCGCGCAAAGCGTACTCGATGGTATTTGTGGGAGCCGCGAACAGAATCCCCAATTGATAGGTGAGTCCCGGCATCAATCCCCGCGTCGCGTCCGCCGACATTTCGTTCAGGTGTACGGGGACCACGCCCCAGGCGCCCTGCACACCCATCTGCATCAGGAACGGAGCCATGACGAGAACAGCCAAACTCCCGCCAAACGCCCACAGAGGAATGATCACCAAACACAGTCCCAATGCCGCGATCATGCTCTTGCGCCGGCCAGCGACCTGCGAGAGGTGTCCAAAGATAATCGCGCCGATGACTGCGCCAATGTTGTAAAAAATTGCGATATTCGCAACGACGGCTGCCGAGAAGCGATGAACTTCCTTCAAAAAATCCGGGTACAGATCCTGCGTGCCGTGCGACATGAACATCATGAAGGTCATAAGCACAACCAGGTAGAGAAAGCGCTTCCAGTCGAGCATCACCGTGCGCAAGACGTCACCCGTGGTGGCGGCGCGATTTTGCTTCCACGCTTCCGACTCCGGAACTTTCGTGCGGATGTAGAGCGCGAGCAGCGCGGGCAATGCGCCAATCCAAAACATCGGGCGCCATCCCCAGGCCGGGAGTAGAAAGCGTGCCGCCAGCGCAGCGAGCAGATAACCGATCGAATAGCCGCTCTGCAAAATTCCGCTAAGAATTCCGCGCCAGCGCACAGGGGCGGCTTCCATCGTTAGGGACGCGCCAACGCCCCATTCGCCTCCCATGCCAATGCCAAACAGGGCGCGCATGACCAGAAAAAAAGTGTAGTTGGGCGAAAAACCGCATAAGAGCTCTATAAACGAAAAATAGATGACGTTCGCCATCAGCGGTTTGCGCCGGCCGTAGCGATCAGATAGCAAGCCAAAAATCACTGCCCCCACAGGTCGCATGGCGAGCGTGGCAAAGGTGGTGAAGATGATGTCTTTCTTGGGTACGCCGAATTGATGTGCAAGGGTGTCGTACAAGAAGACAACAACAAAAAAATCGAAGGCATCAAGAGTCCAACCGAAAAAACCGGCGAGCACCGCATGGCGCGCGTTTGATTTCGGGTTAGCGGCGGGGTTCGTTATCTGCACTCGATGAGCCTTTGCTGATCTGAAGTTGACGGCCTATCATTGTAGCCAATGCTTGCGACCTTCCCTCGCGATGAATTCCATTGCATTTTCGTATTACGCTGGCAGCATTTGTCCACGCGTTTCGGCTCCAATAGGAATTAAGAGAAGACCAACTGCAAATGCAAGTGAAGTGACGGCCACAGGAATTCCGAGAGAGCCATATCGCTGCACGCCGCTTCCGACCAGAAATGTGATCGCGGCCCCGCCGAAACGCGCAAAAGACGTGGAAAACGCGAAGGCGCTGGCGCGGCATTCGGTGGGATATTGTTCCGGCAGCCATAGCGTATAGACCGCAAAGTTGGCGCCGCCGAAACCGAGGAAAAACAGGCACACAAAAAACCACGGAAGCGCGGTTGGACCAAGATAGAAAACTTTGCCAAACGTAAGGGCGATGAACACCATCATCAAAGCAAAAAAGAAACCGAGTGCTCCACGACGGCCAAGGCGTTCCGCGAGCCAGGGCATCGCCAGGCATCCCAGAATAGTGGCGAACGCCACGAGCATGGTAGCGCGAGAAGCGAGCTGAGCAGCTTGCGGTCCAACGCGACCCCCAGCTTCCGCAAGAGTGGTGACCGCTGCAGGTACATAGACCGTTCCGGCCCAAAGACCGCTGACCGATGCGAGCATGAATAGCGAGTTCAGAATCGTGCGGCGACGTAGCGCTGTCGAAAAAAGCGCCGCGAAGGGCTGGTAGATCTGCCAGGACCGAACGACCTCTACCTTGGCCGACCAACGCCAGGGTTCCTTGACGCCATGACGCACCCATGCCAAGAGAAGCGCCGGCACACCTCCAACGGCAAACATAGCGCGCCAACCATAGTGGCTGCCAACCGCGTAGTTGGTGATCGCAACAAAAAATATGCCGACGTAATAGCCTGTGTGCATGTAGCCTGCGCCGGCGCGGCGCCGGCTTTCCGGCCATTCTTCCGCAACAAATGTGCCGCCCATGGCCCACTCGCCGCCAATTCCAACTCCCGCAAGGAGACGAAGAATCGCCAACTGCCAGACGTTGACGACGAGAGCGCTGAGAAACGTAAAGACCGAATACCAAACGATACTCAACATCAAGGTTCGAACACGGCCGAACTTGTCGCCCACTGGTCCCCACAAGAATGCGAGTCCCCATCCAATCAGGAAGAGCGCGAAAAGCAATCCTCCGTAGTAGCCGATGTTGCCTTTGGTTGCGGCGATGCCGGAACGAGGAAGAAGTTCACGAAGCGAAGGCAAAAGAACGAGCGCGTAGATAAAAGAATCCATGCCGTCGAGAGTCCATCCACCCCAAGCGGCCCAAAACCCGCGAATTTGATTTCCGGTGAGTGCGACGCGGGAAGATGCGGGAGCGTTCGAAGATTCCACTGACATCGTGGGAGGCACTATACCAAAAAGCTCTCGCGGGAAAAGAGAGAAGTGGAGCATCCAAATCCAATTTCACCGCCATTGGCGGTGTTGTAGACTCTCTGATTCGTTTGAAACGACCTCCTACGGAAACCGATCCTTAATGGACTTTCACGGAGAAGCAAGGAGTCCAGACCAAAGCTCTCAAGGCGTCCGCGCCATTCCTTCGCTCCGGTGGTGGATCGGCACACTCTTGTTTGCCTCGACGGTCATCAATTACATCGATCGCCAAACGCTTTCCTTGCTCGCTCCCTATCTCAAACAGGACTATCACTGGACCAACACGGATTACGCTAATCTCGTGATCGCCTTCCGCGTCGCCTATTCAATCGGACAAACTCTCAACGGTAGGTTGATGGATCGCGTTGGCACAAAACGCGGGCTCACGCTCACCGTTTTGTGGTACTCGATTGTTTCTGTTCTCACACCGCTAGCCAGAGGCTTCTACTCTTTCATGGGTTTTCGTTTTTTCCTAGGACTCGGCGAATCCGGGAATTGGCCCGGAGCAACGAAGGCCGTCTCGGAGTGGTTTCCGAAACACGAGCGCGGGTTGGCTACGGCACTATTCGATAGCGGCTCTTCGATTGGCGGAGCCGTAGCGCCGTTCATTATCCTCTGGCTGTACTTTCGCTGGGGAATGCGTCCAGCGTTTATTGTTCCTGGCCTGCTCGGATTCTTGTGGCTAATCGTTTGGCGCTGGCTCTATTATCTGCCGCAGGACCATCCTCGCATCAGCACCGCCGAGCGGCAGATGATCCTGAGCGACCACAAAGAGGATGAATCACCCGCGCAAACGCCTCCGCGGTGGCGCGATCTGCTCAAGCTGCCGCAAACATGGGGGACCATCATTGCCAGGAGCTTTACCGACCCAGTCTGGTTCTTCATCGCCGATTGGTTTCCCATATATCTCGTCGCCAAAGGGATTGCGCTCAAAAGCGGCTTGATTGCGGTCTGGATTCCTTTCATCGCCGCCGATCTAGGGAATTTTTTCAGCGGCTGGCTTTCCGGCCTCCTAATTAAACGGGGCTGGTCTGTCGGAAAAGCGCGCAAAGCGCTGGTGGTCTTCGGCGGCTTCGGCGTGGCCTTGCTCATTCCCACCATATTTACGGTGAACCTTTACTGGCTCACTCTCCTCTTCGCCCTTGCCACTTTTTCTTACGCATCTTTCACGACAATCGCCAACGTGTTACCTTCTGACCTTTACAAAAACGAATCCGTGGCCACCGTCAGCGGACTGAGCGGAACGGGAGCGGCGATCGGCACGATCGTCGTTTTCGAATTAGCGGGCCATCTTTCCGATGCGCGGATTGCCAAGGGGACGCACTTGTTCGACCCGATCATGATCATCGCGGGCCTGATTCCGTTCGTCGGGATGATTCTTGTGCTTCTGCTGGTGCGTAATACAAAAGCGACGGATCAAGGCCTCGTCCGGCGAATCTGAAGTCTTCCGTACTGGTTGTCGGCGAATGCGGTTGCGAGATATGAAGAGGTGAAGAGGATGAGTAAAGTCTCAAATGTAGCTTGAGGAGGCTCGGTGAAAATTACGGATGCCAAAGTATTGATCTCTTCGCCCGGTAGAAATTTCGTTACGCTCAAGGTCTACACCGACCAGGGCATTTACGGCCTCGGCGACGCGACGCTCAATGGCCGCGAAATGGCGGTTGCAGCCTATCTCTCAGAACATTTGATTCCCTGCCTCATCGGCCGCGATCCCTTTCAATCCGAAGACATTTGGCAATATTTCTATCGCGGCGCTTACTGGCGCCGCGGCCCGGTAACTATGGCCGCTATCGGCGCCATCGACATCGCTCTCTGGGACATCAAAGGAAAAGCTCTCAACACTCCGGTCTACAACCTTCTCGGCGGAAAGAGCCGCAACGGCGTCATGGTCTACGGCCACGCCAACGGCCGCGACATCGAAGAAACCATCGATGAAGTCGGTAAATATATGACCCTAGGCTATCGCGCCATTCGCGCGCAATCGGGAATCCCCGGAATTCCGTCAACCTACGGCGTCTCGAAAGGAAAATTTTATTACGAGCCAGCGGAAAAAGGGCTTCCGCCGGAAAATATATGGTCGACTGAGAAATATCTGCTCCATGTTCCGAAGCTCTTCGAATTGCTTCGAGTTAAATACGGCGATGACATTCACCTTCTCCACGACGCGCATCACCGCCTCACTCCGATCGAAGCGGCCCGCCTCGGCAAGAGCCTCGAGCCCTATCACCTCTTCTGGCTCGAAGATGCCGTTACCGCAGAGCTACAGGAGGGTTTCCGCATCGTCCGCCAACACACCACCACGCCGCTCGCACTGGGTGAAGTCTTCAACACGATTTGGGACGCCAAGACCGTCATTACGGAACAATTGATCGATTACATTCGAATGGCTACGGTCCACAGCGGCGGCATCACTCACCTCAAAAAAGTCGCGTCGCTCGCGGAGATGTATCACGTGCTCACGGGCTGCCACGGCGCGACAGACTTGTCGCCGGTGTCCCTGGCCGCGGCTCTTCATTTCGACATATCCGTCAACAATTTTGGTATCCAGGAATACATGCTGCATACGAAAGAAACCGACGAAGTTTTTCCGCACTCCTATTCCTTCAGCGAGGGCTTTCTACATCCGGGAGACGCGCCCGGTTTGGGTGTCGACTACAATGAGAAGCTCACTGAAAAATTTCCTTACGAACGCGCGTACTTGCCCATAAATAGAAAGTTGGATGGCACGATGTTCGACTGGTAGCTCGAAGCAAATGGCGCAGAGCTGCGCGCCACACGCGATGATCCGAGCAGGAATCTTCACCGGGAGAAATAAATCATGGGGTACAGCAAGCTCGATCTGACAGGCAAATCTGCAGTGGTCATCGGCGGCACTTCCGGTATCGGCCGAGCGATCGCGCTTGGCCTGGCCGAAGCTGGCGCCGACGTTGCGCCGACTTCGCGCCGCCTCGATCAAGTCGCGGCCACTGCCCGCGAAGTCGAAGCGCTGGGCCGCCGCTCCCTTCGCGCCACTTCGGATGTCACCGACCGCGCCTCGCTGCAAGGGGTACTCGACGCCGCGGTGAAGGTCTTCGGCAAAGTCGATATCCTCGTGAACTCCGCCGGACGCACCAAGAAGGCGCCCACCATTGATTTCCCCGAAAAAGACTGGAACGATATTCTCGAAACAAATCTCACCGGCATCCTGCGCGCCTGCCAGATTTTTGGGCCCCACATGATAGAGCGCCGCTACGGAAGGATTATCAGCATCGCATCCATCGGCTCGTTCCTTGGCATGCTCCAGGTAGCCGCCTACTCCGCCAGCAAAGCCGCCGTCGCTTCATTCACGCAATCGCTGGCCATCGAATGGGCGCCGTACGGTATCTGCGTGAACGCCATTGCCCCCGGCGTCTTCCGCACCTCTCTGAACGAAAAACTGCTCGACGGCACGCCGCGGGGCAACGAATGGCTCATGCGCACACCGATGAAGCGCTTCGGCAAGGTCGAAGAGCTTGCTGGCGCCGCCGTGTACCTTGCCTCCGACGCCGCCAGTTACACAACAGGCTCAGTGCTCGTCGTAGACGGCGGTATTCTCGCCAGCGGCGTGAATCAATGAATTAGTTGAACAAAGTTATTGAAATAACGGGACTTAGAAGCGTTTGGAGCCGAAGGCGAGAACTGAACTCGCGACCTGCCCATGGTTTCAGAAATTTGCTGTCGTTGATTCTCATACACCGCAAAGGCCAACGATCATGCGGTGATCCAGTTTTGCGACATTCCAATTACCAAGGGATTGCAAGAAAGCACTCAGGCGTTTGAAACGCTCGACGTGGATGTGGAACTCAAGCGCATACTGCAAGAGAGCGTTCCGTAGCCGCTGATCGAATTGCCTTAAAACGATGAAGCGGAAGCTCATTTGCCTGCGATTGCGGGCGGTCTATGTCTTGCACTTGCGCGCAGTTTTACCATCATTGATCCTGAAAGCAGGCATCACGCAGCGAAGCATGGGAGCGCGCCTTTCGGATCCTAGATTTGCCGTTGTAAACTTCGGACTAGGCCCAAGCATCCAATGGGCGGCGTCGATTCATGTGATGGAGGCCTTTCTTGCCTGTAATCCGTGCCTGCAGCCATTGCGGCCAGAAAAACCGTATCCCGGCAAAATATTTGACCAGCACCGGCCGTTGCGGAAGCTGTAAATCGCCGTTGCTGCCGCTCTCCGAACCCTTGGCAGTCGACGAAATCTTATTCGATGAGATCATCCAGAATGTCCGTGTTCCCGTGCTCGTCGATTTCTGGGCGGACTGGTGCGGACCCTGCCGCATGGCTGCTCCTGAAGTGGCTCGCACCGCGGCGGAGATGGCGGGCAAAGCTGTGGTGCTGAAAGTGGATACCGAGAAATATCCGGCACTCGCGGGACGCTTCAATGTTCGCGGCATCCCGAACTTTGCGGTTCTTAACGGCGGTCGCCTGGTGATTCAGCAAGCCGGCGCGGTGGATCACGAGAAGATGAAACATTGGCTGAGTAGCGCCGCTGCTGTTTCTGCTTGAAGAATTCCACGACTTGCAATTAGCTCACAGCAAGGCAGCGGTGCGCTAACGTAACAGTCGAAGACACCTCTCCCACCGCGGAAGCGCCGCGGGAAACGGGAACACTAACTAGTTGAAAGCAAGTAGGTTAGAGAGGAAGTGGAGCCGAGGGCGAGAGTTGAACTTGCGACCTGCCGATTTCTCCGGCAACACCATCTTATTGCATTCACGCGCTTTATTCCTCACCATACATCACGATTTTAGGGCATATTTGGCAGGTTCAGTTCAGAAGTTGTTCAGAGAATTCTGGGCGTCGACCCGTAATCCGAACGGTAATCTGGGGGGGCCAAATCTAATCACCAATCCCCGAAAGCTCGTAGAGAATACCTATTATGTATTCTCGCACGCAGAAAGTAACGAGCAGTTTATGAACTCAGGCTTAGATACACGAATTCCGAGCTAGGCTCAGTTGACGGTTTGTACCAAAAATATCGAACTGGCTGTGATGTTCGCCGTCCCGTTGTAGGTCGCGGTTATTGTGCTTGCGCCCCTGGGCAACGCCGTAGTGCTAAGACGAGCCTTTCCACCAACTAGGGTCACGGTGCCAAGAGTAATGGAACCGGAGGTAAACGTGACGGTGCCCGTTGGAGTGGTGGTCGGGGAAGTCACGGTCGCAGTAAACGTAACGGACTGTCCAAAGGTCGAAGGGTTTCGAGAAGAAGCCAAGGCTGTCGTCGTTACCACCTGGTTCACAACCTGACTCAGCGTTGAAGAAGCGCTGGCGGCCGACAAAGCGTCGCCGTTGTAGGTTGCGGTAATGGCAAGCGTACCGGCGGGCAGATTCGATCGAGTGAGCGACGCCGCGCTGTTCGTCAAAGCCACTGTTGCCAGAGTTGTAGTGCCATTTTTGAAAACGACGGTTCCAGTTGGCGCCGATGGCCCGTTGGACGTCACGTTGGCTGTGAAGGTCACGGATTGTCCGAAGGTCGATGGGTTAAAGGAGGAAGCTAGCGTGGTGTTCGTTGGGTACTTGTTGACGACCTGCTTTAGCACCGCCGAAGTGCTCGCAGCAAACGTCGTGTCTCCAGCATAACTGGCCGTAATGGTGTTCGTGCCGACAGCAAGCGTGGAAATCGTGAACGACGCGGAATCACCGGACAATGGAACGGTGCCGAGAGTTGTGGCTCCGTGCTTGAAGGTGATCAATTCTCCATTCGGCGGAGCGCCGCCCGCAGAAGACGCCGTCGCCGTGAACGTGACTGCTTGCCCGGTAAATGAAGGATTCAGCGAAGAGGCGAGCGTTGTGGTCGTGCCAAACTTCGCAACCACAGACTGGCTCAGCGCCGACGAGGTGCTACCCAAATTGTTGGCGTCGCCCGTGTATTGCGCGGTGATGGAGCGTGTTCCGGCGGTTGCAAAGGAAGTCGTGAAGCTCGCTTGGTTGCCGCTCAGCGAGACGGTCCTTAGCGTTGTGGCACCATTCTTGAAGGTCACGGAACCCGTTGCCGCTCCGGCGAACTGGCTCGCGACCGTCGCGGTAAACGTGATTGGCTGATTGACGATTTGCGGATTTTGCGAAGAGGTGGCTGTAGTCGCAGTAGTCGCCTGTGCGATAGTAAAGAACTGCTGGCTACCCGTCGTGGCTGCGTAATTGGTTCCTGCATTAGCGTGGGCCATCAGCGTGCAGGCGCCAGCGCCAACGAAGCTCACGGCACTCCCGGAAACGGCGCAAGTTGCTGGCGTGCTTGAAATGACGGAAGGAATACCGTCACCGATATAGAAGTAAGTTGCTGTGAAACCGCTGCCAAATACGGCGGCGGTAGGAATATTGTTGATGCTGATGGTCGTTGTCGCCTGGGCAATGATAAATGATTGAGGAGCGCCCGTGGCAACTGCATAGTTTGAGCCAGCGGTAGCGTGCGCAGTTAGCGTACACGTTCCGGCAGCAACGAACCTCACAAGACCGCCCGAAACGGTGCAAGTGGCGGTGCTGGAAGTTATGGATGTAGTTCCGTCGCCGTTGTAGGCAAAAGTAGGCGCGAAGCTGCCGCCGAACACGGCATTGCTTGGAATGTTGTTGATGCTTAGCGTCGGCGTGGCTTGGGCGATGTTGAAGGATTGTGGACTTCCCGTTGCCGCTCCGTAGTTTGTGCCAGCAGTAGCGTGAGCCATGAGCGTGCACGTGCCGGCCCCGACGAAGTTCACCACGTTGCCCGCAACACTGCACGTCGCACTGGTATTCGAGCTCACAGAGGTTGTTCCATCCCCTGTGTAGGCGTAAGTTGCCGTGAAGCTTCCGCCAAACACGGCATTGCCGGGGATGTCGCTGACGCTTACTGTGGTCGTCGCTTGGTTGACCTGCAAAGTGCCAGTGGCCGAACTGGCGCCGAAGTTGCCCTGCGCAGCGTAGCTGGCGCTCAGGTTGTGGCTCCCGACCGTAAGGCCACTAACGCTGAAGGGAGTGGAACCATTTGAAAGCGCCTGAGTCAGGGGAGCGCCATTGTCCACCGTCAGAGAAACATTGCCGGTGGCTGTACCTTGCGCAGCCGTGACCGAAACGGCGACGCTCGCCGCGGTGCCATAGGAGGCGGCCAGCGCGCTGATGCTCGTGGTGGTAGTTACGATCGACGGTGCAAATGAAGCAGTGACATTCTTGGGCGCATTCATCACCACGGTCTGCGGGTTGGTAGTGCCGCTCAGATCGCCAGAGAATCCAGTGAACGTGTAGCCAGAGCTTGGCGTCGCGGTGATCGTGACCGAACTGCCTGCACTGAAGTAGCCACCGACTGTGACGGAACCGCCCGCCGCCGGACTCGCGGACGTCGTCAGCAGATACTGTGTGTTGAAAGAAGCCGTGTAGGTCGCATTCGAGGCGGGAGCGACAACCGTGTGAGACAACGCTCCACCGTCGCTCCACGCTGCGTAGGCATACTGAGCCCCTGGCGATGTAGCTGCCTGCGGCGTGCTCGTAGCAATCGTGTGGGAATTGCTCGGCTGCCATTGGAAGGATTGGGGAGCCGTGTAAGCTGTCCCGTCAACGGAAATCAAGAGCCCTGGAGGATTCGTGGCCACCGTCACGCTCGCGAGAGTGCCGTTGGAACTCATCGTGAAGTTTTGCGTGACTGGGAAAGGCGTCGCGACAGCGAATCCGCCAACGGAAGAACTAACGTACCCGGGCGCCGACAATTGCACAGAGCTGACAGTGAACCCGCTTGCAGCCAGTTCGAAGAAGTTGGAACTGTCCACCGTGTACTGACCGCCCGTTACGGTTGTCGCGTTTAAGGACGACCCCATAGAATTGACCAGCAGTTGTTTACCCTGGGTGCTTTGCACCGTCATCACAAGCGCGACGCCTACAAGACCTGCCTGGGTGCTCGCGTCCGCGACGGTTCCCTGCAACACTGTCCCGCCGGGCAGCACCGTGGCATTCAGCGTTGTAGGAGCCGCCGTAATGGTGTAGCCCAAATAATTCACGTAGTATCCAGCGGCCTGGAAGTACAACACCCCGCTGGCGTTATTGTTTAACGAGGATCCTGTCACGGAGTAGCTGCCACTGGCATCGGTGGTTGCAATGGAGGTACAACCCGCGCATATCTGCACGCCCACTCCCGCAATCGGCTGGCCCGTGCTGCGATCTGTCACGGTACCTTGCAGCACCACGCCTTTAGTCAGAATCATGGTGAAGTTTTGCGTAACCGGGAACGGCGTGTTGACCGGGAAGCCCACTGCTGATGTGTTGAAATATCCGGACGCTGAGAGTTGCACTGAGCTAACTGTGAATCCGCCGGTGGCCGCTCCTTCATAGAAGCTAGAGCTGTCGACGCTGTATTGACCACCAGAAACGGTTGTCGCCCTTACGGCTCCCATTGGGTACGCCAGCAGTTGTTTACCTTGAGTGCCTTGAGCGCTTTGGGTCGTCATCACCAGAGAAGCTCCCACAATGCCTGCTTGTGTGTTCGCGTCCGTCACTGTTCCTTGCAAAACAGTGCCACCCGGCAGCAACGTGGCGTTCAACGTCGTAGGAGTCGCCGTGATCGCGTAGCTCATGGAGTTGACGTAGTATCCGATGGCTTGGAAGTACAAAAATCCACTGGCGTTGTTGTTAATTTGTGATGGGGCCAGCGAGTAGCTGCCGCTGGCATCCGTGGTTGCTACTGAAGGGCAGCCCGCGCAAATCTGTATGCCAACACCCGCAATCGGCTGGCCCGTGCTGCGGTCCGTTATGGTCCCTTGCACAGCAACACCGGAAGCCGCAAGCATCGTGAAGTTCTGTTTAATCGGGAAAGGTGTGTTGACCGGGAATCCTGGTGCTGACGTGTTGAAATACCCCGGTGCCGACAGCTGAGCGGAGTTTATCGCGAATCCGCTGGCGGCGACCTCAAAGAATGTGGAACTGTCAATCGCGTATTGCACACCCGCGCCGGTCGTGACATTCACGACAGAACCCGAGCCACCGAATACCACCTGTTTGGTATTGCTGGTTGCAGACAAGGTGATGGATGCGCCGGTAATGCCTGCCTGGGTGTTCACATCCGCGACTGTCCCTTGCAACACTGTCCCTCCCGGCAACAAAGTAACGTTCAACGTCGTCGGAGTAGAGGTGATCACGTAGCTTGCAACGTTGACGTAATACCCAGATTCCTGGAAGTACAAAAAGCTCCCCTTGGGGTTGCTGTTCACCTGCGCCGCGGTCAATGAATAGCCACCGCTCGCGTCCGTGACCGTCAACGGGCTTCCGCAGCTCGGGCATTGAGGTGCGCCGTTCCATACGGCCACCCCGGGAATCGGTACACCCGTGTTGCGGTCTGTAACGATGCCGATTAGGGCAGCGCCGGCCTGCGGATTAAGCACACTTTCGTACAACGTAGCCGAAGTGCTTGCCGTGTGTGCGCTGTCGCCGCCATAGGTTGCTGTAATCGGATGGCTGCCCACCGCAAGCGAGGATGTTGTGTACACAGCCTGATTGCCTGTCAACGCGACGGCAGCAAGATTGGCAGCGCCGTCGTTGAAAGTGACGCTACCCGTTGGCGATGTTCCGCCGGAGACTGTAGCAGTGAACGTGACGCTCTGGCCGACAAGAACAGGATTCGCCGAGGAGACAAGAGTAGTTGTGGTTGGAGCGGCCGCCGGTGCAAACGTGGCCGTGATACTCATTGGCCCGTTCACAATAAGAGTCTGCGGATTGGTGGTCCCGCTCAACGCCCCCGAGAAGCCAGTGAACTGGTATCCCGAGTTCGGCGTCGCGGTAATCGTGACAGAGCTACCTGCGTTAAGGAAGCCGCCCGCAGTGATTGTTCCTCCCGCGGCGGGGCTTACCGACGAGGTCAACAAGTACTGCGTATTGAAAGAAGCCGTATAGGTTGTGTTTGAGGCCGGCGTGACGATGGTTTGTAAGATCGTTCCGCCATTGCTCCAGCCCGCGAACGCGTATTGCGTCCCTGTCGAACCAGGCTGCGGAGTGCTGGTTGCGATGGTGTGCGGATTTCCGGGCACCCACGTGAATGTGGCTGGAGCCGTAGCCGGCACACCATCGACGGCCACCTGCAGATTTGCGGGAGATGTCGTCACGTTGACAGAAACGGTGACACCCGTAGGCGTCAGCTGTGCATTCTGTATCACCGGATAGGGCGGTTGCACTACAAACGGAGCGCCGGAGTAAACAAAGTAGCCCGGAGAAGATGTGACAAACAGTCCGGAGGCACTGAAACCGCTGGCCACCGAGTCGAACACCAAGGAACTGTCGAACGCAAAGCTGCCACTATTGTCCGTCGTTGTCTGCAGGCCGTTGAGAGTCTGCGTGCTGTTTCCAATGTCAACAGTCGCTCCCGCAACCCGCAGATGTGTGTTGGCATCCGTGACCATTCCCTGCACCAGTGTCCCGCCCGGCATCAACGTTGCATTCACCGTCGTCGGGCTGCTGCTGATCGTGTAAATCACCTGATTCACAAAATATCCGTGTCCTTGGAACAACAAGGCTCCGGTGCCGTGGTTGGAGATCTGCGCGGCTGTCAGCGAATACTGCCCGTTGGCGTCCGTGACCGTCTGGGTCCCGCATGACCCGCACCCGAAAATGACGTTCACACCAGGCAGCGGCACACCTGTATTGCGGTCCGTCACTGTCCCCTGCAAAACCGTCCCTACGGCAGGAATCATCGCTGCGTTCATGACCACCGGATACGGCGGCGCAACCTGAAAACTGCTGCCGATATACGTGAAGTAGCCGGGCGAAGTGACACTAAGTCCCTGAGAGGGGAAGCCGGCCGCAACCGAATCCATTACCAGCGAACTGTCAAACGCGAAGTTCCCATTGCTGTCGGTCGTTGTACCCAGACCGTTGAGCGTCTGTGTGTTGTTTGCGATGCCTACACTTGCTCCCGCGATAGGCACATGCGTGTTGACATCCGTAACTATTCCCTGCACCAGTGTCCCGCCAGCCAGCAAGGTGGCATTCACCGTCGTCGGGCTGCCGGTAATCGTGTAATTCACCTGGGTCGCGAAGTATCCATGGCCTTGGAAAATCAGGGTGCTGTTGCTGTTATTGGAAATCTGGACCGCTGTCAGCGAATACTGCCCGTTGGCATCCGTGACCGTCTGGGTCCCGCATGACCCGCACCCGAAAATGACATTCACACCAGCGATCGGCGCGCCCGTATTCCGGTCTGTTACAACGCCGATCAGTGCGGCGCCGGACTGAGGATTAAGCACACTTTCGTACACAGTGGAAGAAGCGCTGCTCCCGTTAGCCGCGTCGCCGCTGTAAGTTGCAGTAATCGCGTGGCTCCCCGCGGCGAGGGACGACGTAGTGTAGGTGGCCTGGCCGCCCGTCAAAGCGACCGTAGCGAGGAGGGTTGCTCCATCGTTGAATGCAACGCTACCAGTCGGCGAGGTTCCTCCGGAAACGGTCGCGGTGAATGTGACGCTCTGGCCAATCTGCGCAGGATTAAGGCTAGAGGCCAGCGTGGTTGTGGTCGGCGAAGTCGCCGCGGCTACGACCTGCGTCAAGCTCGTGACAGCGTGCGGATTGAAATTAGCGTCGCCCGAATAGACAGCCGTGATCGGCCACGTTCCGACGGGAATGTTGTTGGTGCCCAGCGAAGCGGTTCCGCCAACCAGCGGAACCGTAAACAAGAGCCTTCCGGTGAGTGGATTGCCCAGGTAAAAAGAAACAGTGCCGGAAGGCGCTAAATTCTTGGCGATGCTCGGAGAGACCGTCGCAGTGAATTGGACGCTTTGGCCCCACGTGGAGGGATTCAGCGACGACTGCGTTGTCACGAAAGTTCCACCACGGTTGTAGAAGATGCCTAGATTGCCATACTGATCCGGCTTGACAATGTCAGGCGCGCCATCATTGTTCAGATCGCTGACGGCCAAAACCAGGGGTTGCGTGTTTTCCACCAAACCGCCATAGATGACCGGTGTTAGGAAGGTCCCGTCACCTTTTCCGCGCGCGACCAGCACGCCGCCAGTGGTGGAGGAAATCAAATCGAGGTTGCCATCGCCGTCAATGTCTGTAAGGTTCGCGGAAAGAAGATTTCCGTCTGCCACAACGGTCTCTTGCACGGGCTGAAACGTGCCATCACCATTCCCAAGCAGAACGCCGATCGACCCATTGGAGCAGCTCGCATCGGCTGTCGCACTCGATTCACAGAAGTTTGCGAATACCACGTCGGTATTTCCGTCGTGGTTGATGTCGCCCGTTGCGGGTACGATCGCCGCACCCACTCCGCCAATGTTGTAGCTGCCTGCAATCCGGAGCGTTCCATCGCCGTTACTCAGAAGAATGATCGCAAGCCCGGCGTTGGGGTTAGCTGCATCTCCCGCCCCTACGACTAAATCCGTCTTGCCATCGTGATCAAAATCGGCAGTGGCAAGAGCATGCGCGAAAATTCCGGCGCCCATGGTCGTGGTTACAGCCGGCTGAAACGTGCCGTCCCCCTTACCAAGGAGAATCGACACGGCTCCCGTGGAACACGAAGAGTCAGAGCATTGCGTGGCGGCAGCCAAGTCCAAGATGCCGTCTCCGTTAAAGTCCCCTGCGACCACACCCACTGGCGTGATGCCCGGAATGGGGTAGGTAGCCGCGGGCTGAAAGGTGCCGTCACCGTTCCCGAGAGAGACGCTCACCGATGCCTGAGCGCAGGTGGTAGAAGAATCGCACGCGTTGAGAATGGCCAGGTCTGACTTGCCGTCTCCATTAAAATCCGCCGAGAGTGAATATCCAGATGACTGCGCGCCACTTTGCACTACGATGGGCGACTGGTATGTTCCATTCAACGTTCCGAAAAGAACCGCTGCGCCGCAAACCTGCGGGCTGCTTCCAGGAACGCACCCAGGGGAAACCAAGAGATCGGGAACACCGTCGCCATTGAAATCGGTCGCGGCCACCGATAAGACGCCGGCACTGCCGCCCGGCGAGAGCATCAGGACCGGTCCTTGAAATGTTCCATCTCCGTTGCCAAGCAGTGCATCGATACTGCCGTCCGGGCAGTGATTGCCGGGCGTCGTGCTTTCCGAGCACTCGGCAGCCATTACAACATCCACTTTCCCATCGCCGTTGAAATCCGCCGCGATGATGGGTGCGTTCTGCCAGCCCCCCATCGGATAGGACTGCGTGGCTGTGAAATCTCCCGTGCCGTCGTTCAGCCAGACTTCAATTCCGTTCCCGCCTACAGAACCGCTCACAAGCAGATCCGGCTTGCCGTCGCCATTCACATCTACTGCAAGGATTTCAAACGGGTATTGGACCCCGAACGTCAAATTTGACTGCGCCGGCACGGGATTTTGAAATGTTCCATCACCGTTGCCAAACACGATTTGGACACCGCTTGATGAGACTATGGCCAAATCGAGTTTCCCATCTCCATTGAAGTCAGCGGCGGCCAAAGCGGTAAGGCCGCCAAACGTCAGCGTGGACGTGGATTCCGTAAACGTACCGCTTCCAGTGCTGAGTAATATCGTCAGCACACCTGAGCCAGCGCTGCCCGAGATCACATCGGGTTTGCCATCGCCGTTGAAATCGCCGGCCACTACGAGCGCGGTGTTGTTTCCAGGGGCAGGGTAGGTCGCGGGCCCGCTCAACGTGCCGTCGCCATTCCCAAAATAAATGCTGATAGCTCCCGCTGTGCATCCGGAGACCGACAAATTGAAGCAGGCTTGCCCAACGGCGAGATCCAGCTTTCCGTCGCCGTTGAAATCACCTACCGCGAGTGTTCCCGGCTGAAGAACAATTCCATCGAACGTGTATTGCGAAACTTGAGTGAACGTGCCATCACCTGCACCGAGGAGGACAGACACGCTGCCCTTGGTGCAGTCTATGGAATCACAATCCGAGACGACGGCTACGTCTAACTTGCCATCGTTATTAAAGTCGCCGACAGCGATAGAGCGAATCTCCCCTACGGAATTCACGGCCGAGAAAAGCGGTTGCTGGAAAGTGCCGTCACCATTGCTCAGGTACGCAACGACCGCAGAACCGGTGCTTGGACAGCCTGGAATGCCGTAGGGGCTGCCAGGTGTGTTAGGGCCAATGCAACTCGCAGCCACAATCACGTCTGGTTTGCCGTCCCCGTTCAAGTCCCCGAGCTTGGCATCAATCGGCTGCACACCGCCGAGGAGAAACCCTGTGTTCGTGGATATAGTGGGAGGGCCGGCGGGGTAGTTCAGCGCGCCGACAAAAGTACCGCGATTTTGCGCCAATGCGCTCCCTGTCAAAAAGCTCAACAGCAGAATGGCGATGGGAACGTACAGAGTCTTGGGCTGGCATCGGAACATGGCTGGGGGCTCCGTTGTCACTCTTCCTGGAATGGCAAACGCAAAGATGTGCGCCAGGCTTTTGCGCCTTGTTCCAGGATCAATTTTGTGCGTGAAGGCTACATTGAGTGGCCAAGTTAGGCAATGCTCCGCGCATGCTCTTCGTATCCCCGTCTAAGTCCATGAACATTAGGGGGGTTACTACGGCAAAACCTTGACCAAACTGAGCGAGCTACGTATTCTCTAGTCACTCCCCGCGCGGGTTTGCAGGCGCTCGTTTCAGCGATATTGCTTTTCGAGTCGACCTGATTCGGTAAACGAAGGGAATGCGGCATGCCGACACCCAGCCCGGCAGGTAGGTTCCGGTTTGGACCCTACGAACTTGACGTGTCCTCTAGCGAACTGCGAAAGAGTGGGCGACGAATCAAGATTCAGCAGCAGCCTCTGAAGATACTCACCTTGTTGGTGGAAAACTCCGGCGAGGCGGTCTCCAGAGAAAAATTACGGATGCTGCTTTGGCCGGACGGCCTTTACGTGGATTTCGAACACGGATTGAATCGTTCGGTCAACAAGCTGCGCCGCGCCCTGCTTGATACGGCGGACTCACCGCGCTACATCGAGACGTTGCCTTCCCGTGGGTACCGCTTCATTGCCTCTGTTGAACCGCCGTCCATTCCTCTCTCTTCTCCGGCTACAGAAGCCGCATCTCTTTCCACGGCTCCAGCGAATGTAGTTTCGTTGGCGCCTGAGCTTTTCGATTCCGAGCACGCGGTTACTAGGGCAAATGCAGGGAGCAGGAAGTTCATCATCCATTCGACACTTGCGGCATCTCTTGTGGTTGCTCTAGTTCTCACCTCAATTCGTTTCTCAGGACTTATGAATCCATCATCTGGCTCGGTAAGTAGCGGAAACCAGGAGATCTCGTCCTTGGTGATCGAAAAGAATGGCGCACTCGACCCGATTGAGGAAGGGTTTAAGCTGCATTTGCTCGGTCAATATGAGACTAAAGTAATGCGAAACAGCGCCAACCATGGCGTTGACCGGATGAAAATTCTCAGCAACGATCAGGCGTATTACTACCGCACTTTGACTTCTGCCGAAAAACAGTTCGCACTCAGCCGTAATTGGAAGCTGACTTGCGTTTGCGCCTTGGAAAAGGGTTCAGCTTCCACGGTGATTGACTTCGGCCCTGGATTGCGGCGCTTCGACATCGCATTCCTGCAAGAAGGCAGTAAATACTTCGTCGCTCTCACAAGACAGGTTTCACCCGACGAGGAGTGGGAACAGAAAATCGAGTTTCCCAGCGTCGCTGACATCAATTACCCCCACACCTACGAACTTCGCTTCGACCACTTGACTCAAACCGCGAGCCTCTGGATTGATGGACGTCTCATGGCTTCCGGGTACCGAGGTCATACGCAATTTGTTGAAGACCGCGGCCTCCTCTTCGGATCGTATAGCTATCTCTCCGAGAAGACTGGTGTCGGCGTGTTTCGCACCGTGCGCTTTGAGGTTAACTGACGCGCGCCCCAAAAGACTCGATGGTCCGGGCGTATAGAAAAGCAGCAGCATGCCTCAAGGTGGCAAAGTCGCTGCGAACTCCGGCCATCCGCGCCTACTTCCAGCCATTCACACTCCATGATAGGCGCAACGACGCGCGATTCGGTGAAATCGAAAACCAATTGACTTCAGCAGCTCATTCCGCGAGCCCGACCGATACATATCCAGCCGAGGATAGGACTTGAACCCGCGCGCAAGGAAGTCTTCTGTTAAAAAAATGTACTGGTACCCAGATTTTTCCGTACATTTTCCGAAAATCGGTACTCTGAGTATGTCACGCTTGTCCAAATTAGGATTTTGGATTTTGACGCAAAAAAAAGGCTGAGCATCTGATAGCTTGAGGTTGGGCTCTCGAAAAGCCAATCACAACGCTAAGGAGGCTCAGCCGTGACTCGAGTCAGCAGTATATTCTCACA
>DATDHE010000456.1:0-13455 GCA_036521695.1 Candidatus Acidiferrum sp. | reverse complement strand
TATCTCCGCCAGGCCGGTGGGGTGACGCAGCTCGCAGACAAGAAGGCAGTCTTTGTGATCCGTGCCGACGGTTCGGTGATCGCCGCGAAAAACAACAACGACGGCTGGTGGGGGGGCGATCCGATGGGCGCGACCTTGCGGGCGGGGGACACAATCGTTGTGCCCGAAAAGGCGCCGAAGATCGGCGGTCCTAACTGGGCGCTGATCATGCAATCAGCGTCAGTGGCTTCGTCTGTAGCCTTGGCAGTGGCGTATATCCATCCGTGACAAAGGATGTTCATGGCGCGTAGGCGTCTTATCATGCTGGTGCTTGGCTGGGCAGCTTCGAGTCTGACGCTGACAGCGGCTGCATCTCTGGCTGCACCACCTCAGGCAGAGGACCAGCGTCCGGTGGCTCCGAAGCAGAGCAGCTCGGATACAAAAGTCAAGGAAATGCCGACGCCAAAGAAAACCGCAGACGATCCGGACGCGGAACCCTTTGAGAGTTCACAACCCGGATTCAAAGGACTAGGAAAGAGATTCTTGTTGGACCAAGAACAGATTTGGACGAGTCCTGCAAAGCTGAGATTCTCGGATGCCCAGTGGCTTGTGCCGCTGGCTGGGGCCACCACTTGGCTGTTCCAAACCGACGCCACTTACAGTCGGCAACTCTCACACAATCCTTCGACGCTTAGCCGATATAACAATCTATCAACCGCTTCTGTGGGCGCGCTCATTGGAGGAGCGGGGGGAATGTGGTTGCTGGGCCACGTCAAGCACAACGAACACTGGAGTGAGACCGGATTTTTGGCCGGTGAGGCGGCCTTGAATAGCTTGGTAGTAGTCGAATCACTCAAATATCCGCTTGGGCGAGAACGTCCCTATCAAGGCAACGGCGATGGCCCGTTCTTCCAAGGCGGCGTTTCTTTTCCATCGGAGCATGCGGCAGCAGCCTGGTCCGTGGCAGGAGTGATTGCACATGAGTACCCGAGTACTCTAACTAAAATTGTGGTCTACAGTCTCGCGTCCCTTGTTGACGTTTCGCGCGTGCGATCTCGTCAACATTTTCCTTCCGACGTGCTGGTTGGAAGCGTGATCGGTAATCTCGTTGCACAGAACATTTACAGCACGCATCACGATCCCGGACTAGGTGGCGAAGCTTGGAGATCCTTTAGTCAAATTTTTCGCGGCGATGGAGCGCCCTCTCCTTCAAACCAGGGGTCACCATACGTGCCACTCGACAGCTGGATTTACCCGGCTCTTGATCGACTCAGTGCTATGGGTTTGATTAACAGCGGCTTCGCGGGATTGCGGCCATGGACTCGTCAGGAGTGCTTGCGGCAGCTGAACGAAGCTGAAGAGAAACTTGCGGGGGGAGAGAAGAACGAAGCACAGAAGCTTGTCGATGCGCTCCAACTTGAATTTCAACCGGAGATCGAGGGGGCGAGCCAGGGAGCTCCCGGTGAATCGTTCCGTTTGGAATCTCTGTACTCGCGCACTACATACATTTCCGGAATGCCTCTCACCGACGGCTACACATTTGCACAGACGCAGATCAACGATTTCGGACGTCCATACGGCGAGGGCTGGAGCACGGTAAATGGCTTTTCGGCTTATGCTACGACGGGCCATTTGGTTGCCTATGTGCGCGGAGAAGAGCAATCCGCCCCCAGCATTCCGGCGTATTCTCTCGCGACGCGTCAAATTGTTCAGCAGGTAGATTTCTATCCAATGTTACCTCCCGGCACAGCCCAGCCGGCGGTGGTCCAATTCAATTTGCTCGAAGCATACGTCGGTTTGACCTTCTCAAACTGGGAGGTCTCTTTCGGGAAGCAGAGCCTCTCGTGGGGGCCGGGCGACGGCGGTTCAATGACGCTCAGTAACAATGCGCAGCCTATCAACATGTTGCGAGTGAGCCGGACGATGCCATTTAAGTTGCCGAGCATTCTCGGGTGGCTGGGACCGATAAGGACAGAGTTCTTTTTGGGACAGTTGGCAGGACAAGAATTTCTATTGCAGCCGACGGGGTTCGTGGCGGGGCAATTTGGTCAATCGCTGTCTCCTCAGCCATTTATTCATGGTGAGAAATTCAGCTTTAAGCCCACTCCCAATCTCGAATTTGGTTTCTTTCGAACAACGATCTACGGGGGCCCCGGTTTTCCGCTGACATTCCACACGCTCTTCCGCAGCGCCTTCAGTCTCGGGAACGAGAACGCCGGAGCAGCCTCGAAGCCTGGGAATCGAACCGCGGGAATGGATCTAAACTATAGACTCCCCCGTTTGCGTAACTGGCTGACCTTCTATGCCGACGGCTATACAGACGATGAATTTTCACCCGTCGCCTACGCCGACCGTTCCGCGTGGCGCGCCGGGCTCTACCTCGCCCAGTTCCCCTTGGTGCACAAATTGGATCTTCGAGTCGAGGGCGTTTACACTGATAATCCGCTCGGAGGAAATCTCGGCCACGGGTTTTATTATTTCAACTTTACGTGGTTAAGCGGGTATACAAATAATGGAACTCTTCTCGGGAGTTGGGTCGGTCGAGAAGGGCAAGGTGCTCAAGCCTGGTCGACGTACCATTTCAGTCCGCGGAGTTTGCTCCAATTAAACTTTCGGCATCAGAAGGTCAGTCAGGAATTCATTCCAGGCGGAGGCACTCTCACCGACATCGGTGTACGCTGCGACTATCAGGTACGCCCTAGTCTTGGCCTCTCTACCACAGTACAGTACGAGCGTTGGCTTTTTCCGGTCATCCAGACGAATACATCCCGAAACGTTACGGCCGCGGTGGAGATCATGTTTGCTCCACAAAAATTGTTTCAGCGCTCGACCGAAATGCCCGGGGGCCGACCGTGAGTTTCTTAAGCTGCGTTTGTTTCCTAAGGTCGTGGCTGATCTGCACGAGATCGGCTTGCCGGCCACGCCCGCGGCGCGGAAATTGGTGGGATCATACAAGACGTTGTCGCGTGCTTCCGCCTACGGTAGAGGCACGGAACAGTTCGCAGATCCGCGCGGTTGGTTAAGGATGAGGTTTTGTAGCTCGTTTCGTCGACGCCGGGACGGGCCGGAAGAGTAAGGTTAAAGCGCCAGATGTCGTTGTAAGGTCTTTATTTTGATATGGTTAGGTCACATTTATCCCTGTGAGTGACGGGGCGAAGCTGTGTGGATCTTATGGGAACTATCGAATCAACATGTGTAGCTCGGGCGAATTCGGCCAGCCTGATCATAGCGCGCGAGCCAGAGCTACCTGGCGCATACGTCGAGGCGAACTGGTACGTTGCCTACACGCGCGCGAACCATGAGAAGCGTGTTGCCGAGCAGCTCCAGGGTCGAGCGGTTGAGTACTTTCTGCCATTATACAAATCAGTTCGCCGCTGGAAAGATCGGCGTGTGCAGCTCGAGTTGCCGCTCTTCCCCGGCTATGTCTTTGTTCGCTTGCCCATACGCGATTGGCTGCGCGTGCTTGAGGTCCCGAGCGTAGTGCGTCTGGTAGGGTTCAACGGCCATCCAGCGGCTCTACCCGAGAAAGAGATCGAAGCTCTAAGGGAAAGTCTCGGCCGGCAACTGAATGTAAAACCGCATCCCTTCCTAACGGTCGGCCGGCGGGTGAAGATCAAGAGTGGACCGCTGAGCGGTTTCGAAGGCATTTTGATCCGTCGCAAAGGAGCATGTCGAGTGGTTCTCTCGATTAAGATGATCATGCGGTCTGTCGTTGTGGACGTGGATCTTGCAGACATCTAGACACTGTAGCGAGGAGTTTATGACATTCCGCTTGGGAAGGTTCGTGCTTTGAGCAGATCCAAGGAGGAGGATGCCCATAATAACAGTCTGGGCCAAACTACACCTTGTTCGGTTGCGCAAGGGCCAGTGAATCGGATGTGCACCGTCAGCATAGTGCTACCTTGTTACAACGAAGCGGCCAACATCCCGATCCTCTTACAAAGAATCGAGGCCGCGTTTAATGAGGTTGAGAGTGTCGGCTATGATGTCCTTCTGATTGACGATGGATCTAACGATGCCACAGCATCGGTTTTGAAACAAATCCATTTGGAAAACCCACGGATCGGGTTCATGCGTTTTGTGCGCAACTTCGGCCAGCAAGCGGCACTTTTGGCTGGTCTGGAAAATGCCCGTGGAGACGCCGTCGTTATGATGGACACAGACCTTCAACACCCACCCGAGCTGCTGCCGGAAATGATCAGATGTTGGCGTTCCGGCTTCCATGTCGTCCAAGCGATCAGGCGCGCACAACCCGGTTTCGCCAAATCGCTTTCCTCACGCATCTTCTACTCGTTGCTGAACTGGATTTCTGAAGTGGAGATCCCCGACGGCGCTGCAGACTTCCGACTGATGAGCCGTTGTGCCGTGGATTCCTTGCTGGCCTTACCCGAGCGTACAAGATTCGTGCGCGGACTGATCACCTGGCTGGGTTTTCCCTGCACCACAATCACTTTCGAGGCGCCACTCAGACAAGTGGGCAACTCCGGATATAGTTTCCGAAAGATGCTCGGTCTGGCGGTCGATGGGATTGTGTCCATTTCGCACAAGCCATTGCACCTAGCCCTGTACGCTGCGGGCGCTACGTTGATTGCCGCCATTGTTTATTTCTTTTTCGTAATTGCTCAATATGCGAGAGGCGTGCAACTCGTCCGCGGCTGGCCTTCCACGATCTTAACGACGCTGATCTTAGGCTCGGTCAATCTCCTGTGTACAGGAATTTTGGGATTGTACGTTCGCGCGACCTTGATTGAGATTCGCCGTCGGCCGACCTACATCGTTAGCGAATATGTCCCGCCCAAGGCCGATTCGACTCCCTCTTTTTCTGCGGTCCGGGCAGGCGAGGACCGGCACATATCCGCGAGTGGGGGCGGGCAAGGGTAGCGGCGGGCATCAGTGGCTGTGATCGGAGAATGTCTGCGCAAGGGATCATTGATCCCAAGACGCGCGCCTAATATGCGGTGAAGCAGCGCTGCCACGGAGATTTTCTTGGCGCCGTTACTGCGGTGGATCGGTATAAGGCCGGAGAAGGCGAAATGTTGACGATGCGTCAGATCACCGAGAAAGAGCTGATTCACGAGCGTCTCGGTGACGAGTTTGTGCAGGCCATATCGGATTACGATACGGGCAGGCGGCTATCGGTTCTGATCGATGAATTCTTGCCGGCTGGGTGGCTCGCCGGCAAGCGTGTTCTTGATGTTGGAACAGGGTTAGGGTTTTTCGCCGAAAGGCTTCAACAGCGAGGCGCGAAGGTTACCGCAGTCGATATCGGCAACGGCCTGCTGAACCGTGTTCGCCAGCGAGTGGGGTGTGAGTGCCTGTCCGTGGATGCTCTGGAATTGTCGCAGTACTTCGGCGAGGGCGCTTTCGATGTGGTCCTGTCGTCCGAGTGCATCGAACATACTCCGTCTCCCGAGCGAGCACTCCGAGAAATGTGCAAGGTGTTGAGGCCAGGAGGCCATCTCTCGATAAGTACTCCGAACCGCATTTGGTACCCTGTCGTGAGGGCGGCAACCCTTTTGCGATTGCGGCCCTATGATGGGTTTGAGAATTTCAGCAGTTTTCAAACCATACGTGCCACGTTGGAGAGTGAACAGGTGATGATAATGCGCGAGAAAGGGCTGCATCTCATTCCGTTTCAGTTGCCACTCCAACGGCTATCCCGGTGGTGCGACGAAAACGTGCAAGCGCTCCGGGGCTGCATGATCAACCTCTGCGTTCTCGCCCAAAAGAAGACGGTGGCGAAGGTTTCGGTAACCTGAGTGTTGTTACGCCAGGTCCTCAATCCCTCAGAGGGTCGTCGAGGAGAGAATGAGAAAACGACGCGAGATGAAAATGGTGGTTTTGAAAGCGTGTATTCTTTTGTCGTTGGTCTTGGGCCAAGCCACAGTCGGTTGGAGCAAGCCGGAAGTTCCCAATCCATTGCAAGCTAACGCTCAGGGAACAAGCGCATGTTCTGATCCTTGCAAAGCAGTTACCGACGCCAGCGCATTGAGCAAAGAGATTGCACTCGCCGGCAAATCGACCGGTTGGGTCCAGCTGATGCCATCCCGTTATATGTGCTTACAGCAAACTTTGAAGGGTCTCAGAAAGACTGGGATCCCGCTAGTTGGCGATACCAGCGACGGTTTGGCACCTGCAGAGCACGGCGATGACGCTGGTCTATTCTATTTTGTTCCATGGTTTGCGAATTCGTTCGGTCTTAATCTGGACAAGGCGATCGATGTATTCTTAGGGGGCATATTAGTTATTGCTTTTTTGGCTGGCACAAGTGGTCTTTTTCTTTTTTTGACGAACTGGCCGAGCAGAATCCTAGCCTTGCTCGGCATGTTCTGGGTGGCGCGAGCTTCTTTTAACGTAGGTGATATCTACCTTGTTCAGTCTTCCGTGGTGATGGCGTTGGTTCCATGGTTCCTCTACCTTTCGCGAGAACGGAAGCTCAGCCGGGGCTTAGCCGTGTTTGCATTTTTTGCCGGTCTCTGTGCGGCTGTCTCGAATCAGATTCGGGGTCAATCCGGCACGGCAGTTCTACTCTGGGGGCTGTGCATCATTGCTTTTTACCTGAACTGTAGCCGCACTCGAAAGCTGCTTCTCATGGGCGTCCTATTTGCCGGCTGTTTGATACCGACAGTATATTTTCACGAGGTGCTGGCACGCAGAAACAATTTCCTCACGCATACTACACTGCAGACTATCGAGTTGTCCGGCAGGCATGTGATTTGGTCCCCGATCTATCTTGGCTTCGGTTTCTTGAGCAACGAACTTGTCCCTGCGTTTCTGGACCCAGTGGCCGCCCACAAGGTCGCCTCGATTTCTCCGGGTGTGCCTTACCTTTCCGATGAATATGAAGGGATCCTAAGGAAAGAGGTCTTCTCGCTCATTCGGCATCACCCCAGTTTCGTTGTCGAGACCCTGGCCGCCAAGATGGGTGTGATTTGTCTCAGGCTGCTGGTATGCGCGAACGTAGGCTTGCTGGCGGCAGCACTCTACTCCAAGAGTTGGCCCATCGAGGTGGCGTTCTGGCTGGCGATCGGGTTCAATTCGCTTTTCGGGCTCCTGGTTATGCCTATCTCCAACTATCTCTTAGGATTCATCGCTTTTGGGACGCTCTATGCGCTCGTGAGTATCGATCACGCGCTGGAGGTCCGAGCTAATCGGCAAGTGGAGGAAGTGCCCGGCCGTTGGCTGCGGAGGACAGTATGTGCGGGATAGCCGGCGCGATGGTGTTTGATGAACGGGGCTTTCGCATAACGCGGTCTTATCTTGTGCGCATGCGGGACACGATGATTCATCGCGGGCCGGATGGTTCCGGCACCTGGGTATCAGAGGACGGCAGGGTGGGCCTGGCGCATCGTAGGCTGTCCATCATTGATCTTTCTGAGGCCGCTTCGCAGCCCATGTGTAACGAGGATGGCTCGTTATGGGTTGCGTTCAATGGCGAGATCTACAATCATGCTGAGATTCGCGCCGAGCTCCAAAGCTTTGGGCAACATCGTTGGCAAACAGACCACTCCGATACGGAGGTGATCCTTCACGCCTTTGAACAATGGGGCATCGATTGCATTCACAGATTCCGAGGGATGTTTGCTTTTGCGCTGTGGGATGCCAAGCAGCGGTGCCTCTGGCTGGTCCGTGACCGGATCGGCATAAAACCGTTCTACTACTCGGTCCATCATCAGCGGCTCACGTTTGCTTCGGAAATCAAGGCGCTCCTCGAAGATCCCGACCAACCACGCGGCGTGTCCGAAGAAGCTTTCTATCACTACCTGTCCTTTCTGACCACTCCGGCGCCGATGACCTTGTTCGAAGGCATTCAGAAGCTGCCGGCAGGATGCTGGCTCAGAGTGGAAGAGAATGGCCAGATGCGTCAGCACCGATACTGGGATGTATGGGATCACACTCAGCCGCTCGTTGGAGTTTCTGAAGCAGAGATAGCACAACGGATACTCGAGGAACTCCGAACGTCGGTTCGGCTGAGAAAGGTGAGCGACGTGCCCGTTGGAGTGTTCCTGTCCGGCGGAATCGATTCCAGCACCAACGCTGCATTGTTTTCTGAGGGAGAGAGCGGAACCGTAAAGACCTTTTCGATCGGTTACGATGGCGATTACCAGAGCTACCAGAATGAGCTTCATTTCGCCCGAAAGATGGCTGATCTGGTGCATGCGGAACACCATGAAAAGATTCTCACCCAAGATGACCTGCTTGACTTCTTGCCGCGGATGACACAGCTCCAAGACGAGCCGATCGCCGATCCCGTGTGCGTCCCGGTGTACTACGTATCGAAGCTGGCGAGGGAGAATGGCGTCATCGTTTGCCAAGTAGGTGAGGGCGCCGACGAGCTCTTTTGCGGATACCCCGCTTGGAAAGTAAAGCTGCAGCTACAGAACTACGACGATCTGCCCGTACCGCGGGGCTTGAAGAAACTGGGAGTCGTAGCCCTGAGGTTACTTGGAAAGGAACAGAGTCTGCCGTATGAGTTGCTGCGCCGGGGCGCGTGTCATATTCCGGTTTTCTGGGGAGGTGCGGAGGCTTTCACGGAAGCGCAAAAACAGCGGCTGATTTCGCCCCGCTTGCGCAAGCAGTATTCTGAAGTTAGCTCTTGGGATGTTCTGAAGCCGATCCGGCAGCGTTTCGATGAGAAGGCTTGGGAAAAATCGAATCTGAACTGGATGACATATATGGACTTAAATATGCGGCTTCCGGAACTCCTGCTCATGAGGGTAGACAAAATGAGCATGGGGGTCAGCCTGGAGGGGCGAGTTCCGTTCCTGGATCACAAGTTTGTGGAACTGGTGATGAGCATACCCACGTCGGTAAAATTCAGAAATGGCACACTCAAATATATCTTGAAAAAGTCGGTGCGAGGAGTTATCCCGGACGAACTGATCGACCGCAAGAAACAGGGCTTTGGCGTTCCCGTATACGAGTGGTTTCTCGATCGGCTTGGGACATACGCGCGCAAGGAGCTCTTGGAGTTTTGCGAGCAGACTGATTTCTTGGACTCTACCGAGGTCATGCATCTATTCGAGCAGAAGCAGGGCGCCCAGGTCTGGTACCTGCTTAATTTTGCTTTGTGGTGGAAGGAGTATATCGGCGCGCCCAGTCGAATGTACGCCCATGCGTGATCAGATTTACACGAAAAGCCGCGATGAATTGCGCCGAGAGGATTTCTCTGCCCGATCCTATTCAAGTCGACCGTTGAATCCCCGAAAGAGAGGCAGTCTTGACTCTAGATTATAGAGAAAAGGGCGCAATGCCGACCGAAGAGAACCTGGAATTGGACAGATCGAGCGATGTAGTCGTCGCGAATCCCAGGACCGTGCTATTGCCGGTCGGGCCTTCGTCTTCGTCCTCGCCCATGTCAGATCGCGAGGGGTTCACTCTACAGAATGCATTTCTGGAGATTTGGGCTTGGCGGTGGTTCGTGGCGAAGGCTGCGCTCGTCGGACTCGTAGTTTCAGGCGTATTGGCTTTCCTCATTCCTCCCGCATATGAATCCACGACACGCCTGATGCCTCCGGACAATCAATCAGCGTCGACTCTCGCGCTAATGGCGAGTGCTGCTGGAGACAAACTGGGCGGGCTAGCCTTGGATGCGCTGGGCCTGAAATCCACAAGCGGGCTTTTTATTGGCATGCTCCAGTGCCGGACGGTACAGGATCGATTAATCTCGCGCTTTAATCTTCGCCAAGTTTATGGTGTTTCCTCCTCGAAAGACGCCATGGAACGCCTCGCAGGCAGTACAGCCATTTCAGAAGATCGAAAGAGCGGCATCATTACCATCACGACTGAAGCCAAAAGCCCGCAGCTTGCGGCCTCGCTCGCGCAAGGGTATGTCGAGGAACTTGACCGTCTCACCGCTGAAGTGAGTACGTCCGCCGCGCGGCGCGAACGCATGTTCATTGAACAGCGCCTTCAAGCTGTCAAGCTAGACCTCGATACCGCCTCGAGGGATTTCAGCCGTTTTTCGAGCAAGAACACGGCCATCGACATCAATGCACAGGGAAAAGCAATGGTGGACGCAGCGGCGCAATTGCAGGGCGATCTGATTGTATCGGAAGGCGAGCTGAGCAGTTTGCGCCAGATCTACACAGACAGCAACATTCGCGTGCGAGGGTTGAAAGCGCGGATCGATGAGTTGAAGCGCCAGCTTGGCAATCTAAGGGGAACAGACGCCTCGCTCGAACAGAAGAGTGCTGCGCCCAACGACTCTTCTTCTTATCCTTCGATTCGTGAATTGCCCGTGCTGGGCGTGGCCTATGCTGATTATTACAGACGGTTGAAAATTCAGGAGTCGGTCTTCGAGATATTGACCAAACAATACGAGCTGGCCAAGATCCAGGAAGCGAAGGAAATTCCAACGGTAAAGATTCTCGATGCCGCCAACATTCCGGAACGAAAGATCCGTCCTTTGCGAACTCGGATGACGTTTATGGGCGCTTCCATGGCAGGTTTCTTAGCAATTGCATACATATTGATTTTAGCCCGGTGGCGGACCATCGAGTCGGAGCACCCGGTAAGGGTCCTTGGTCTGGCAATGTGGAAAGGTCTCACGGAAGATATTGTGTCCGCGCGGTTGCGTTTTTCAGGCTCCAAGAACGGCGTTGGATCTCGTTCCACGAAAAGCTAAACATTCTCAGTACAACCACTTCTGTCCAAAGCGAGTTGGTAGTATGAATTCAGACGCTGAGCTAAACATGAACCAGGTGCAGAAGGTGCGGCTTGAGCCGCGTATGAGTTTCTTTATTATGCTCTTTGCTGCTGCCTGGGTGGTGCAGAGATTTGTCCCGGGGCTGTACTTGGAATACGGCGTTATAGCGCTCGTTTGTTTATTCCCCGTAATATACGCGCTGAGCGCCGTGATCTCCGGCGAAGTCGAATACCTCGTTCTGGCGTGGGTGCTGTTGTTCCCCTTGAGTTTCCCACTCTCTAAAATAAGCGCTGCATTCTCCCTTGATTGGATGATTGTGGGTGTGGTTGTTCTTGGGATGGTCTTTTCGCGTGGCAACACTTCAATCTCTACTCCCGTCACGCTTCGTCAGTCGGCAGCGGCGTGGACCGTATTTATCTTTGCTGTGACCTTATCGTTCCTACAGCTGAAAGACGTGCCTCGTCTTTCAGCTATTGTGGTAGAGGCGTTCATCCTGCCGCCGCTCTTAGGATGGTATGTGATTCGACATTTGCGCGTGCGTTCGCATCTTGTAGCTCTACACTTGCTGGTCTCCGTGCTAGCGCTTTGTCTGGCCGGCCTTGGCCTATTACAGCTTGCTGCTGGCGAAGACATTTTCCATCTCGGCGCGGGTATCTACATGGCAGGGTCGGGAACCAGCCTGCTTTTTCGTCCGAATGGGCCCTTCAGTACTGACCACTCTTTTGGCCTCATCGGCCTGATCTCATTTTGTTTTCTTCTCTTTCTTTGGCGGACGCTTCCGCAGAAGCCTCCGAAATGGCACCGCGCGATCCATGTCGTGGGCGTGGCCGCGGCAGCGATCACGGCGCTGCTTCCGATGTTTCGGTCCATTGCGATCAGCTTGCTTCTGATCGCCGCGTGGGACATTTATTCCCGGCGAAAGCGAGCCGCGTTGCTATGGCTGATCGGTTTCGCGGCATGCGCTGTTGCATTACTCGTCGCCGCAAATAATGTTTTCCCTGAAGTGATTCAAGAGCGTGTCCTGAGCCTGGAAAATGTTTACGCTAGAGTTGCGCAGCAGCAACAGACGTTCGAGGTTTTCTTGGGGCATCCATTCGTGGGCGTGGGCTATGGCAATTTCAGTGCTGCGACGGGCCAGTTGACGAACTCTTCGCAGTCCTACAATGGTATCTACGCTCTCGATTCACCCCACAATAATCTCGCGGAGGTTTTGGTTGAGACCGGGCTGTTCGGTTTCGTGCCCTACTTCCTATCTCAGATCCTGCTTTTGCGAGCGTTTTGGAAAATGCGGAAGAAAGATTCCACGGACGCACGCTTCGTGTGGAAAATGTTTCTGTACGTCTTTGTCAGTTACTGGATCACTGGTTTGAGTCTTTCCAGCGGCTACTACGTGGATTTGAACATGTGGTTCATATTTGTCGTCTGCTGCATCTACAAGTACGGCCTGACGGAAGATTCCAGCCCCACGTTCGCCTAGGAGTTGATTACGCTTTTGCGAAATGACACGATGGCCTCGGGCAATCATCGGGAGCGGGTATACCTTCACGTTCGCACTGGGCCAGTTGAGGATGCGAAGAGACTCGTGGAGGCGCACTACCCAGACTGCGAGTTGACGGTGCTGTCCCATCGAGAGCTTCGGGAGGCCGGTTGGAAGGGACAAGTCCGCGCCCTCCGGAACCTTCGTGGCAAGGCCCTGGTTTTCTACTGCCAGTCGTTGGGAGAGATTTACCAGCCCCAACTGTTAGTGTGGACGGGCTTAGTACACAAGTGCGGCGACACGGTGATCGCCGACGGAAGTGGGCACTTTCGCGTTTACAGGCGAAAGGATTGGATTCGTCTCTTTCCCAAGACCCTTCTAAGTGCTCTTTACGATGTGTTAGTACTGTTTTCATCTTGGATATTCCTCCAACTTCTAAAATACGCGAAGAGACAGTATCCGGCAGCCGTGAACGCGGGCGATCAGGATCTGGATGTCTGCTATCTATACCCATACCCGTTGGACCATTCGACGATCGGCGGTGCGCTGAGTCACGTTCGTGGTTTCCTCGGAGGCTTGGCGAAGGAAAATGTTCGATGTGAAATCTATTCGGGGCGGGAGCTGCCGTCTGTGCCATTTCCGGTCCGGGTTATTCCGGCGCGCTGGACTTACTTCCTCTTATGGGAACCGCTGGTTATTCTCTATAACCTTAGCTTCGTCTTCCGTGTCCGGAAATCGCTTGGCGGACGACGCGTGGGAATGATTTATCAGCGTCACGGACGTTTCATTTTTGTGGGCGCGTTGCTGTCGAGGTGGCTGCGGGCCCCTTTGGTGCTCGAATACAATGGTTCCGAAGATTGGACGGCACAGTTTTGGGACCCCTCGAGATTCCGTACCTGGTTGCGCCTTTGCGAGGAGGTTTCTCTCTCCAGCGCCTCATTGATCGTGGTGGTTTCCAAACCGCTTCGTGACGACTTATTGCGCCTAGATATTCCGGACGAAAGGATCCTTGTCAATCCAAATGCGGTCGATCCAGAAACATTCCAGCCGGAGTGTGGCGGGGTAGAGTTGCGGAAAAGACTCGGAGTTAGCGAAGCGGATGTCGTGGTTTGTTTCATCGGATCGTTTAGTTACTGGCATGGAATTCCTGTCCTTCAAGAGGCCATTCAAAAACTTTTGGGAGGGCAATCGGATCGTGTCCAGACGGCAAGACTTCGATTCCTGCTGATCGGAGACGGGCCGCTCCATGCGGAACTGCGCGCAGCCCTTCGTATGTTTGAGGAAACTGACGACGTTATATTTACCGGTGCTGTGGCTCACGACAAGGTCCCCGCATATCTGGATGCCTCGG
>DATDHE010000455.1:0-9802 GCA_036521695.1 Candidatus Acidiferrum sp. | reverse complement strand
AGGGCTCAAGTGTGCCGGGTCGACTTGAAGGCTGCAATCACCAGCTATTTCGCTGATGTCACGAGTAACGCCCAGCAACTTACAATGCGAAGCGAGACGACTAGGTACGTATCATGGACGTAGATGTCCAGAGCGAAAGAGAACGGCAACACGCACCCAACGACGAAAGCGAGTATCGTAACCAATCCCGCGCCAATTAGGTGCTTCACCGACGTGCTCCTCGACGGTTCTACATCCGAAAGTCTTGGTTTGTCCAGTTCACGTTCGTCAAGTCCTGGTATACACGGCAAACCGGAAAGGTTCGTATAGTCTCCTCGGTTTCTCCTCGAAATGTAAAAGAGGTTGCTACTTTAGCTCCTGGCTAATAGAAGAGCCCATGTCGCTGGAGCACGGGCCGATTACATGTGACAAATCCCAAACAGCCACATCTGTTAGTTGACCAGAGGGAGCCGCAGCCAGCCAGTGATTGTCTGGGCTGATTGCCATCGTGTAGTAGTTGTCCCCAGGTTTTCGACAGCGCAGTCGGCCCATCGCATCGAAGACCGCAAAGCCACTGCTGGTGTAGGTGAATACCAGCGACCCATCGTTGTTTATCGCCACGAAATTTGTAGCATCGCCGACCACGCCGATTTCTGCTCCAGTCGTCAGTTTCAGCAGACGAGCCGACTTCGACCCACCGACAACTTCAATATCGTGCGCCGGGTCAGCGGCTACTGTCGTCACGTACCCGGGACCAGGGTTAGGCAGGTCCCGCAAACTTCCCAATTCTTTGCATTCCAAGTCATTAGGTGGCGGTAGTCACCACCAATGACCAGAGACCCATCGGGTGAGAACGTGCCTCGTCTCGTGTTTGTTAGTGTTGCCAAGAGCGCTCCGCTGCCCACGTCAAACACCTTGAGGTCTTGCCCGTTCGAGGCGACTAATATCTTAGTACTGTCGGGATTCATGATTACGCTCTGAATTGTGTGGTCTTCTTAACCCAGGCCACTGGACCATGCGATGGTTCTTCTTACGGCACCCGACGGTAAGTCGATGATTTCGATGCCGTTCCCATCTTTTTCCAGGATTCGTCCATCCGAAGACAAGGCTACAGCAGTGCCTCCCTTGAAGGCGTGCACCTTTTGTCGAGTCTCAATATTCCAAACGTCCACGATTCCAGGTGTGCTTCCCACTGCCAGAAGCTTGCCATCCGCGCTAAAAGACAGAGAGGATACTTCAATCATGCTCGTCCCTGCGCTCACTGAGAATGACCCGTTGGGGCCTAGGATTGTGCGAGGCTTTTGTGCGCGCAGCGTCTTGTCATGCAAGACGAAACTTGGTTTTGGCAATCCCGGGCCTGCGTCCTCTTTCAGCGCACCCCAGTTGTGACCGACAAAGACAGCTGAAACTGCTAAGCCGATAGGCCAAAACAGAGCCTAGACTTTGTAGAGCGCATAATCGGAATAGCTTGCCGTCGAAAGACGGACAAAGCAACTGGGTAGGTAAACGGGATATCTCGGAAACATGGCAGAGAGAACGGCATCCCCGCCGCGACAAATAACTACTACATTTTTACTACACCTGGGTGTTTTGGGGCGTCTTGGCCGTCGGAAGGGAACATGAAACGGGAGTCTCGATTTCACGCTAATTGGTTGATTTCAAAGGTTCTGGCGGAGAGGGGGGGATTGAAGCCCCAATTGGTGACGGGGAGGTGAGATGGCGGTGAGCGTTGGTATGTCTCTTGTTATCAACACCACTTTTCCATTTGAAAGAATCGTCAGTGTTTCTGCGGGTCCGAAAGAGTTCAAATCGACCGGAAGTAGTAGCAAGAGTAGTAGCAGGACTGACTGTTGCTGGGGGTGGCTTTTTCAAAACGGGGAGCTTCAATATCGTCCACCACGGCCACACGACGGGTGGAAGCTTGCGCAGAGATCGATCCAGCATACCACTGCCTTCTCGGGGCATGCACTGAGCAATGGCGCTTCAAATGGGCTACAAAGAAATCGAATCAGCGAAAGATCGAAGGCAATCAAAGCGCACTCTCAGGTCACCATAGCTGCGGGTGAAAGCACGCTCCACATCGTGAGCGATGACGAGGTTGTCGCCTTCCGGATGTTGGTAACGGAATGCAACGAGGTTTGCGGGATCAAAATTGTTCGCAGACCACTTGCACTCGATGGCTACTGGTCTCTTTCGGTGGGTCGCGATTACAAAGTCAATCTCGTGCCCGCGCTTGTCTCGCCAATAGTACACTTTCCGGCTTTGCGATCGAGCCATAATTTCATTCAGTACGAAATGCTCCCAAAGCGTCCCAAGGTCATCATCCCGCAAGTCCTGCCAGCCACGGTAGTAACAAATGAAACCGGTATCGAAGCCATAGACTTTAGGCGCGGCGACTATCTCCGTGGGCCGGCGAGTGCTGAATGGCCGAACGACATGTGCGGCAAACGTTGCCTCAAGAACGCGGAGGTAGTTTGTAATGGTTGGCCGGCTTACCTCGCAAGGGCGGGCAAATCGAGTTGCGTCAAAGATGCCGCCGCTTTGTGTCATGACAAGCTCGGTGAATCGCTGGAACGAATCTCGCCGCTCCAGACGAAAGAGTTCCTGGATATCCTTAGCCCAGTAAGCGTCCATCCATTCCTGAAAATCGCGTTCCGGGTGATTCTCCGGCAGAAAGAAGGGAGGAAGGCCGCCCCGCAGAAAACGGTGCTTGAGGTTTGTTTGGTTCGCGTCATCCATATCAAGAAGACACATCGGCGCTAGCCAGAGGTCCCTCTTTCGTCCCGCCAGCGTGTCTCTGAATTTTTTCGAAGCCCCCAGAGTCGAAGAACCCGTCGCCACAATATGTGTGCGTGCATGATGGTCGGCTGCAATTTTGAGCAGCTCTGAAGGGTTCTGCAGCCTGTGGATTTCATCCAACACGATGCGCTTGCCGACCAGACCGTCGAGAAAGCTCTCTGGGTCAAGCATCATGCGGCGAACCCGAGGAAGTTCACAGTCGAAATACTCAACTTCGGGGAGATCCTGACAAAGGCAGGTTTTTCCAACCCGTCGCACGCCAGCGAGCCAAACGACGGATCGCTCCTCCCACGCGCGTTTGAGCAGTTTCAGCCAGAATCGCCTGTGTACCATACGAAACTACATTTACACATAGTAGCACTAAACGCAACTGCATTTAGCGGCGCGTTGTGAAAAACAATTGCGTCGAAAGGTATTGGTGGCATTGAGGGCGCTTGGCTCTTGGAATTGTCGTGAATGACCGGATAACTAGCTCGGCTTGCCGGGAGGTATGCCCTCTTGATGGTCGAGAGGGGGAAACTAGGACATCATTTTCCCCACGCGCTAACAAATTCCGCGAACCGTGTGGCAATCTGAAAGATCTCCTCTCTGCCTTCGACCCCGCTAAAAAGTTCATGCGGCACACCCGTCGCACGAACTACGGTGCCAGCAAGTTGCCCGGTGAGTGAGGCGATTGTGTCCGTGTCCCCGCCGGCACTAATAGGCCGCGAGAGTACAACGGAGAGAGGTTCCTCGGCAATGTACTGGGCGTAGTGCAGAGCCAATGGAACAGCGGCCACGACGTGTCCGCTTGCGCTGAAATGAGAGGAGACTTTTGAGGGTGAGAGTTGCAGTTGAATGATTTCCACGATGCGGTCACGAACAGCAGAGTCAGGCAGAGAGTCGACAACTTCACTTAGAAAGCTGTGCTGTTGCGACCAGATGCCCGCAAGAACTGAGCGAATCGCTAACACTACCGCCAGCGCACCGACGTATGCTTCATCGTTATGATGAGTGATTCGGCACGCATCACGGATGATGGTGCGGTCACCTGCTTTAGAAGGATCCAATAGGAATGCCAGCGGGGCAATTCGCATCGCTGCGCCGCTTCCGGCTGCGTACTCGCCGCGGCGTCCAGCTAGTGCCCAATGCACTCCTGCGGATAGATCTCGCATTGCCTTGAGTGTGCCGGACCCCATCCCGGTGATTCGTCCCTTGACGAACCATTCAAGGAAATGGGACGCGAGGCTTTCGGGATCAACGCAGCCACGCTCGATGATTGACTCGCAGGTTGCCAGGGTGAGTTGAGTGTCATCGGACACTTTCGACTGTGAAGGAACCTCAAAGTGACTAGGACCGGCGCGGCCCTCCCACGGTCCACCCCATGCATCACCGAGAGCACCACCCAGAAGACAGCCCAATATTTGGTCGCCTGTTTTGTTTGAAGACTGCATATGCACCATGGCATTTCATCACAAATTCGCTGTCCACTTCCCGATAAAGCTTCGTTCTAGCGCGTATCTTGTAGGAGTCCCCCGGACGAGTAGGGAAGTCCGTTTCTGGGAGGTCGTGGTTCAGATCAGGATCGTTCACTTGAACGTGTACGGGATGGGTTCTTATTCGGTCGCTCCGGTCATCCGGAATCCCAATCCCTGGGTATGGCCAGAGCACACTGATGGGACTCTACCGTCGGAACAAAAAGCGGAAAGACGGCACAGTTCGTCGGACCCGCGTCTGGTGGATGTCCTATATGGTCGATGGCCAGCAGCACTGCGAGAGCACAAAAACAACAAACAAACGGCGGGCTCTAAAGATTCTTGATCTCAGAGAGGGTGAGATAGTCGAAGGGCGTTTTCGGCTGCCAAAATCCAACCCTCCGCGGCTTGAAGAGTTTAGCGAGCAATTCCTAAATTCAATAGTCCATACGAATACGAAGAAACGCTATTCCAGTTCAGTTCTGAACCTACGAGAGTATTTCGGTGATTGCCGGTTGTCGGACATCAATCCGGGGCGGATCGACGGATTCAAAGACGCAAGGCTGGCCGCGAAAGTGCGCGCTGCAACAGTGAACCGTGACTTGGCGGTCCTGCGGCGAATGCTGAGGATAGCAGAGAGAAAAAGGTTGATAACGTCCACTCCATTTCGAGAAGTCGAGATGTTGGAGGAGCGCAAAGAGCGACGGCAGCCACACATCCTCACGTTTGAGGAGGAGAGAAAACTTTTGGCGGTCGCTCCAGACCATCTTCGTGTTCTCGTCATCTTGCTTCTGGAAAGTGGTCTGCGCTCAGGTAAGGAAGCCCTCGCGCTCAGGTGGGCGGACATTGACTTTGCAAATGAGGCGATACGCATTAACAAATCCAAGACGGCCGCGGGTATTCGCACCGTTCCGATGTCCGTTCGTCGCAAAGTGGTGTTGCAGCGCTGGCAGAATCTGCTGGGACCGGCGTTTTCTGAGTTTGTCTTTGCCAACCCACAGCAACCGAACACTCATTTTAAGGACCTTCGGGGTGCTTGGGCGAAGGCTTTGAAGGACGCAGGTCTGCAACCGTTTTGGTTGTATGACATGAGGCACACTTTTGCGAGTCGGCTTACACAAGCAGGCGTCTCTCCGCTATTTGTCGCCCAAATAATGGGCCATTCCAGCCCGAGCATTCTCCAAACGTACGCGAGAGTTATTGATGAGTACCGACGGTCCGCGATCTCTAAGCTCGACGCTCTCCGAGTCTTGCAAACAGTTCAGACCGAAGGCCAGACTGAAGCTTCTCCAAAAAGGATTCAATAGGTTCCTCCGACGAGTCGCCTACAATTGGTGACGCGCTGCGAAATCGAGCATTTTCAGCTTGACTGGGCGCCCGTGAGTTTTCTAGGAATTCGGGCAGTACTGGAACGAACTTTACTGGAAGGCGCTGACAGAAATCTCCGCGGGGATTTTGCGGCCCCTTCACTTCAGCTTCGCATACTCCGCCTTGGCCTGCTTGAGGATGGGGATGTCGGGGTCGGCGTCCTTCCACAGCGTGAGAAAGCCTTGATAGGCGGCTTTTGCTTTGGCGGTATCGCCCTGTGTGGCGTAAGCTCGGGCCAGGCCCAAGCGCGCAAGCGGCTCCATCTCGCACATCCTTAGAATCCCCCGATGCGCGAGAATTTTCTGAAACTCGGCCTCGGCGGCGGCACCTTGTTTCGTTGCGAGGTAGGCCTGACCGCGAACGTACACTGGATAGATACAACCCTTGTGCTCAGCTCTGAAAGCCATCCAGGTCATTTCATACGGCACGGCGGCTCGCAATAATTCAATGCTCCGCTCTGGATTCTTCTTAGAGAGCTCATCCTGGGCACGAACGGTAGGCAGAATGACAGACTGCACGATCGTCCCGTCCGGCATTTGCTTGGCGAGATCGTCGGCGAGCGACTCGGCCCGCGAACTGTCCCCCAGCCACGCGAAGACCAAAGCCGCGTTCGCCTTAGCGTTTTGCCCCGCCATCGGCTGGTCCAGGCCTGCAATTGCCTCCTGCCGCGCTTCGGCCAAATTGCCCAGAACAACTTCCAGCAGGGCCGCATTGGTACGCTCCCTTGCGGCCCTTTCTTTCATCCCGGAGCGCTCGAAGGAGTCTACGGCCTGACGGTTCAGTTCGCGGGCCTTGCTTACGTGTCCGTAATAGGCCTCCCTTGAAGATTGCAGCGCGAGGAGGACGGGCACAGCGTTGGGCTTTCCCTCGGACCAGGCCACTTGCTCAGCCATGCCCCGCTCATCGCCCGTCAGGAACGCCAGAGTATAAAGAATGTAATGCAGTTGCTCAGCGTCCAGTCCCCGATCGAAGGCGTCTTGGACAGTTTTCCTGGACTCCGGAAACTGGTTTAGCGCCATCTGATACGCCGCCAGATTGAGATAGTCGATGGCGTTATTGGGGTTCTGCTGCAACGATTCACGTGCAAGCCTGGCCGCCTGCTCGTAGTTTCCCAATTCCACGTACGTGACGGAAAGGTTGCCGAGAGCAGTCGCATCGCGCGGATAGCTAGCCAGCCACTCACGAAACACTCGGATTGTGCTTTCCAGGTCGCCCGTAACATCGGAGTAGTACATCGATTCAATATCGAACTTTTCGCGTTCGCTGGCACGCTCTCGCAGCGCGTGAGCCTTGGTGTAATACTCCCCGGCGCGGTCATATTCGCGAAGGTTGGAATAGATTTTTCCGAGCGATACGTAGCCGCTGGCAAAATTCGGGTCCAACTCGACCGCATGCTGATAAAAGGGGAGCGCCGCGGTCGTGCCCTGTGTGGACAACGTTTTCCGCCCAAGACTAAAAGCCTTCAGGGCTTCGAGTGAACGCGTGGTCGCCTGCGATAGCGGAACGTCGAACTTCTGCACGTTCGCTAGCGACTCGCCGAGCTCTCCGCGCAGTTTGCTTGCGGCCTGGCCCAGTGCATCCAGAACCTTCTCCTTGTTTGCGGCCGTAACCTGCTGCTGAGCCAGTGTGTCTCCGTTCTGGCAATTCACTGCCTTCAGCCCGATCACGTATTCGCTGCCGATGCTACTGATGGAGCCGCTGATCCACACTTTACTGTTGGCGCGCAGGCAAACCTCCCGAGTGACCTCCGGCGTGAGTGGGGTGTTCACCGGACGCGTCATCAACTGGAGCGTTGCATCGACTTTGTTATCGGAGAGAACATTCAAGAACGGAGATTGCCGCAGCGCCGCGGTAAGCGCCTGCTTCAATGTGTCGTCGAAGATTGGATCGCCTGTCGTATTTGTGAAATCAGAAAGAACAATGGTGTCCTTTTCGGTGAGCTTCGGCGTGAGGCGCGTCAACCAATACCACGCGCCCGCTCCTAGAACGGCAACGGCTGCCACAGTGGTTACAGCCATTCTTCCCCGCCGCCTTCGCGGCTTTGCTAGAGCAGCGCCTGTTGCCTCACTGGTCCGTACGCGTGTCGATTCCGTCTCGCGCTTGAGGCGTTTGAGGTCGGCGCGGAGTTCGGCGGCGGACTGGCAACGGATGTCGCGGTCTTTTTCGAGGGCTTTGTTGATGATTTCTTCGAGCTTCGCGGGCATTTCGGGATTGAGACGAATTGGAGGAGTCGGCGCGCGGTTAAGGATGGAGTCGAAAATCAATCCCGAAGTGTCGCCGCTGAAAGGCCGCTTGCCCGTGGCCATTTCGTAGAGCACCACGCCGAACGAGAAAAGATCGGTACGCGCATCGAGCTTTTCGCCGCGTACCTGCTCCGGCGACATGTAGGCCACCGTGCCGATGGCCGCTCCCGGGCTGGTGAGGTATTCCTCCGAGTCATCTACCGTAGCCGCGGTCATCTCCGCGGGCTCGGCGATGTTTTTGCCAGTAACCTTGGCCAGGCCGAAATCGAGGATCTTGGCGTGGCCGCGTTCGGTAACAAAGATATTCGCAGGCTTGATGTCGCGGTGAATGATGCCTTTGGCGTGAGCGGTATCGAGCGCGTCGGCGATTTCCACGGCGAGGTCGAGGATCTGGTCGGTCTTCAAGGGATGCTCGCGAATCAAGTGTTTCAACGTTGCGCCTTCCAGAAACTCCATGGCGATGAAAGCTTTGCCGCCGGCTTCCCCAATGTCATGGATGGTGCAGATGTTGGGATGGTTCAACGCCGAGGCGGATTGCGCTTCGCGCTGGAAGCGCGCCAGAGCCTGCGGGTCCTTGGCGACTTCGTCGGGAAGGAACTTCAACGCGACAAAACGCTTCAGGCGTGTGTCTTCGGCCTTGTACACCACACCCATCCCACCCCCGCCGAGTTTCTCGATTATGCGGTAGTGGGAGACGGTCTGGCCGATAAGCGCGTCGGTACCCGCCATAGTTGCCGCAATCTTAGGTTGCGCTCACGAAGCAAGTCAACGAACCAGCAAGGCTTGCGAGTATTGATTACTGAGACCGGAATAGGTCCCGATTCAAACGGCATAATCGTCCAAGTTGACTTGAGCGCATTTGACTTTACCGGTTACCCGACATCAGGCACTTGCAGTTCAACCCCTGAAAGCGAAGCACGCTTATGTGTGTGTTATCTTGGGCGAATGAGAGCTTTGCGAATCCTAAACTGCTCGAGTATCTTTCCATGCTTTGTGGCGGCCAGCAACCAGAATCAGTTCGGGAGACTGAATGGTCCTACGTTTATAAATGCGGAGAAAAATCCGGCGGGAGAATATCAAAGTTCTTTTGGACGAAAGTTTTGTGGTCCCTGCATCTGATATGCGTTCTCGCTGGCTGCACATGAATGAAGACGAACGCATAGATTTCGCCTCTAACTTCTGGGTCAAAGAAAAGTGGAGTGCCAACGATACTAATTTGCTCGAGATAGTGATGCAGGATGGGAACGACCGTATTTGGCGCAGTTGTGCACTCGCCTTTCTGAAGCATCCAGACCGTGACCGCATTTGTAGCTTCTTGATTAAGCGAGTGGAAGAGAATACCGAGGACGAACCTCTGAACTACATTCAGGCACTTGGGTTGGCTAAGGACAAGAGAGCAACACCCGCTATAAAGCCCTACTTCGACAAGTACCGGAAAGCGGTAGAGAGAGAAAAAGAGATAGGTGTCCCCGATGACGTGTTCTTCGGCCCTATATCCCCTATCACGCCTATTTGGCAACCGCAGGTGCACTCCTGCAAATCGAAGGGACACCTGAATATGAAGGGGCAGTCCGAAGCTTACTCAACCACTCACACGAGCAAGTTCGTTGGTGGGCAGAGTATGCGTTGCGAGGCGGCGCACCTCGAAGTGCTTGATTTTAACCGCGTAATCGGAAACATGGCAGAGAGAACGGCATCCCCGCTGCGACAAATAACTACTACACTTTTACTACACCTGGGTGTTTTGGGGCGTCTTGCCGTCGGAAGGGAACGCGAAACGGGAGTCTCGATTTCACGCTAATTGGTTGATTTCAATAGTTCTGGCGGAGAGGGGGGGATTATATTGACGCGGTTTTCGCAACTCCGTTTGTTTCTATCACTTCACTCGTAATACCTGCATTTTCTGTCGCTTAAGGCCGAGTCTCAGCAGTCTTATCCGTCTCAGCAAGGCCCTCCAGT
>DATDHE010000454.1:0-6732 GCA_036521695.1 Candidatus Acidiferrum sp. | reverse complement strand
AAGGAATCTTAAGGATCGTTAGGTTATGAGAACAACCGCTTCCAGTTAAATCATTGAACCTGAAGCACGGACGGGATGATTCGGGTTCTCAAGAACACCGCCAGTTCAACTCAGTCACGGCAGATTATGAGCGGATATGAGCGTTTTGACAGATAGATACAACGGCGGAAAACAGAATGTGCATGCGCGGGGAAGGCTGGCATGGGACTCGAATCCGCCCTAGAACGTACATTGAAGGACTTACAAGGCACGGACGGCTCTCTAAAGACATCGAAGTACGCGGTAGTTCATGTTAACTGATTGCAAACTGATTGCAGATTTCGGCGGGCGTCGCACGCTGAGGCACCGCACCATAAGTGCTAACTTAAGGCAGAATTCCTTTGCCGGGCAGTCGATCTGTCATCCATCGGGAATCGGCAAACCCTGACTGGAACCTTCAAACTTCCCAGAGGCGGACTTCTGGACCGGAATAAGCTCGGTTTGCGTTACCGGGTGCCAGGACAAACAAATGGCGCCCGATGCTTACCCCGCGAATTTCCGGGCTGTGGGAAGTGCCTCAGTTTGAAATTCTTTCGTTGTAAACGCGACGCTTGACGGGCGCGGGCATAGCCGTCGGCCATCATCACGATTTCTTCTAGAGTCGAAACATGATCGCTTAGACCTGCAGCCACATCGCCTCTGCTTCGCCAATGGCAATGTGGAATACTTCCTTTGCAAGGTGAACGGGATCTCGCGGACGCTTTCCTTTGCCGTTGGTCATTTGCGCTTGGCCTTCAATATGCGGATAAGCACAAACAGAAACAGAACCATCGTGACGGTCGCCCAGATTTCTTTACTACTCATGCTCCCATCATGCCACAGCGAATGCCAAATGCGAGACTCTTACATTTCCGAACTGAGGACTACCGGACTGTGAACAATCTGGCCACAAACGGAGTTATCATGCCATTCCGTTGATTTCCGGTCTGGATCGATCGAAGCGGTTGGGTGATTCGATGAGATTGCGACCAAGACGATTGTTGCTTTCAACCTTTCTTCTAGGGATTTCCTTCGCAAGTGAGTTGAATGCGCAGACAACCACTTCAGGCGGGTTGACCGGTGTCGTCACCGATGCGAGCCACGCGTTCGTGCCCGATGCAGATATCGAGATCAAGGACAACGCCAAGGGAACGACTCAGTCAACGAAGACCGATCGGGAAGGCGTGTACCGGTTCTTCTTCCTAGCTCCCTCCAGCTATGTGCTGACGCTGACTCATCCGGGCTTTCGAAAAGAGAGCCGAGCGATGAATGTTCTGTTGGGGCCTCCAGGCACCGTAAACGTCACGTTCGAAATTGCGAAAACCAGCAGTGAAATCACGGTGACTGGCGAAGCGTTGCTCATGCAGGCTGAAAACGGCGATGTCTCGGCTACCATGAACCAGGAGCAAATTTCTGAGGTCCCGAATCCCGGAAACGATCTCACCTATATTGCGCAGACTGCGCCCGGCGCGATTATGAACACCGACAGTTCGCTCAATACTCTTGGTAACTTTTCGATTCTGGGGATGCCGAGCAACTCCTATATCTTCACCGTCGACGGGATGAACAACAATGACAACAGCGTTAACCTGAGCCGGTCCGGCGCTCTCGGGCTTGCCCTCGGCCAGAACGAGATTCAGGAGGCTACCGTTGTTACTACCGGCTACTCCGGCCAGTTTGGCGGGGCGGCGGGCGGAAACATAAGTTACATCACGAAATCCGGGAGCAGCGACTTTCACGGCAACGCGCAGTACTACTGGAACGGTCGCGTCTTGAATTCTAACGACTGGTTCATCAAGGAATCGGGGAATCCGCGGCCTTTCGACAACGCCAATCAGTGGGCAGCCTCTTTAGGTGGCCCCATTAAGCAGGATAAATTCTTCTTCTTTCTTGATAGCGAGGGCATGCGGCTGATACTCCCGAATGTGGCCCCCGTCGTAATCCCGAGTCCAGAGTTTGAGGCTGCTACGATTGCCAACATCGACTCCAGGTTCGGTTTGACATCAGCTTCGGACGCTTTTTACAAGCAAATATTCCGTCTTTATAACGCGGCGCCAGGTGCAAGTTCCGCCCTTCAGGGTGGTCAAGACCCCCAGGCTGACCCCACCGGCTGCACCGGGTGGATCGGTCCCAAGACTGTGCAAGGTCAGCTCGGCGTTGACCTTCCCTGCGCCCTGAATTTCCTGTCGGTACGGCGCCGTCCCAGTTCGGATGCGCTCACGGCTGGGCGGGTGGACTGGAACACGGGTAAGAACGACCGCGCTTTTCTTCGAATCCAATACGAGGACGGCTTAGGCGCGTTCTTCACCGATCCGATCAGTCCACTATTCGATGCTGACAACCAGGGGTGGCAGTGGCAAGCGCAGCTCATCGAGACCCACACCTTTGGCTCATCAGCGGCCAGCCAATTTCTTGCCGCGGGTACTTATTCTTCTGGTGTCGATAAGGTGAAGGATCCTTCTCAAGCTCTGTCGGCATTCCCAACGAGCTTGAACTTCAGCGCATCGGGAGGCTTTTCAGCGTTGGGAGGCAACGACTGGATCGGTGCTTACGGTAAGCACCAAACGCAATACCAGCTTTCCGAAGATATGGCAAAAACCTGGAGCAAACACAAATTCGGATTCGGCGCGAACTTCGTCCGCATAGATTGGAAAGTCTTGCCGAACACAGTGAATGCAACTGGACAGCTATTCCCCCAGACGCTCGACGCTTTCTACCAGGGCGGACTGGACTCCGCGAGTCCAAAAACGAATTTCACGCGACTGACGCAATCCTTCACCTCGCAGAGTACCGTTCCAGTCTCCTTTTTTAATCTTGGACTCTATGGGCAGGACGAGTGGAATGCCGGGTCGAACCTCACGCTCACCTTTGCCCTTCGCGCCGAACATTACTCAAATCCGACGTGTGAAAGCAGTTGCGATTCCCGGTTGACGGGACCTTTTGAGTCCATCAGCCACGACCCCGGCCAGCCGTACAACCAGGCGATCCTCGTCAACCAGAAGCACGGAGTTCTGAGTATGGACTCTATCCTGTGGTCCCCGCGATTCAGCTTTGCCTGGCAGCCCTTGGGGGTTTCGCGCAACAGCGTGCTGCGGGGCGGTGTGGGCATTTTCTACGACCCTTTGGCGGGCGGCATCCAGGAATCGTTTTACATCAATACCCCGGTCTACAATGTCTACACTCCGTTCAAAAATAATCTCACTCCGGGAGAGACCACCAACCTGTTTGAGGATGCCCTCACTTCGAACACGACATTCGTCCACGGCTTCGGTGCCGGAAAAACGCTTGCTGAGATGCAGGCAATAGATCCCAATTTCTCTCCACCCGCCATCACCGCCTCGGAGAATCGCATTCATTCGCCGGAATTTCAGCGGTGGAGTCTTGAGTTGCAGCAAGGGTTCGGAGTGGACACGTCGCTTAGCATCGGTTACTTCGGCAATCACGGAATTCGTGAATTGGTTCAGGATCCAGACCAGAACGCCTTCGGATTTGGCTCACTCCCAGCCGCACAGCCCGATTTGCGCTTTAGCGAGGTTACGGAATACAGCTCGAAAGCAGTGTCCAACTACAACGGCATGGTGATCTCGTTCAAACATCAATTCAGTGGCTGGACTCAAGGTGTGATTCAGGCCAATTACACCTACGGCCATGCCTTCGATGAAGTCTCGAATGGCGGGCTGTTCAGCTTTACGACCGTTGGTTTGACCGTCCCGCAGGACCCCAGGAATCTTCGGGGCGCCTACGGACCCGCCGAGTACGATGTGCGTCATTCACTCAACGCGAGCTATGTTTGGGAAATCCCTGTGAAAGCAGCATTAGGCGGCCATGGTTCAGGTTACTTGGTGAAAGGATGGCAAATTTCTGGGGCGATCTTTGCACGCACCGGATTTCCCTATACCGCGGTGGACGTGGCCCAATCATCTCAATTGGTGGGGAATAATTATTTCGGGCTGCTCTACGCCGTGCCGGTCGCTCCTCTGCCGCCGAGCGGGGCCTGCGGCGAAGGCGCAGCTTACCCTCTTGCTCCGCATCCTTGCCAACCGCCACAAGTTTTGTCAGACGGGGTGACACCTAATCCAAACGCACGGTTCCTGCAATCAGGTTGCGAGACCGGATTCAATGAGGGAAACCTGGGTCCATTGGTTCCCACGAGCACCTGTCCAGGTCCTACGGTCGCCCTCGCACAGGGACGCGATCACTTCCGTGGGCCAGGCTATTTCAATACCGACTTCGCTGTTATGAAAAACACGAAAATCCGCAGATGGGAGAACGCCACGCTGGGGATTGGGTTTCAGTTTTTTAATCTCTTCAACCATCCCAATTTTGGTTTTCCGGACACTGCCAGCTCCGACTCGACCTTCGGGCAGATCTTTAATCTAGAGCAGCCGCCTACCAGCATCGTTGGGGCCGGCCTCGGCGGCGATGCGGCTCCGAGGATGATTCAATTGAAAGCGCAGCTCAGATTTTGATAACGACGACAGCGTGGCGGGCACGGACTCTCTCTCATCCCAAGAATTAGAAGTTCTCCATCATCCACATGTTCGCGGTCCGCTTCCAATCATAAACAGCCACATGACGACCATCCGGCGATGGCGTGAGCGCCCCATTCGGCCCATTGGACTTCCACAAGAGCGTTGTCTTTCCCTGCAGATCCACATGCAGCAGTTCCGTGCCATCATGGACGTGTCTGGCAGCAAACAGCCCCTTTCCGTTCGCCGTCCACCCGATATTCGACAGTTTGCCCGGTACTTTGAAGCGAGTGATCGGTGTGGGTGGGCCGTGCAGGGAACGAATTTCTATCGGATCGTCTGCGCTTCGCGCAGCTGCGAACCGTGTGCCGTCAGGAGACATCGCGACGAGCACGTTGTCGACATTCTGATCGAGGTTTGGATCGACGTCAAACCGGGCCAATTCCGAACCTCTTCCTTTGATCGGATCGAAAGATGTGACGATCATCTGTTTGCGGTCGTCGGATCGTTCAGCAACCACGCACAACGTAGAAGGAAGCCGCGCGCACCCGACCGGGCTTGCCAGACGCATTGGGAATATCAATTCAGGCGATCCTCCCGCGAAGGAAATTCGCACGAGGGGCTGTGTCGGAATTGTTAGATGACTAGGGGTTTGCCCTGACGCCACTGGCCAGACAGCAGCAATGATCCACTTACCGTCGGGGCTGAGGATAGCAGTATTTAACACACCTCCCGCAACATTGGGCGCGATAGGCTCAGGCGTATCCGATTTCAGTGACTGCTTGTACAACCCATAGTGATCCCTGCGGTTTGCACCCACGAGAACTGTGCCGCTGTCCGCAGTCCAATCGGCGACAAAATCGTCTGCTTCCTCTAAAGTGAAATGTCTCGGGTTGCGGATTCGCGTTCCCCCCGCCTCAAGGTCTGCGATGTATGCCGTCCCGAATCCGGACCAACCCAGAAATGCCAGCCGCTTACCGTCGGTTGTGGCGGCTCCATTGCCCATGCAGAAGCTGGCCCAGTTCGTCAACCGTCGGGGCTTGTCGACACGCTGACCCGTGCTGAGATCGAGGCGCATCGTCCAATAGTTGCAGACGTCGTTGAGACCTTCGGTTTCAGGCGACGAATAAACCAATCGCCCATCGTGCAACCAGACAATGTCATTCATTCTCTTCATTTCTGAAGCCGGAACCAGTGTTGAAGCAGGACCTAGGTTCACATCGCGGCTGAGAAGCGCATCGCCGGAATCATCGGTCGAAATATAAACGTATCGTTTTTCATCTGGAGACCAGCTTAAACAGCAAACCGCCGTGCCCTCGTTGCTGCTGAAGAGCTTGCGTGCGTGCTCCCCATTAGATTCCATCGTCCAGACTTCACGTTCGCCGAGCTTTCCTTTGTTTGCTCCAAAAGATATCGAAGTGCCGTCAGGGGAGACCGCCCACGCAAGCGCGCCGTCGCGAACTTTATGCGGGACTCCGCCCACGACGGGAACTATCCAAATGCTCGTAGTCTGCGATGACCAAGCGCTTGGATCCTCGGTTGCGGGATGGGCATTGGCGAGAAATCGGTCGTTATCGGGAAACCAAGCAGCAGAGCCAACTTCCCAGGCGACTTTGCTATTTTTTAGCGCCTCGGGCTGAGGAACGGATTGACTCGCGCTGCTTCCAATGAGCTTGATGTGCATCCCCTGCACATCGGTGTAAGCAAGGTACTTGCCATCCGGTGAAATCGCCCCGCTCGTCACCGGATTCTCAGAAGAATTGATCGTGAGTTGTCGAAGTTTCAGGCCCGGCGGAGTCTGCGAAGACGATGGCGGGTGTTTCGCAAACCAGAGCATTGAAATTGTGATCAGCAACACGGCGACAGCTCCAGCGGTTAGCATCCACCGACGGAGAGGGCTTCGCCGTTCCGTCTCGCGCCTTACGCTCTCCAGGTCAGCGCGCATGTCCGACACGCTCTGGTAGCGGGCGTCGCGATTTTTTTCGAGTGCTTTGCTGATGATCTGTGCGAGTTTGCCGGGGAGTTTCGGGTTGAGTTCCCGCGCCGGAACCGGAGTTTGCGTGAGGATAGCGGTATACAGCTCCGGCACGGTTTCTCCGTCGAAGGCGCGATGCCCGGTCGCCATTTCGTAGAGCACGAGGCCAAAAGAAAACAGATCCGTTCGTGCATCCACTTTTTCGCCGCGTGCCTGCTCTGGCGACATGTAACCCGCCGTACCCATGGCCACACCGGTTCGGCTGAGGAG
>DATDHE010000453.1:0-2270 GCA_036521695.1 Candidatus Acidiferrum sp. | reverse complement strand
GTGCGAGGGAGCGGGGTAATGTTGCATTCAGGTGATTTCAGGTCAGAAGCAGTCCGGGCCGGGGTAATGTTGCTTTCGCACCGACCGCTTGGTTCCACAACGGGTTCAGCAAGTTCTACTTAGCCGAAGTTCGTCAGGCCCCGGTCGGTTTCAACGATTCTGAGCCTCCCAGGCGGGCAACTGGTTTTGCCTGTAATCGCGGGATTTGAAAAAGCGATGTAGTGCAGACCGACCGTCTTGAAGTGGTCGCTGTCTCATGACAAGATCAGTCGAGAATGTTTCTGCGGTCGCACTTGCGCAACAAGGACGGTAAGGATCACACGTACTGGTCGTTGGTGGAGACCGTGCGGACGCCCGATGGTCCGCGGCAGCGTACGCTGTGCTACCTGGGCGAGTTGAACGATTCGAGCCAGGCGCGGTGGTTGAAGACGATCGAAGTTTTCAATGAGCAGGGTGAGACCCAGCAGTTGAAACTGTTTCCCTCGCACGTCGAGCCGCCGGCAGGTGATCCGCAAGTGGCGCGCGTGCTGCTGAACCAGGTGCGGCTGGAGCGAACGCGGCAGTTCGGTTCCTGCTGGCTCGGCCTGGAACTGTGGAAGCGTCTGGGCCTGGACCGCTTCTTCGAGGAGGCGGTGGAGGAGCACGGGGCCGACGTGCCGTGGTCGCGGGTGGCCGCAGTGCTGGCCATCAACCGGCTGTGCGCGCCGGGCAGCGAGTTGGCGATAGAAGAGCGTTGGTACCCATCCACCGCACTGGATGATCTGCTGAGAATCGAGGAAGGCAAGATTAACGACACGCGGCTATACCGGTGCCTGGATCGGATTCTGCCGCACAAGACGAAGCTGGAGCAGCATCTCAAGCAGCGCTACGGCGAGTTGTTCGGGGCCGAGTTCGAGGTGCTGCTCTACGATTTGACCAGCACGTACGTGGAGGGTGCGGCGGAGAAGAATCCGATGATGCGCCGCGGTTATTCACGCGATCATCGTCCGGACTGCGAACAGATGGTGATCGCGCTGATCGTCAACAGCGAAGGATTCCCGTTCAGCTATGAGACCTTTGATGGCAACCGGGCAGACGTATCGACGATGGAAACGATCCTGCGCATGGTGGAGCGCAAGTACGGCAAGGCGCGGCGCATCTGGGTGATGGATCGGGGGATTGTGAGTGAAGAGAACTTGGCGGCGATCCGCAAGCGGGGTGGTCAGTACCTGGTGGGCACGCCACGCAGCCAGATGAAGCAGTTTGAGGCTGAGTTGCTGAAAGATGACTGGATTCAGGTGCGGCCGGAAGTGGAAGTGAAGAAGGTGGCGATACCACAGGGGGAAGAGATCTTCATTCTGTGCCGCACCAGCGGCCGCAAGGAAAAGGAGAAGGCCATTCGGAAGCGCTTCTCCGACCGCATGGAGAATGCCCTGAAACGCCTGGCGAGGACCATCGAGGCCGGGCGCTTGAAGGACCGCAACAAAATGGAGCGGCGCTTGGGACGTATTCAGGCCAGCCATCCGCAGGTGAATGATCTTTATGACGTTGGTCTGCGCGACACAGCGGAAGGCGTTCGCCTGCACTGGGCGATCAAAAAAGAGCGCCAGGAGTGGCGCGGCTTGCGCGAAGGTGCATACATGCTGCGCACCAATCTGCAGGTCGGGACGGCGGAAGAACTCTGGGCGCGGTATATGCAGTTAACCGAAGCGGAGGCCTCGTTCCGCGCACTGAAGAGCGAGCTGTCCATCCGACCGCTTTTTCATCAACTGGAGCCGCGGGTCAAGGCGCATGTGATGGTGGCCTTTCTGGGCTATGCCTTGTGGGTCACGCTCAAGCATCTGCTGCAGCGGCGGCCCGCCATGGTCCCGAAACCATCGGTGAGTGGTGTCGATAATACGCAGCCGTTGTCGGCCATGAAAGCCTTGACTTTACTGTCCACTTTACAGAGCGCCGATATCGTGCTACCCACAACCGACGGACGCGAGATCCGTCTGCGTCGTATCACCGAACCCACGGCCGAACAGAAGTCGGTGCTTCACCAGCTCGGTCTCATCCTTCCCGAACGATTCGCACTGAATCGCAAATGTAGTGCAGACTTGGCGATTGCCTGAACTGATTCTGAACGACTTAGGTACTTTTGGGGCCCCGTCGTGACGAACTTCGGCTAACGCCGATCGGGTCTGGAGTCTGGTAGGGGCCCGCCGGGTTCCTGAGGTTCAGTGTCATTATGCCAGCGTGTCAGAGCTTGCCGATTGCCTGCAAATGCGCCAGCATAGTATGGTTGGCCT
>DATDHE010000452.1:0-7529 GCA_036521695.1 Candidatus Acidiferrum sp. | reverse complement strand
CACATCCCCCGGACAAACGGAGCAGTCCGCAACGGAGAAGTCGTTAGCTGGAATTCACATGCGTGCCTTTCGTGGGATTGTGGCTTTATAATCCTCCCATGGACAACAAAACGATCGCCCGTATCCTTCGCGAAACCGCGGAACTTCTTCAGATTGACGGCGCCATCATCGGCCGTTACCGCAGTTATGAAAAGGCCGGCGAGTTGATTGGCGGCATGCACGAATCCATCGAGCAAATGGCGAAAGAACCCGGGAAGCTCGAGGAACTCCCTGGAATTGGCGAACGCATGGCCGAGCACATCAAGGAAATCATCGCGACTGGCGATTACGGTTTGCGGAAAAAACTGCTGAAGAAGTTTCCGGCGACGCTTCTCGAAATCCTGACGCTGCAATCGCTGGGACCGAAAAAGGTGGCGTTTCTCTGGTCCAACTTCCGCACCGCTACCGTGGCGGACGTGGAGAAACTGGCCAAAGAAGGGAAACTTCGGGACGTCCCTGGCTTTGGAGAAAAAACTGAGCAAAACATTCTGAAAGCCGTGGAAACGTTCAAGCGTTCGACGGGACGTTTTCGGATCGACAAGGCGGAAGCCTCCGCGGCAGAGCTGATTGCCTTCATCAAGGAATTTGGAAAAGGCGTGGAATCCATTACGCCGGCGGGTTCCTTGCGGCGCGGAAGAGAAACGGTCGGCGATCTGGATTTGCTTCTGATTTTGGGCGAAGGGCATACTTCGCAGAAAAAGATCGACGCTATTGCCGAACATATTTTGAAGTTCCCGCGCATTAGGCAGACGCTGGCGCACGGCGAAAACAAAGTTAGCTTCACGCTGGAAAGTGGCCTGCAAGTAGATGTGCGGCTGCTCGAAAAAGAATGTTTTGGAGCGGCACTGCTCTATTTCACGGGATCCAAAGAACACAACGTCGCCTTGCGCGGGCGCGCCAATGATATGGGGTACACGCTGAATGAATACGCGCTGGCCACGCTGAAAGGCGAGAAGCCGGTTGCACGGCGCACCGAGAAGGAGATCTACGTGAAGCTGAAACTCGACTACGTCCCGCCCGAACTGCGCGAGAACAATGGGGAGATTGCCGCTGCGGAAGCACACAAACTGCCGCAGTTGCTGGAGCTCACTGACATGAAGGGCGACCCTCATATGCATACGACCGCCAGCGATGGAAAGAACTCCATCGAAGAAATGGCGGAGGCGGCTCAGAAACTGGGGCACCAGTACATCGCTATCACCGACCATTCGAAAGCCGTCACCGTGGCGAACGGCCTCGACGAAAAACGCATGGCCGCCCACATCCAGAAAATTCGCACCGCGAATGACCAGCGGCTTGGCATTCGCTTATTTGCCGGCTCGGAAGTGGACATCCTGAAGAACGGCGACCTGGATTACTCCGACGAACTGCTCGCACAGCTTGAGGTGGTGGTGTGCTCCGTGCATTCGTTTTTCAACCTGGAGCGCGGTGAGATGACCGAGCGGATGCTGCGAGCCATCGAAAACCCCTATGCGCAGATCATTGGCCACCCCACCGGCCGCCTGATCCTGCGGCGCGAGCCACTCGATTACGACATGGAAAAGATCCTCGATGCTTGCGCCAAATACGGCGTGGCCATGGAATGCAACTCCTTCCCCGACCGGTTGGACTTGAACGATATTCACCTGCGAATGTGCAAGGAACGCGGCGTGAGGGTGGTGATTTCGACAGACTCGCACTCCACGCCGAATCTCGCTTTTATCCGGCACGGCGTTAACGTGGCTCGGCGCGGTTGGCTCGAAAACAAGGATGTGCTCAATACTTTGCCGGCGGAGCAGTTCCTGGCGGCTCTGCGCGCCAAGCCGGGCACGGCGAACCCGGAGACTCGAAGCTCCAAGAGAGCTGCGGCTAAACGCTGAGACCACGTTTGGATTTGGCTTATGCGAATACTCGCTGAGAACAGGCCCCATCACACCATTTCGCGTGCGCGTCGTCTATGGAAGCGAGTTACAGACTGGGACAAGATGAGAAATGGAACATTTTGACCGGGAGTGTCGTACTACTGTTGGAACGCCACGTTACGGAGGCTTTGAGCCATGAGTCTGCTTGCGAACCGCAACACCGTCGTCCGCTTGGGGATGGCCTGCGCTGCCCTGCTCGCTGCGGCTGCCCTTGCGCCCCGGTCGCGCGCGACTGACTGGAGCAAGAACTACACCGTGTCCGGACGCGCGAACGTGCGCATCGACACGAACGATGGCGGAGTGAGAATCAGTACCAGCGACACGAAGACGGTGGAGTTTCACGTCGAGTATGAGGGTTATGAACTGGACAGGAATCTGCACATCGAAACTCGACAGAACGGAGACCAAGTCGAGCTGGTCGCGCGGGTGACCGGACACTGGGGGTTTTCCTGGGGCAACCATGGGCGGAGGCTGCATATTGAAGTTCGTATGCCCAAAGATGCTGATTTAAATGCACATACAGGGGACGGGTCGGTCGAGGCCAGCTCCATTAATGGAAACGTGACGGTCCAGACGGGCGATGGCTCGATTAGAGCGAATGCGCTGACGGGAACCATCGATCTCCATACCAACGATGGCAGCATCAACGTGTACACGCTGAAGGGCGACATGCGGCTGCACACCGGGGACGGCTCGATTGAAGCGCGGGAATTGGATGGCAAACTGGATGCGGATAGCGGAGACGGGCACGTTAGGATTGCGGGACGGTTCGACGCGCTGAATATCAAGACGAGCGATGGAAGTGTAGACACACGGGTTTTGCCAGGATCGAAGATGGCTTCCAGCTGGAATATACGGACAGGGGACGGCAGCGTCGATTTGTCCTTGCCGGGCGACTTCCAGGCAAATATTGACGCAAGCACTGGGGATGGGCATATCAGTGTAGGCTTGCCGGTAACGGTCGAGGGAACGTTCAGCAACTCCCAATTGCATGGAAAGATGAATGGCGGGGGCCAGTCCTTGACCGTGCACACCGGCGACGGGTCGATACGGCTAAGCAAGGCATAGCTCAGGGCAGCGCGTCGAGTTGCGCGTGTCCAACGGCGGCATCCGCGTCCGCGCTGGCCAGTACTATAACTCACCCTTGACTTGAGGGGCACGTCGGTCAGTACTATAACCGGCAAATTGTGCGTTCCTACCGACACTTGTCCACTCTTGGCGACATGATTTCACGCTCACCCTGTGTATCTAGCTGAAAGTAAATGGTTTGAGTTTGGAAGCCAACCTGCGCTTAGGTTCAGTGTCTTGCGAGGGTGAATACCGTGGTCGTTGTCTTTCTTGCCTTTGCTATGGTGGCTTTGGTTTCGCTTACGATTGCCAGTTCGATCTCTGGCACGGCCCGACGTCGCGGATCCTGATCGAGCCCACCTCCAGATGGGCTTTGTGGCCGCGCCGCCCTACCGGCTAGGCTCGATTTCAAGCCGTGCCGATTCCCAACCTTGATCCTACCCTGTCGCTGTTCTTGCCTTTCGACTTCACTAGGTTCTGGAGCATAATCAAGCGCTCCAGGGCGAGTTCATGAACCGACGCACGGCAACGAACAGAACGGGGCGTAGGACCGGCAAGGCGGCGCCGGTTGGCGTGCTGGGCCTTACACGCGCGCAGGGATGGGGAATACTCTTTCTCGTTTACACTGCGCTGTTCGTACTTTTCTTCGGGTATCACTATCTCGACGATCTTTCCCGCCAGCGGCCTGGAACCTTTGCGATGCGTTTCCTGGAGGAGTTCACCGGGGTCTTCACGGTGTTCCTTGTTCTGCCGCTGGTCTTGCGGGTGGCCGACTTCTACCTATTCAAAGTGAAGGGTGGGGTGCGTCAGGTTGCATTCCATTTGGCCGCGGCGGTGGGATTTTCCTTTGTGCACACGAGTTTGATGGGGCTCAGCCGCTGGATTATCGCTCCGTTGGTTGGTCTCGGGCAGTACGACTACGGAATCATGCTATTCCGCTATCCCATGGAGTTCTCGAATGATTTGATGGGGTATACGGTGATCGTGCTGGTGTACTACTTCTTCGAGCGACTGCGGATCGCGCAAGCCCAGCAGCTTGCCGCGGCCGAGTTGCAGGCCAAACTTGCGCAGGCGCAGTTGCAGAATTTGCGGCTGCAGTTGCAGCCGCATTTTTTGTTCAACACTTTGAATACGATTTCTTCAGTTATGTATGAGGACGTGCGTGCGGCGGACGCGATGTTGACGCAGTTGAGCGAATTGCTGCGTTTGACGTTGCGGACCGCCAACTCGCACGAAATCCCGTTGGCGCAGGAGCTGGAAATAACGCGGCTTTACTTGCAAATCATGCAGAAGCGGTTTGAGTCGAATTTGCGGGTTACCTACTTCGTGGATGCGGCGCTGGAAAGCTCGCTGGTGCCCCAGTTGATTTTGCAACCGCTGGTGGAGAACTCTTTGCGTCATGGGTTGAAAGATGGTGGCGCAGGCATAGACATATCGATTGCGGCGCGGCGCGAGAATGGTTCGCTGATTCTGAGGGTGGCCGATACGGGTGCCGGTCTCGGAACACAGGGGGCCGAGGCGGCCATGAATCGCGGGGTCGGGCTGGCCAATATACGCGGCCGGTTGGAGCAACTGTACGGGGCCGACCAGGAATTTGCTATTGCGAACGGTCCGGCGGGCGGCACGGAAGTGATTCTACGGGTTCCGTTCCATGAGGGGGACGTTCGCATTTAACCGGTGGTGAAATACGCTCCTGAGTTGCGGACAGGTGATAAACGCGGTAGCTGTTTCCCAATCGCTTTATTGTCAACGATCAGACCGCCCTTGGAACTGCTAGTCAGATCGGTTTTAGTCGCCTATTTAGTTGGGTGAATGGCTTTCTTAAGCACACTCCAGGTGCTGGTTGTCGACGACGAAGCGCCCGCGCGGCGGAAGATACTGCGGCTGCTGCGGCCGGAGCCGGACGTCCAGGTGGTCGCCGAGGCGGGTGGCGCGGAATCGGCGATAGCCGCGATCGCGAAACACCGCCCCGACCTGGTCTTTCTGGATGTGCAGATGCCGGGGATGGATGGCTTCGGCGTCGTGCAGGCGATCCCACCGAAAGAAATGCCGAGGGTTGTTTTTGTCACCGCTCATGATCAATACGCTTTGCGAGCGTTCGAGGTTCATGCGTTTGATTATCTTTTGAAACCCTTCGGCGAAGAGCGATTCCGCACAGTTTTGCAGCGCGCGCGGGAGCAAGACGCGCCCGGTTTTGCCAGCCGCCTGCAGGGTCTCTTGCGCCAGTTGCAGCGCGAGCGAGCGTTTCCGGATCGGCTGCTGGTACACGAAAATGTACGTGCTCATTTTGTGCCGATCCGAGACATATCGTGGATTGAAGCGGAGCGGAACTATCTGATCCTGCATTGTGGGGCGAAGACGCACACGCTGCGGGGAACGCTTGATTCTCTTGCCGGCACGCTCGACCCCAAGGTTTTCGTGCGCATCAACCGTGGAAGTTTGGTTCGACTGGATGCCATCCGCGAGTTGCTGCCGTGGTTTCACGGAGAGTACAAGGTCGTTCTGAAGGATGCGACGGAGCTGCGATGGAGCCGTCGATACGTCAAGCAACGGCCTGAGCTGTTGAAATTTCCTTGAGACGGGTGGTGGCGCGGCCGAGAGGCCCGTTTGTCCTCGCATTGAGCCCGTTTGTCCCAAGCGGTTTTGCCGCTAAACCAACTTCTCGCGATAATTGTCCCACCATGAACTACAAACATTTTTTCAGGTTTACGGCGTGGACTTCCCTGCTCTCCTCTTTTCTGCTGTTTCCTGCGCTGCTGGCCGCGCAACTAGCGCACGATGCCGGTTGGCCGAACTACGGCAACGATCCTGGCGGGACGCGGTACTCGTCTGCCAAGCAGATTGACCGCGGCAACGTGGCGCACTTGCAGGTGGCGTGGATGTATCGAACCGGAGCATTGCCATACGACGAGGAGCTCGATCACAAGGCTGCGTTTGAAGCGACGCCGATATTGATCGACGGGAAACTGTTTTTGAGCACGCCGTACGATCACGTGATCGCTTTGCACGCTGCGACGGGCGTGAAGATTTGGGAGTTTGATCCGAAGCTAGAGCATCCTTACGGATTCTCGGAAGTCACGTCACGGGGCGTTTCGGCGTGGCGTGAGCCATCGCCGAAACCCCGCAAGGGTTGCGCGCTGCGCATCTTCATTGGAACCCTGGACGCGCGACTGATTGCTTTGGACGGCGAGACTGGCAAGCCTTGCGTTGATTTCGGAACCAACGGCGAGGTGGACCTGGCGACAGACGTCAAGATGCGCGACCCCGGCGATTACCAAGTGACTTCTGCTCCCGCGATCTTCAAGGATTTGGTCATCACGGGGTCGTCCGAGGGAGACAATCGCGCAGTGACTTTGGAGCGCGGGATCGTGCGAGCGTTCGATGCGCGAACGGGCAAACTGCGCTGGACGTGGGATCCGATTGCTCCCTGGGCCTATGAGAGTACGCCGCGGACGGGCGCAGGCAATGCGTGGTCGACGCTATCTGTCGATGGGCCGCGCGATCTCGTGTTCATTCCCACCGGCAGCGCCAGCCCGGACTATTATGGCGGCTATCGCAAGGGTGACAACAAGTGGGCGAACTCCGTTGTGGCCTTGAAGGCTTCGACCGGCGAATTTGTGTGGGGTTTTCAGGTGGTGCACCACGATCTTTGGGACTACGACGTGGCCTCGCAGCCGACGCTTTTTGCCTGGAAAGACGGAACGCCGGCGATTGCGATCACGACGAAGATGGGGCGCGTTTTTGTATTGAACCGGCTGACTGGCGCGCCACTTTTGCCAGTGGAAGAGCGGCCGGTGATCAGGAGCGATATTCCCGGGGAAGAATCCTGGCCTACGCAGCCTGCTTCGACCATTTAGCTCGTGCCCGAGAAGTTATCGGCCGAAGATGCGTGGGGCAAGGATGACAAAGAGCGGCAGTGGTGTGCGGACCAGATCAAAAAGGCCCGTTCGGGAGATATTTTCACGCCGCCGAGTCTGCAGGGCACGCTGGTATTTCCAAGCAATGTGGGCGGCGTGAACTGGGGCAGTGCCGCGTACGACCCGCAGCGCCATTTGCTATATGTCGATACGAACCGGCTGGCCATTCTCGTGAAGATGATCCCACGGGCGGAGCTCGATGAGGCGCGAAAAAATGCTACAGATGCGGATCGTTTGCACGGCGAGTTCGCTCGGCAAACGGGCGCGCCGTTTGCTATGTTTCGCACCCCGCTGCTCTCGCCAAGCGGACTGCCCTGCAATACACCTCCGTGGGGAACGGTGGGAGCGGTTGATTTGTTTGAAGGGAAGAAAGTTTGGGACGTTCCGCTGGGAAGTTTTCTGCCCGGCATGAATACCGGGACCCTCACACTAGGCGGACCGATAGTCACCGCAGGAAGAATTGTTTTCACTGCGGCGGCGATGGACTCATTTTTGCGCGCGTTCGATTCCGAAACGGGAAAAGAAATCTGGAAGTATCAGCTGCCGGCTGGAGGGCAAGCTACTCCCATGACATACAGTATCGGCGGTAAGCAATACGTAGTGA
>DATDHE010000451.1:0-2092 GCA_036521695.1 Candidatus Acidiferrum sp. | reverse complement strand
CCTGGAGTGACCGGGCAACGGGAAATGATCGACTTGGCGTTTGGCGGGAAATCGAAAACTATTCCGCTTCTCGGAAAGCGTGACTATTTAGATTTGGGAGAAACGTATCTCAAGGACGAAGGAATCGGGAAGGCACGCCATCATCACGGTCGAACTTTACGTCGTCAAACGCGGCCGCGACGCCATACCATCCAGGCATGGCCGCAGGCTCGATCCGTTGCACGCGCGCCGTGCTGACAATAACCACGCTGCCGTGCCCCATGGGACGGCTAACCAGGACAATCTCCAGCTCGATCAGCGCGCCCACCGCGATTTCTTTCGGGCAAAGAAAAAACACCCCAGTTGAGCTGATATCCCGCGTGACAAGGGTTACAGGGAAATCTTCTATAAGGGCACCCACGCTGCGCAATCGCAAAGGAAGTTTTAGGGAAGCGCGAGGATATTCGCGCTGCTCGTGGTTCACGCCCACGGCGTGCGTCGGCACGCGCGCAAAACGGCGCGGTTGTCCCGGCGTGAGCAATGGCGCCACGCGCAGAGCAGGGACGCGCACCGGTTCCGCCACCACTTCTGGCAAAGGCGGTGCTAGCTTGGCCCTGATTGCTTCTTTTTCCCCCGACCGAATGGATGTTGCGCGGTTCGTCGCGCCCATCTAGCCCTCAGAGATACCACTTCGTCGCTGCCATGCCTGGCCCGACTGCCCTTGTCCCGACTACACTTTCACTTGAACTTGCCCCGGTCCCCAACTTGGTGAGTGGGAGGTTAAAATGCCACTTCAGCCTTCTCGCGTCAACCTGTGGAAAACGTTCGAAGTGTCTTAAGTTCAAACACTTGGTAATAGTACCAGACTCTCCCAGCGGCTCTCACACGGTGTTGTGGATTCTTTCGTCCAATATGGTGCTCGACAGCGCGGCTCTCTGCTTCTACTCTGAATATTTTCAGGCTCACGGAATGCCCACGCCCAGCCTCGAACAATCTACAAACAAACCTGCTTCTGTCTCATCGTCGCATAATCCTGAAAAACGCGATGCCATCCTCCTCGTCGCTGCCTTCGCCGCCGTCTACGTCATTTGGGGCTCGACCTACCTGGCAATCGCAGTCGGGATCGAATCGTTTCCGCCGCTTTTACTGGCCGCTTTCCGGCACTTCACCGCGGGTCTTGTTCTTTATCCACTGTTGCGTTGGAAAACTGGGATTCGGCCCACACGCGCCCAGTGGCGCACAGCGGTCATCACTGGACTCCTGCTTCTTCTTGTCGGCAACGGGGGAGTCTGTTTATCCGAACGGACTCTCCCAACCGGTGTGGCCGCCTTGATTGTGGCTCTCGTGTCCTTCTGGATGGTGCTTCTCGATTGGCTCCGTCCGGGCGGATTGCGGCCTGGACCCAGAGTCGTTGCCAGCCTTATCCTGGGTTTCGGCGGCTTAGTTCTCTTGGTAGGGCCGGCGCATCTGGGAGGCGCGGAGCGCGTCAATCCGACCGGCGCCGGGATTCTTGTCATCGCTTCCTTTGCTTGGGCCTGGGGATCCATCTACTCGAAACATCACGATCTTCCGAGTTCTCCGCTCCTCGGCGTCGCCATGCAAAGCCTCGCGGGAGGAGCTGCGCTTTGGATTGTCGGCTTGTTGGCAGGCGAGGGCCGCCAGCTGCATCTCGCGGCTGTTAGCGCGCGCTCCTGGATCGCGATCGCCTATCTCATCGGCTTTGGCTCGGGAATCGGTTTTAACGCCTACGTCTACATTCTCAAGAAAAGCACCGCCGCCCGCGTAGGGACCTATGCATTCGTCAATCCCGTCGTCGCGCTTTTTCTTGGCTGGCTTGGAGCCGGCGAAACCATCACGTTGCGCACGGCACTCGCCGCCGCCGTCATTCTCACCGCCGTCCTGTTGGTGATTACCGCTCCGCACAAGACTGCGGTCGAGGCTTCCGAAGTTCTGCCCAACCCAGGCGAAGCTTGAGTCTCCTGCCAAAACGCATTAGCCGAAGTTCGTCATTGAACGACACATTTTGAATATTTTCGTGAGTAGTTCTTCGGGAAGTCCTTGCCTCTCAACGCGGCGTGATTGAAAAGTGGTTGTAGTGAAAACCTACCCCCTT
>DATDHE010000450.1:0-10550 GCA_036521695.1 Candidatus Acidiferrum sp. | reverse complement strand
TTATTCGATCGCCATTACGATTTCGGATTCGCTTTCATTTTCTGATTCGTGGAACGTGGAGATTCTCGCTACCGACGTGGGGCGGCACGCACTGAAGCATGCGGAACGCGGTGTGTACTCGGGGCGCAGCCTGGGCAGTGTCAGCGGGCAGCAATTGGCGGCGCACTTCACGAAACATCAGAGCGGGCATCAGGTAAAACCGCGGTTGCGCAAGCTCGTAACGTTTGCGCAGATGAATTTGGCTTCGGCGGTGTATGTCGGTCGGATGGACATGATTTTCTGCATGAACGTGCTGATCTATTTCTCCGAGGAGCGGCGTCGCGCGCTCGTTCAGCGTTTTTACGACACGCTGGAGCCGGGCGGCTATTTATTTCTTGGACATTCGGAATCGATCTCGAAGATGCCGGTCAAGTTTCAGGCCATCGTGTTGAACGACTGCATTTTGTACCGCAAGCCCACGGCGGAAGAGCTGCAGAAACCCGAACTCGTGGCGGAGGGACGCGCGTGAGCATGCCGGACCGCGAAGCCGTCGAAATGTTCCTTCAGGAAGCGGCAGAGCATCTGCAGTATCTGCGGGAGTACGTCAGCGTGTTGCAGGAGATCTCGCCGCGGCGCGAAGACCTTGAGCGGTTGTATATTTCGGCGCATACATTGAGCGGGACTTCGGCAAGTTACGGATTCCCGCGTTTTTCGGAAATTGGCGCGAAGCTCGCGCACGTATTTCAGTACGCACTCAATGCGCCTCTCGGCGACGACTTGCATGGTCCGTTGACAGAATTTTTGTCGGACGGCATTTCCCTGCTGGAAACGGACCTTCTGGAAATCAGCGATACCGGGAAAGAAAGTGTCGATGACATCGCTGCATTCAAGGAACGCTATCGTTTTGCGTTCCCGACGGAACCGCCCCCACTGAATTATCCTCAGTCGCAGACCTACGCGGAGCATGCCAAAACGTCACCGAAGGAAACGGTCGTAGCCGCCGCAACGGGGTCGTACTTCGACGCCTTGCCCTCCGATGAAGAAGTGTCCGACGAGATCCTGGAATTCTTTCAGCCGGAAGCTGAAGAGCATTTGCAGGTAGTCAGCGATTGCCTGATTTCGCTCGAGGGCAATAACAACCCGGAAGAGATCAACAAGCTGTTTCGCGCGATTCATACGGTGAAGGGGTCCGCGGCGCAAGTAGGACTCAGCAGGCTTGGAGCGATCGCCCACCGTGTGGAAGACCTGATCGGCCGGCTGCGTGACGGCGAACTCGAACCGTCACCAGCCGTTGTCGATATTTGCCTCGAATCTATAGACGTCCTCAAGAAAACGCTCCATCGGCAGTGGGTCGATGAAAAGAGCATGCGCGCTGGTGTCGATTCCCTGCTCGGGAGAATCGCCGAATTTGCGCCGGTCGAAGTGGAAGATTCTGAATCTGTCGCGGTTGCTGCAGGCGCAGTAGAAGTTCAAGGAGAAGGAGTAGAAGAGGCCTCGCCAGCTCTTTTGCCTGTAAAGAAAGCCGCCAGGCCAGCGAACGCGGCGGCGGCAGCTGCGAAATCGGTGCGTATTGCCTTGTCGCGGCTGGACCGCATGATGAACACGGTCGGCGAATTGGTCATTAACCGAACGCGGATGGTTGGGCGTGTAGCGGAACTGGAAAAGCTGGTCGATACGCTGAGTTTCTCGAAAGAACGGCTGCAAGGAAAAGTCGGAGAGTTCCAGGAGAAGTACGAGTTTAATCGCATCAGTTCCACGAGGCAGACAGGCCCATGGAGTCCTTCTACCGCTCGGCAGACACTTACGAACGCAGCTTCTGGTGATACCTCGTTCTGGTCGGAATTCAGTGAACTCGAAATGGACCGGTACGACGATTTCAATATTCTCTCGCGGTCCATGGCGGAAATCTCAGCGGATGTGAACGAAGTCCTGTCGCAGCTCGAAGGATTTATCGGGCGAGTGGAGGGCGATATTGACGAGTTCACAAAACTTGCACACCATCTTCAGGACGAGATCACCGCGGCCCGCATGGTGCCGATCGGAACGCTGTATTCGAGGCTATCGCGCGCGGTGCGTGACGCGACGAAATCGGCGGGCAAGCAAGTTGACCTGGATCTTTCGGGCAGCGAGACGGAACTCGACAACAACATTATTCAGCAGATCTCCGATCCCCTGGTGCACCTGGTGCGCAATTCGGTGGCGCATGGAATCGAGCGTCCCGAGGATCGCGTCACTGCGGGCAAGCCTGAGATGGGCAAGGTTTCGCTCCGCGCTTATCACCGCGGCAATCATATTTACATTGAAGTAGAAGACGATGGCCGCGGTATCGACTATGAGCGCGTGAAGCTGAGCGCAATCGAGCGCGGGCTTGTTTCCCCTGAGACGGCAGATCGCCTCACCGAGCGCGATCTTCGCGAAATGCTGTTCCATCCTGGGTTTACTACGGCGCCGGTCAAGACAGAGCTTGCTGGGCGCGGCGTAGGTCTGGACGTCGTGCGCGCGAACTTGAATTCGCTGAACGGCGAAATTGACATTCAGAGTGTCAGCGGACAGGGCACGAAGTTTACTCTGAAAGTGCCTCTGACTTTGATCATTTCACCAGCGCTCTTCGTGCGCTGCGGAGTGACGAACTTTGCGCTCCCGCTTGCCGTCGTGGAAGAAATCAGACGGCTGCGCGCAGACGAAATTGAAGACGTGGGAGGAAAGCTCCTAACCAAAGTTCGCGATGTAGTGACCGAAGTGGTGAGGCTTGATACGTATCTTGGCCTGCCACCGCTTGAGCCAATCAATGGGTATTTCCGGATGGTCGTTGCCAATGCGGGAAATCGCCAGATTGGCTTGGTGGTGGAAGAAGTGCTCGGCAAGGACGAAATCGTCATCAAAAACCTAGGAGAATACTTACGTCGCGTAAAGCTTTTCCCCGGTACGACGATTGCGCCAGACGGCAGCCTGATTCTGCTAATCGATTTGAACCGCATGGTGGCGAATGAACCGACGGAACGCCGTCCGCTGCAGGCCAGCGCCAGCGCGGCGCGCATCTTTGCGCCAGGTTCGACCGCTGTGGCCCGCGGAACAATTCCAGCCGAGGCGATCGACCGCGTCGAGCAGGAACGCCTCATCGTGGTCGCAGACGATTCAATCAGCGTGCGCAAGTTCGTGGGACGCATGCTGGAAAAGAATGGCTACCGCGTGAAACTCGCCGCCGACGGTATGGAAGCAGCCGAACTCGTGGCGCAACACGGCTGTCACCTGGTGATCACCGACCTAGAAATGCCACGCATGACGGGCTACGAGCTAATGGTGCAGCTGCGGCAGAGCCCGACCACACGGCGCATCCCCGTGATGGTTGTGACCTCGCGCGCAGGCGCGAAGCATCGAGATCGCGCAATGAAAGAGGGCGCGACAGCCTTTCTGACGAAACCCGTGCAGGAAGATCAACTGATTGCCGCAGTGGAACAAGTCATGGGATCGGAGGCGCGACCAACCGTACCGGTCGCGTAGACGCCAATGGCCGCCAGCGCAAACAAAAAGTTTCGAGTGCTGATCGTGGATGACTCCGCGTTCATGCGCAAAGTTCTGGAAACGATTTTCGCGGGCGACGATCAGCTGCAGGTAGTCGGCCACGCAAAAGACGGCCGCGAAGCCGTCGCTCTAGCCGAATCTCTCAAACCCGATGTGATCACCATGGATATCAACATGCCGCACGTCGATGGTTTGCAAGCCACGGCACAGATCATGACCACGAATCCGCGGCCGATCGTAATCGTGAGCTCGGAATCGCGAGACGGCGCAGCAAGTACATTGAAAGCGCTGGAGCTGGGTGCCATTGAGTTTGTCGCCAAGCCATCGAGTGGCATCGATCTCGACATGCAGAGCGTGAAAGAGGATTTGCTGCGAAAGGTACGGATGGCAGCGAAGGTCCGCGTCGTTCGAACGGCCTCACGTATCGCCACGACAGTGCAAAAATCGAACGGCGCTTCACCAACCGCGCCTGCGCCACCCGTTGCCCCACGTCCCGCGGCGAGTTCAGGACTCGATCAGCGCTTTCCTGTTGTTGTACTGGCTGCGTCAACGGGCGGTCCCGCGACAGTGATGCGCTTGGCACCAGGCTTTACGCGTGAGTTCCCTGCCGCCGTTATTTTGGTACAGCACATGCCTGCGGCTTTTACAACGCAGTATGCCGCGCAACTTGCCGAGTTCACTGGCATTCGGGTGAAAGAAGCGGAGCCAAACGAATCTCTGCAACCTGGCACGTTTTACATTTGTCCCGGCGGCCATCACTTGCGAGTGACGCCAACGGGCCGCATTCAGTTGGATGGCTCCAGTGGCCGGCTTAACGGCTATCTGCCTAACATCGACGCCACCATGGAATCCGTCGCGGCTTTTGCTGGCGCCATGAGCATCGGCGCGATCCTTACCGGCATGGGTAACGATGGTGCAATCGGAGCAAAAGCCATCAAAACAGCGGGCGGCTTGGTGTTGGCCCAGGATGAAGCGACATGCGTCATCTTCGGCATGCCCGCGGAAGCCATCAAGGCTGGTGCAGTCGATCAGATTCTGGGGATCGATGATATTTATCCGGCCATCGAAAAACGCGTCATCGGAATCTGCCGCACAACTCCTGTGGGAGTCCGCTAATGCGTGTGGCTGCGCCACCTCTCAAGTCTCACGCTGCCGTTCGGACGGAGCAGATCATCCTCTTCCGCATTTCCGGACAGCCGTTCGCCGTGTCTTCCGCTTCCGTGCAAGAAGTCCGCAGTGTGGACAGCCTTTCTGGGGCTGCCACGGAAATTGATCCGCCGACCATCCGAAAAGTGAGGCACGTGGTGCGGCGCGGCGAAAAAGCGCTCTACGTGGTAAGCGGAGCCGCGCATTTTGGACTGCCTGCCGCCGCGGCTGGGCTGGTTTTCGTTCTTCGCAAGACTCGGACAGCTCTGTTGGTCGATGGCATCGACAAAATGGCCACGATGACTCGCTTGCAGTCTCTTCCGCTCGCTTATTGCCACGAAGAGCGTACGTGGTATCGCGGATTGACGGCACTGGATCAGAATGTGATTCCAGTCGTAAACCCCGAGGGGTTCTTGACCGCCGATGAGTTTGCTTTGCTCGACGCTTCGCTGGTTCCCGAATCGCTGCCGGACGAACTCCCTGGCGAAGGGATGGCATTGCCGGAATGATCCAGCCTGTCGAGTCCACTTCACAATCGTTTGTTCTGCTGCGGCTTGGCGAGCGGCGCTTTGCAGTGGCCGCAGTGCAAATCTCGGAGTTAGTGGCTCCAAGCCGCATCTTCCGGTTTCCGCATCGCACGGCAAAACTCGAAGGCGTGATTTTGCGGCGCGGCCGGATCGTGCCCGTCTGCGACGTCGCAGAAAAACTGCTCGGCAAGGGGCTTACCTCGCGCCGCTTTTACCTCATTGCCGTGCGCCACTACGGAGAAAAGTCTGAGTGGGTGGCTCTTCCTGTGACTGGCGATTGCGAATTGATTGCCGCCGAAATGGCCAACGCGGGAGAAGCGGACGCTCCGCACGTCGCCGGCTGGATTTCGCACAATGGCGAAGTGATTGAAGTCCTGAATTTGGATGCGCTCACGCCCGGCGCAGAAGAACTGCCCATTGCTCCCGCGCCTGTCGCTGCTTTGGAGGCCAGACTGTGACGCTTCCGGGGAGCGCGCCCAAAATTCTGCTGATCGATAGCAATGTGTACTTCGCAAAGCGGCTTGGCGATGCGCTGAAACGCGAGGGATTCCAAGTCGTATCGAGCACGCAAGCTGCCTATGCGCTGACAACCATTGAGTATGACGTTCCCTCCGCCATTCTTTGTTCGACAAATATGCGCGAGATGGGTGCTCTCGAGATTGCCAAAATCATTCACGCGGATCCAAAGAACTCTGCTCTCCAAATCATCGCTTTGGGCGACGGGAGCCAACGCGCGCTAATGGAAGCCTTTCAGGCGGGCTGCGACGATTACATCGACCGGCAAACCGCGCCTGCAGCTATCGCCGCGCACGTCAAAAGCATCATCGTCAGCAAATCGGAAGGTTTTCAGCCGACGCAAATGCTGGCGCAGTCGGACACCAGCCTCAGCGGCAGTCTGACGCACCACGATCTCACCGGCGTGATGCAAATGCTGGGGCACGCGCATCAAACCGGCGCACTGCACATTAATGCCGGCGAGACTGATGCTGTGCTTTTTTTTGACGCTGGCGAAATTACCCACGCGGAATGCGGCAGCCTGTTTGGCGACGAGGCGGTGATACACATTTTGAAGGGTTGCGTGCAAGGCGGCTCTGGTGTTTACAAATTTGCTTATGGGACTACTTCACCGCAGCGCACTGTGTTGCGGTCGGCGACCGATTTGATGCTGGATGCCATGCGCGAGTTCGACGAGGGAGAACGCGACATGGCGGATAGGGGGCGCGATGAGCGAGGCGATGACTGTTCCACCGCTGAATGAAACGGAAGCGAAGCGCACACCAACGGTTTATTTCATCGATGACAGCGCAACCATGCGCGAGGTCATCAAGATCGCATTCCGCCGCGAAAGCATCAACGTAATCACCTGCGCGGACGCCGCGTCCGCACTTGCCCAGTTTGACCAGAACAAGCCTGATGTTGTGATCACGGACGTGATCATGCCGGATCAGGACGGCTATTCCGTTTGTAGTCAGATTAAGCAGCATCCTGATTATAGCGGTGTTCCTGTGGTGCTGATGTCTGGTGTGGTGAACAAGAGCGTTGCGGACAAAGCCGTGGCCGTAAAGGCCGACGAATTGATTCGCAAGCCGTTTCAACCACAAGAATTGATTGGACGTGTTAAGAGCTTGCTGGAACCGAAGCGTCCGGCCGATGCCCCCGTCATCGAGCGTCTTGCAACACCCAGCGCACTTAACAACTTGTTCGCGCCGCCTCCTACACCTGCGGCTCCGCGGCCTACTGCCCCGGGAGCTCCCGCCGGTGACCAAAGGACTCCGGAATCGATCTGGCCACGCGCTCTTGCTGAGGCATTCATCGCGCCGCGTCCGGGCGATGGAACAGCTTCTCCACAGAATTTGCAGCAGCCAGGCGCGCCTTTAGGCCGGCCGGCTCCGACAGCCGCAGACATACAAAAGCTGCGTTCGGAGATCGCTCGGCTTGACCTGCTCGTCAAGAAACTGCAGACGGAAATGCAGATCGAGCGGCAATACACGCAGGCGCTTGAACTCCAAATACAAACACTGACACGCGTCGATTAGATGCGAGCAAAGTTTGCTACTTTATGGTTTGTCTCGTCGATTCGTAGAGTTGACGCTGGGAAGCCAATTCGATAACTTCCCTGTTTGCTCTTCAGGTAACCATTCGTTGGCTCGGGGGTTTTCATGAATGGCAAGAGCGGTACTTTCCTTTCGCGACGCGAGTTTGCGAGGCGCGCGGCGATCGTTTCTGCCGTATCCATGGTTCCAGCTCGCTCCCTGCCGGCGGATTCTCCGAGTGTCGAGCCGCGGCTGACTCAAGCACCCGGAACGCCTGCGCTTTCCCCCGAAGGCCAAACGGAAGCGCAAGCGCGCTATCAAGCAATCCTCGCCCTTTACGGTTCGCGTTTCTCGGAAGCACAGAAGACCGATCTGCGACGGCTCTGTTTTTTGGCCCAGGAGCCACTCGATCATCTTCGCGCGTACCAAATCGAAAATGGCGATGGTCCGGCGCTGTATTTTAAACCTCTCGTAGAGAGAGAAAAGAAGCCCGAAGCCGTAGCGACTTCTCGCGCAGCAGGTCAAGCCGCAGCAAAGCCCTAAGGGAACACCAGATGCCCGCTGAAGAGATCTTTTATCTACCGTTGAGCGAGCTTGCCAAGCGCATCGAGACGAAGAAACTTTCGCCAGTCGAGTTGACGCAGATTTATCTCGACCGAAGTACGAAGCTAGGCCCCCGTTTTAACGCTTACGCGCGGTTAACTCCAGAGATTGCTCTCGAACAAGCAAGCGCTGCTGAGAAAGAGATTCAGCACGGCCATTATCGCGGGCCTTTGCACGGCATACCGTATGCCGCTAAGGATCTGTTGGCGGTCAAGGGTATCCCTACTACTTGGGGAGCGAAGCCCTACGCCGATCAAGTGTTCCAGTACAATGCAACCGTGATCGAGCATTTGAATCGCGTTGGCGCGATTCTCATCGGCAAAGCCGCGATGATTGAGTTGGCTGGCGGAATGGGCTACAGGTTTGCGTCGGCATCGCTGCAAGGCGCGGTGAAAAATCCGTGGGACATGAAATGTTGGACCTGCGGATCGTCGTCCGGCTGCGGCGCAATTGTTGCCGCGGGTCTCGCAGCCTTCGCCATCGGAACCGAAACTCGGCAATCCATTATCTGCCCCGCGGCGTTCTGCGGAGTCAGCGGGCTGCGGCCGACCTATGGGCGCGTGAGCCGTTACGGCGCGATGGCGCTCGCGGCTTCCATGGACAAAATCGGCCCATTGGCGCGTACCGCGGAAGACTGTGCGAGGGTTTTCGCAGCGATCGCGGGGCACGATCCGAAAGATCGCAGCACAGTGCCCATCGACAAAGGCGCCTTCACCTATTCGCCGTCCTTGGACCTTAAGGCGCGGCCATTACGTGTGGGTTGGCTCACGAATGCCTGGAAGAACTTGGATAGCGGCGTGGCGAAGCCCCTGCTGGCCGCCGAAAAAGTTGTTCGCAAATATTCTGGCAGCGTGCGGTCGGCGTCACTCCCCGATGGGCCGTTTGAAGATGCCGCCAGCGTCATCATTGCTGCGGAGTGCGCTGCTTCGTTTCAAACGTTGATTCGTTCCGGGCGCGTGAGCGAGTTGACAGATCCCACGGGCCAAATCGCAGGCTACGTCAATGAGCAATACTCCGCGGCCGATTATTTGCGCGCGCTCAGCCTGCGTGAGATCTTGCAGAAAAAAATGGAAGCTCTTTTCGAATCGTTCGACGTGCTGGTCGCGGCCGCTCAGCCCATTCCGGCGACGCCGCTAGAGACCAACCTGGAAACCGACCTAGCATTTCCGGATCCGCTCGGCGCCACCGGCAACTTGTGTGGGCTTCCGGCCTTGTCGGTACCATGCGGCTTCACCGAAAACAATCTTCCGGTTGGATTGCAATTCGTGGGACGAGCGGGCGACGACTATGCTGTGATTCAGGCGGCGCGAACATTCCAGCTTCACACCGAGTGGCATCGCAGACATCCAAAGATTGCTTAATCTCACAAAGAGAATTTGAGCGCAACGCGCAGACTAGTTGCTGAGTGGAGCGTTGAGAGCCTCTCGCACCGCGCGCAATATACTGCCGCGGCTGAAAGGTTTGGTGAGGAGAAGCATATTGGCCTCGGTTTGCGTAGTTTCCGCCGCGGTTTGTTCGCTGTAGCCCGACATGTAGACGACGCCAATTCCCGAATGCTGGTGCTGTAGTTGCCGCGCCAACTCTTTGCCCGTCATGCCGGGCATGACCATGTCGGTCACTAGCAGATCGATGGCTGCCTTGTGTTCGGATGCCAGGCGAAGCGCCTCAGCGCCGTTGAGCGCTTCAATGACGGTGTAGCCGCCGGATTCCAGAAACTCGCGTGCTACCTCGCGCACGTCCTGTTCGTCTTCCGCGAGCAAAATGGTCTCCGTGCCACGCGGCGCTTCCGCAAACGGCAGAGGCACACTGCCTCGATCTTCGGGCTGGTCTACACGCGGAAGATAGATCTTAAAGGATGTCCCCTTCCCAACCTCGCTATAGACCCAGATGAAGCCGCCGCTCTGCTTCACCACGCCATAGACTGTCGCGAGACCGAGACCTGTCCCCTTGCCAGGTTCTTTTGTTGTGAAGAAAGGCTCAAAAATGTGCGCCTGCGTTTCCGCATCCATTCCTGTGCCTGTGTCCGAGACTGCGAGAAGCACATAACGCCCAGCCTTAACGATCGGATGAGTGCTGTTGTAGGTGCGGTCTAGGTCTGCATTCGAAGTTTCGATGATGAGCCGACCGCCCGATGGCATGGCGTCCCGCGCGTTCACGGCTAAATTCATGATGATCTGTTCCATCTGGCTGGCGTCAGCGCGAATCTTGCCCAAATCCTGCGCCAGGCGAATCCCTAACTCGACGTCTTCGCCAATCAGGCGCGGCAGGAGCCTGCCCATATCCTCGACTACGCCGTTCAGACTCATCACTCGCGGCTGGAGAACCTGCATTCTGCTGAAGGCGAGGAGTTGTTTTGTCAGAGCCGTGGCGCGGTCCGCTGCGCGATCAATCTGTGAGATCTTTCTGGATATACCGTCCGCAGAAGGCAACGCATTCATCAGGAGTTCAGTATGGCCCTTGATGACCATCAAGAGATTATTGAAATCGTGCGCCACGCCGCCCGCCAGGCGCCCTACAGCTTCCATCTTTTGAGCCTGCCGAAGCTGCTGCTCCAGGAGATGGCGCTCACTGATATCCTGCGCCACGACCAGACGCACTCTCCGCCCGGCATAGTCGAACTGATGCGAAATTAACTCGACTTCAAAATCCTTTCCGTCCTTCTTGCGATGCTTGCAAACGCCTTGGTAAGGAACGGCCAACCCATTTTTTGGAGGGCGCACCTCGAGAGATGCGCTCTTCT
>DATDHE010000449.1:0-3270 GCA_036521695.1 Candidatus Acidiferrum sp. | reverse complement strand
AAGACAGTTCGCGACACTTTGGCAGATATTCCCATGCCTATGCGTGCCGAAGTGGCTAGCGAAGATTTTACGGTGGATTATGCTTACCAACGAGCCGTGGTCGACGCTGTTTAATGTGCGGCGGCGTGGGTGATAGCTTCCAGAGCGATACTGGTCTTGACCCGTTGATCGGGGCTCATCGCGAGCTGCTTCGTCTTTACGAGCTGTTTCAATTCTGTGTAGGTCGATGACCCAGCATCAGATGAGACCTTCGTGGAGAGCTCGAGGGCTGTTCCTCCAGGCCACTCCCAAAGCTCCAATGTGAGTTTGCCCAGGTGCGGCTGAGATTTCGTTTGCCAATCGGTTGATGTGATCTTGGCAATTCTTTTCACGCCGGTCCAATCAACGGAAACGTGTGCATCCTCGAACAGCTTAATTTGCGCGGTGCTCAGGAGGCGAGAAACGTCAGTTCCTGTTAGAGGGAGCTCCTCCGTGGTGAGTTGCCTCGTAATTGAATAGGAGGAGATCGCTCCCTCCCGTGTGAGGTCAACTTCGCATTTGAAGCCATCGCGCCCCTCCGAGGGAGTAGAGAATTTTTTCCCGTTGGGTGGCCGCAATTTGACGGCCAGGTCACTCTTAGCGCCCTGACGCAGCCGCACGATTGCCCCTTGAGATAGCAGATCGAGCGCACCGGTATCGAAAAAGTAGACGCGACCCGCCGTTTCTTTTTTGGCACTAAGCGCCGCGATGACAGCTTGAGTTTCCGCTGGCGAAAGCAGAAGCTTCACTTCAACGTTGCAATTTTCTTGTGCATGCAAACCGGAACAAAGAAGGAGCACCACACAGCTGAAGAAGGAGAGAGATACTGCTTTTGGTTTTCGCTGGCGCAGCATGTGACTCGACAGAACTATCATAATCTAGGCCGGGTTCACCTTGCACGGCGTAAGAACGTAGCCGCTGGCGCGGCGGACGCTTCGCGTGCTATGCTCCGCACGTCATGCCTCAACGTAGCGCATCCCAAGGCGGTTGTCGCACAAGCTCATTTTCTAAGTACCGCAAAACCAACAGCTTACAGGTGAGCGAAAAGATTGAATTCCCATAGCCGTTAGATCGGGTCCACTAGCCGGCATCCGCCGCAACCGCCAGCGGCTACGTCCAAACGGCTTAATCGAACGCGCGCAGAGCACCCTGCCTACCTTCACGTATTCGCGAAAACGCGCGTCCGATTAAGCGCTAGCGTTTACCAGGCATGTGCGCCCGTTTCCTGTCGCTTGAATGCAGAGCAACCAGATATTGGTACTTTGATGGGGCTTGTTGCCGCGAATAATTAGTGCGCAGGCTGGCAATTCTGACAATGGACATTGCTCGGGGCGAGTATTACCGTTCCACCTTCGGGACTCCTATTCGCGGAGGAGAAGTCATGAAAACACCTATCGGAAAGTTCGTTGTGTTTGCGCTGGGCGTTTTGACGATCGGGGCCTTTGCGGGCCCCGCACAGATTACCAATCAACTCGATTTCAAGATGTCGCAACCGTTTACAGTCGCTAATACCACTCTGCCGCCCGGGAGTTACATCGTCAGACCCGTCTCGGGGACAGAGCAGATGGTTCTTGAGATAAGGAGCGCCAACGGTCACCCCACTGTGATGGTGGACGTGAATTCCGCCCAGCCCGATGGGCCTCAGGGCGGCACTCACCTCATTTTCAACAGTTACAAGAATGTGCTGGCTTTGTCTCAGATCTTCCCAGGCGGCGGAAACACGGGATACCAACTGGTTCAAGGGCATCCCGAGCAACTGGCCGCGAAGACCGAAAAGCCAAAGAAACAAACTGTCACAGGTGCCGCGAAGTAAGGCATGACGGGGCGTACCAAAGGGGACCAGACGCAACACGGGAAGTCCCAGCGGTGATCGCAGAAGGAATCAACTGGCAACTCGCGAAAGACAAGCCGGGCCGTATGGGATGACAGTACCGATGAAGCCGGTAACTCCAGTGGAGGGAAGGAGCCTGTGCAGCGATGCTAGGTGACGTTCCAATGGGTGAGAGTCCCATCGGTGGAGCTTGCTCAGTGGCCACCGTCCGCATAACGGGATGCTCGCCATACAGTCTCTACGCTCGATCTTCCGAGGCTTGGTTCGGTATTGCCGTATTCCGTACAACAGAATTTAGGTTCCACCGACTTTGACGAGTGATCTTCCCGCACATTGCTGTGCGGACGCCTATTTTGCCGAAGCGAGATTTGAACCACCGATCCCGCTTGGCGGGTTATGAGAACATACAAAAATACACGGCCCGTTGATTCTGTGCGACTTAACCGGTGTTTTGAGGTTTTGAGTTCTTTCCCAAGTCTTTCCCAAGAAGAACCTGCAACCGCGCACAGCCAAAAGGTATCTGCTTCTCGCCTAAAGGCAATAGGACCTCCAAATGATCTGACCGTTGCTGTCGACTCGCAAGAACCCCGTTTCCCAGATGGTTTCCGTATCGCGGACCGTTCGGGACGTGGCTTGATATAGACGCTTGAGGCCGATTCACAAGCATGCCAGAGGGGAAGCGGAGTTCAAGAAGGCCCTCGCACTCGATTCCGACTACCCCACTGCACACGCCTGGTATGCGTTCATTGTTGGCATGATGGGTGGCGGGGAACAGGATGCCAGTAATCGCGCCATCAACTCGATCAGCCGCGAACTCGGACCCAATCACATCTATGCACCACGGTTCGACGAGTCCAATGTTGTGCGCATTCGCGCTAGGGAAATCGAGCCGAGAATGGCCGATGCACATTCTCGGGAAACGAGTATCTTTATCGCTGGAATCGGCCGGGTCCGAATCTCTGCGAAAAGTGGTTGAAAGCATTCGCGGGCAAATTGGAATGCGGATGTGTACGTGCGAAATCTGCCATCGAGGTGCTTATGCGTCCGGCTGCGGGGGTCAAAAGAAAGGCGTGGATGTCGCCCGCATGGGGCCCGGTGAGCACCGTTGCCATACCCGAGATTTGTCCGCACTCATTGATATTGCTAGCCGAGATTATAAACAGGTTGGAATCCGCGGGAGTTAGCGTGTTAAGGTCGGTCATCACACCGTCCTGCCAGATGAAGCCGTGGGACCAGTTGAACTTGGAGTCAAAGTTGTTTCCCACCACTTGGCCACGGTTGTTGATGCCGGTGGCAAAGGCGGCAAAATCTCCCGGCAGAGCGCCGAGGTTTGTGACTGCGCCATCCGCGCCGTTCTGCCAAACCGCGGCATAGAAGGTTGTGCCGTCAGCACTGCCGACTTGCCCGACGATTTGGCCGCG
>DATDHE010000448.1:0-7015 GCA_036521695.1 Candidatus Acidiferrum sp. | reverse complement strand
AGCGTTCTTGGTCGACGCACCGCCGAGTGCAGCCCGGACTTTTCGTGTGGGCAGGTCCAGAAGCAATGCGCATACGAAGATGTGCTGCCGCAAGCGTTCCACCAGCTCGGGATGGGCAACGCCGCAAGCAGTCATCGCGCGCTGCATTTCCGGCAGGATCTTGCCTTGGTCCCTCGTTTCAAACGCGGAGTCTAGCGCTTCTAGCGCCCTACGCAGGGACGCTTGGTTTCCACACACCTGGGCGACCAATGAGTCCGCAGCAGGCGCCAGGTGCTCGGCGGTTCTCGTACGAAGCATGGTCCGCAGGGCCGGAATGAGGCGTGCGGGAGCGGAATCGGGATCGATGATCTTGAGGCACCGTTCGCACTCCGCGTCGTTTTGCCGGTAAAAATGGGCAATAGCACGTACGAGGGTTTTCCACGATGCCAAGGGGCTGCGGTGAGAGACCTCCGGCAGCGCCAGGGTGGACTCTTCGACAGGGCCCACAGTAACCGCGGCTAGTGTTTTCACGAGCGCGGCAGCAGACGAACGAAGGGGGTGGTCGGCGGCGAGTGCCGGACACTGCGCGAGGGCCGAGAGATCGTATACTTGACGACTGACGGCGTTTTCGATCGACCTTCGTACTTCCTCGGGAAGAGCTGGGTCGTTAAGGGGTCTCAGCAATTCCTCAAGGTTTCCGTCGGAAGCACGGACAAGAACGGCGACCTCTCTAAGCCTTGCGGCCGCGCAGGAATAGCGCTCGTGCACCAGTTCGAACAACGCTTTGGCTTCTTCCTTGAGGCCGGTATTCCATAGGGAGCGAATGCGCGCCGCATAGGCATCCACCAGCAAGGCTTCCGATTCCGGCCAACCGCAGCGCTTATGAATCTCTTTGGCCAGCTCGAGGGCAGGTTTCGCTTTGCCTTTGGCAAGGAGGTCGCGCACTTCTTCCTGCTGTGGAATTGGCATGCTTTCGCCCGGACCGCGAACAGACGGACGGGGTAGTTGGGTTTCCTTGTTGTATTTCATGCCCATTCTGGAGGTTCGCTCCTATGCTTTCTCTAAGCGACAAAGTTAACCAATCTCGGGACCGAAGACAATATCGGATCCCATTCAGCACTGTGAACTACTGTGGAGAACTATTAACGATGCATTCCCACGGGAGCGATGCGGCCAGCACCCGATTCAGGCTGGAGGTCAGCATGAAGCAACAAACCAGAACACGAACTGAGATGATTTCAGAAATACAGTGCGCCGGAATTTCAGCAATGAAGGAGAGGTCGGCACACATCAACACGAGCTGGATATAGAGACGCGTGTCCCGTCCAGCAAGTGGTGTGACTGAGAATACGCCTTGTATTTTCAATAGTTTCGCCGCATTTGCAAGAGAAAAACCAGCTAACCTCGGATAGGGCTTGTGCTCGCCCCGAACGCGCGATTTCATACCAAATTCCAGTGCTGTCCCAAGAAAATCAGAGCAGTCTACCGTAACTGCTTGATTGAACGAAAGTAAGGGGTCTCTGTGAGTTTTTTCGATTTCAATTTTTTGTCTCTGTTTTGGCGCCATTCTACTGCTTTCCAGCTTGCTCCGGAGGCAGTAGATGAACCAAGGCCGAACCGTTTTCTCTCAGCTCGTGGAGTTCCTCCCAACCTACCAGTTTCAAATATGCGTCGATCGGTACCAGGGCAATCGTTACGTCAAAGATTTCTCCTGCTGGGATCAGTTCCTTTGTTTGGCCTTTGCTCAGCTCACCTATCGCGAAAGTCTTCGCGATATCGAAGCTTGTCTTCGTGCTCAGCAACCCAAGCTCTATCATATGGGCTTCCGGGGACAGGTTTCTCGCAACACGTTGGCACACGCCAATGAACACCGCGACTGGCGGATCTATGCCGATTTCGCTCAAGTTCTGATTGCCGCCGCTCGCGACCTTTACCGCCACGAGCCTTTCGGCGTGGAGTTGTCCGAGACGGTGTATGCCCTCGACTCGACGACCATCGATTTGTGCCTTTCACTTTTCCCGTGGGGAAAATTCCGTCGCCGAAAAAGCGCGGTGAAACTGCACACGCTGCTGGATCTACGCGGCAGCATTCCGACCAATGTTTATGTGACTGGCGGCCAAGTTCACGACGTGAACATTCTGGACGAGTTGCTTCCCGAAGCCGGAGCGTTTTACTTGCTCGATCGCGGTTATGTGGACTTTGCTCGCCTGTATCTCTTGGCGCAGGCTTGCGCCTTCTTCGTCACTCGCGCCAAAAAGAATATGCAGTTCTACCGTCGCAACTCACGCCCCGTCGAACGATCAGCGGGATTGCGAAGCGATCAAACCATTCTGCTGACCGGAGTGCGAACGGCCGAGCGCTATCCCGATCCCTTGCGGCGCATCCACTATTTCGATGCCGAGAAGGACTCCCGACTGACCTTCCTGACCAACAATTTCCTCCTTCCCGCTTTGACTATCGCCCAGTTGTACCGGGCACGTTGGAAAGTGGAATTGTTTTTTCGCTGGATCAAACAGCACCTGCGCATCAAGGCTTTCTACGGCACCTCGGAGAATGCGGTGAAGACCCAAGCGTGGGTGGCCTTGTCGATCTACGTGTTGGTGGCGATTGTCAAAAAACAATTGGGGCTCGATTTGAGTCTGTACAAAATTCTGCAAATTCTCAGTGTCACAGTTTTCGAAAAAACCCCAATTTTAGAGGGGTTTTCCAACTTCAACGATGGGTTCACGGATGCCGAAACCTGCAACCAATTGAACCTATTCGACTTTTAATGGGACAGCACTGATTTAATATGAGAAATTGCGGCTAAACTCTTTAGAATCGGCCCTGACAAAAAACTGCGGAGAGAGGAGGGATAGGCCGGGCCGTCCATCAGCTATTGAAGGAAAGATGTTTGCCGCGGGGCTCCGTCGCACCGGCCGGAACTCCCGGGGCAGCGCACCTACGGCTGATCTAGACGAGTGTTCAGCGCGCCGCTGCCAGCCGCCGCATCAGGTTCTGCTTCTTCTCGAGCAGCCCGCGCATTTCCGACACCGGGGGGTTGGCCTCAATGCTCCGCTGCACATCGGCAAGCTCCCGCTCCGCTTGCCGATGCTGCAAAGCCTCGACGCAACTGACCGCCTCCTCCCAGGTTGGCTCGCTGGCTTCTTCGAAGAGAATCTCGAAGAGTATGCGCCGGTCGCGTTCTTGAAGTTTCGAAGCAACTTCGGTAGCCTGCAGCGGCTCGTCGGCCAAGCTGGCAACAATCAGAGCCAGGAAAACTTTCTCCGTCTCGAGCCCGTGATAGAGCTGGGCGGCCTCCAGCCGTTGTGCCAATTCGCGGCGAAATCCCGCCTCCGCCAGCATGCGGATCAATCGCCGTTCCACCGGCTTTGCCGACCGGCCCACCAGCTCCGGCTGAATCTTTAGCTCGCTGCGGCGCTGCGTGGCCGCTTTGCTTAACGCGGCGCGCAACACCGGCTCATCCAAGTGCAGCTGCTGCGCAATCCGCGTCGCCCACTCCGAGCGAAGAATCGTATTGGGAATTTTTTGAACGTAGGGCAAGAGGAAATTTACCGCGCGGCGCTTACCTTCCCCGGTGGTCAAATCCGTCTTCCGCGCGCGGGCGATCAAGTAGTCCACGTAGGGCGGCGCATCTTTCAGCAGCTTCGTGTACTCTTCTTTACCTTTCTCGCGGATGAAAAAATCCGGATCGGCTTTCTTGTCGCCAATAGGAGGCAGCGCCAGCACGCGCACTTCAAAATCCTGCTCCAGCAGTAGCGACACGGACCGCTCCGTCGCCGCCTGCCCGGCGTTATCGGGGTCATAGTTCACGATCACGCGCTTCGTAAAACGGCCCAGCAACTTGATCTGCGGCTCCGCGAGACTCGTCCCGCAACTCGCCACCACGTTGCTGATTCCCGCTCGCGCCACGGCAATGGCATCCATGTAGCCTTCAACGAGCACGGCAAAATCTGACCGCCGCAGCGCTTCCTTCGCGCGGTCCAGGTGGTACAGCACGTTGCTCTTCGAGTAGATCGGCGTTTCCGGCGAATTTAGATATTTCGGCTGGTCATCGCCCAACGCGCGCGCACCAAAGGCCACGATTTTCCCCGAATCGTTGGCGATAGGGAATGTGATCCGCCGACGAAACCTGTCGAATAGTCGACCGCCTTGTTCGCCTCGCGAAACCAGTCCCGATTCAACGAGCAGCTTCTCGGAATACTTTTGCTTGAGCAAACGCGTCAGCGCGTCGCCGGCGCTCGGTGCATAGCCGATCCCAAACCGCTCGATCGCATCCTTATCGAGTCCGCGGTCCTCGAGGTAAGCCCGCGCCGCTTTCCCCTCGAGCGTCCCGGAAATTTGTTTCGTAAGGAAAGTCTGCGCCTCGCGATGCATCTCGACCAGCGCCGCACGCTGCTGATTCTCCTGCCGTTCCTCCGGCGACCGTTCCCTGGGCCGCGGAATCGCAATCCCGCATTTCTCCGCGACAGTCCGTACGGCCTCCGGAAACGCGGACTTCTCCATGTCCATAACAAAACTAAAGACATCGCCGCCTTTGCCGCACCCAAAACAATAAAAAATCTGCTTAAGCGGAGACACCGTAAACGAAGGAGTTTTTTCCTGATGAAATGGGCAAAGCCCGCTGAAGTCTTTCCCGGTTTTTTTCAGGCGCACGTATTCGCCGACCACGCGAACAATGTCCGCCTGTTGCTTCACCCGCTCCGCGAATGATCCGGCTTCCGCCATTCTCCGTGGCCGTTATTCTACTACGCCGACTCCGCGGACCACTCCTTAGCGGCAAGGTATAGCCAGTGGCCGACAAGTGCGCCCAGGAGAGGCTCGCCGACAAGCACAACCAAGGGAATGCCCCACGCAACGCCAAAGAAAACCTGGAGCGAATCCTGCAGTTCGCCCGAGTGAAAACGTAGTTCCTCGCGGCAGTAGTCCAAGAGCGCGGACCAGAACGCCTGCAAGAATCATGGCGAACACAAAAAATGTTCCAGGACTTAACAAGACTGTTTCCGCGAAGTGTGACGGTGGAGGGCCTCTGTCTGGCTGCGCACTTCCAAAGGCCTCGAAGAACAGAGATGGAACAAGTGCCATCAATCCGAAGACACCGAATATCGCCACGACAACGAAGTAATGGCTGTTTCCGCCGGCATCAGCCGCGGAGTTCGGCGATAGTGATGGCTGTGCCGCCCCGCTCAGGGTGTTCGGTGGCGATGCTCTCGACAAGCGCATGTCCTTTCAAGAACCCCGCTAAACCGCGCCGCAAAGCCCCCGTGCCGTGTCCATGGATGATGCGCACGCGGGACTTGTGCGCTAGTGCCGCGTCGTCGAGGAACTTGTCGACGAGTTCCGTGGCTTGCTCGACGGTTAAGCCGATTACGTTAATCTCGTCGCTGACGGAGCCCGCTCCCGCTCGCGCCCCTACCGTCGTGTTCTGGCGGGCAGTCCCGGCTGCTCCGGTCTTAGACGGCTCTTGAGCGGTTTCGATACCGGTGATTTCGTCGAGCGCCACTTTCATGCGTAGCGGGCCCGCTTCGATTTCGGCCGACGGGCCATCCAGGCGGCGAAAAACGACCGGTTTGCTGAACCCGCGTACGCGAATTCTTGCGCCGGGCTGCAGCGTCTCCACGCGAATTGGTTCTTGGCGCGCACCGGTTGTGCCTAAATCCGCTTGCGAATCGGAGATGGTTTGGACCAGCGCGGCGTTCAGTTCTTCACGAGCTTCATTGCGAATGTCCTGGCCTTTGCGCCTCGCGGTTTTTTCGACCGAAGCACGCAGTTCGCGTTCTTTCACCGCTTCGATCACGCGCGCCACATTTTCATCGAAGCGTTTCTGCATCTCCGCAAACTGCGCTTCGAGTTCCTTGATGCGTTTTTGCTGGCGCTCGATCCACTCGGTGCGCAGCTTTTTGCGCTCTTCTGCCAGCGCGTGCCGCTCTGCCGCCATTTGCTTTTGCATGCGGTCGAGTTCATCGCGGCTGCGGTGCAAATACGCGATCAAGTCGGCGGCCTCGCGCGATTCCGGAGCCAGCAGCGCCCGCGCCCGCTCGATGATGTCCGTCCCAATGCCCAAGCGGTGCGCGATCGCAATTCCGCTCGATCCTCCGGGCACGCCGACCATCAGCCGGTACGTCGGCCGCAAATTCACGTCGTCAAATTGCACCGCAGCGTTTACCACGCCTGGCGTAGTCGAGGCGTAGGTCTTCAACCGGTCATGATGCGTCGTGGCCAGCACCATACAATTCTTGGCGCGAAATTCGTCGAGCAGCGCTACCGCCAACGCCGCGCCTTCCTCCGGCGCGGTTCCTGTGCCCATTTCATCGACCAGTGCCAGCGATTGCGGAGTCGCGAGATCGAGCATGGTTTTCAAATTCAGCATGTGCGCCGAAAACGTCGAAAGATCCGCGGCAATCGATTGCTCGTCGCCGATGTCGACCAGCACGCGGTCAAAAATTGGCAGCACCGCGCGCTGCGCTGCGACGGGAATTCTGGATTGCGCGGCCAACGCCGCCAGTCCCGTCGTTTTCAGCGCGACCGTTTTGCCCCCGGTGTTCGGTCCGCTGATAACCAGAACTCTTTCCGCGCCGCCGAGCGCCAGGGTCATCGGCACGACGGCGCGCTCTTCGCGACGCAGCTTGTCTTCGAGAACCGGATGGCGCGCATCAACCAAACGCAATTCCGAAACACCCGAAAACTCCGGCATGGCTGCGTCAAAATCGCACGCAAAGCGTCCGCGAGCAAAAATCCCGTCAAGCTCCGCGATTGTCTCCGCGGCGTCTAGCAACGGCGGGCCAACCATCTGCAGCCGCTCTGTCAGTTCGCGCAAGATTCTTATGATTTCCGCCGCCTCATCTTCGGCAAGCTGCACAAGCTGGTTATTCGTTTCAACGGTCTCGAACGGCTCGAGGAAAGCGGTCTGGCCGGTCGCGCTTGCTCCGTGCATCACGCCCGGCACGCTGCGCCGGTTTTCCGCTCGCACGGGAATCACAAACCGTTCATTGCGGAGAGTGACGTAATCTTCTCCGGCCCCAGCGTTTCGCGACCG
>DATDHE010000447.1:0-18009 GCA_036521695.1 Candidatus Acidiferrum sp. | reverse complement strand
CGATAAAAGCAGGTTTTTTTATAGCCCCGGATGAGGTTCCTGCCCAATCGCCGCCCTGTGAACACGCGTCAAAAATCAAAATGAAGGTACAAGGCGAAAACACTGATGTTAATTGGACCAAAAAAGGGGCTGTGAATCTGTACGAAATGGAGCATTTCTCAAAATACGTGAAGCCGATTTGACGGTAAATGCATCGAACGGTAGAATTCACATTCCGCGCGGTGGTGCCCCGTGTTGAATCCCGCAGGTGCAACGAGACTTTCAGATCGGAACTTCAAGGCACTGGAGGACAAGCATGGCTACGTCAGTAGCGCCTCGAGTTTTCAAGAACTTTATCAATGGCGAATGGAAGGATTCCTACAGCGGAAAGGCTTACGAGAACCGTAACCCCGCCAACACCGACGAATTGATAGGAATGTTTGTGTCCTCGACGTCAGAGGATGTCGATGCGGCAGTGGATGCCGCCAAAGAAGCATACAAAAAATGGCGTTTGGTTCCGGCTCCGAAGCGCGCCGAAATTCTTTTTCGCGCGGCGGAGCTGCTTGTGCAGCGGAAAGAGGAATATTCCAAGGACATGACCCGCGAGATGGGCAAGGTGCTGGCGGAGACGCGCGGTGACGTCCAGGAAGCTATTGATATGACGTATTACATGGCGGGCGAGGGGCGACGGTTGTTTGGCCAAACCACGCCTTCAGAGTTGGCCAATAAGTTCGCCATGAGCGTTCGTCAGTCGATAGGCGTGAGCGGATTGATTACGCCGTGGAATTTTCCGATGGCCATCCCATCTTGGAAGCTGATGCCTGCGCTCATCAGTGGCAACACGGTTGTGTTGAAGCCCGCTGAAGATACACCGCTGTCGTCGTATCACCTTGTGCAGGCCCTCACCGAAGCCGGTATCCCACCGGGCGTTGTAAACATTGTCAGTGGAGATGGACCAGGTGCCGGTGCGCCGCTGGCCGCTAGCGAGGACGTACCCGTGGTCAGCTTCACGGGTTCGACCGCAGTAGGCCGGCTCATCGCGCAGGCTTGCGCGCCGACCTTCAAACATTGCAGCCTGGAAATGGGCGGCAAGAACATCATCATCGTGATGGACGACGCTAATTTGGATCTGGCCGTGGATGGCGCGGTCTGGGGCGGCTTCGGTACCAGTGGCCAGCGCTGCACGGCTGCGAGCCGCGTCGCCGTGCACAAGAGCATCTACCACGAATTCATTACGCACTTCGTGGCCCGGGTGAAAGCGCTGCGAGTTGGCAACGGCCTCGATTCTGACGTGGACATGGGCCCTTGCATTAACGAGCAGCAACTGAAGACAGTGATGAACTACGTGGAAATCGGCAAGAACGAAGGCGCAAGACTCCTCACCGGCGGAAATTGCCTCGACAGTGGGATGTACGCGAAAGGCTGGTTCCACGCTCCTACGGTGTTTGGCGATTGCTCGGCGCAAATGCGTATCGCGCAGGAAGAAATCTTCGGCCCTGTCGTATCTGTAATCCCCATCGATAGCTTCGACGAGGGAATCGAGGTCGCCAATGGCGTACCGTACGGATTGTCCGCGTCGATTTACACGCGCAACGTAAACCAAGCCTTTGTGGCTACGCGCGATCTCTACACCGGAATCGTGTACGTCAATGCCCCAACGATCGGCGCCGAAACGCATCTGCCCTTCGGCGGTACCAAGCAAACCGGCAACGGCCACCGCGAAGCCGCGATAGCGGCCATTGATTTCTTCACTGAATGGAAGACAATTTACATCGACTATTCCGACAAACTCCAACGCGCCCAAATCGACAACAATTAGTGCTCGCCCGCTTAGCAGGGCCTGGGCAGGAACTAGATAGGCCAACTGCGTTGACGGTGCTTGACACGCTTTCTACAATATAGGTAGCGCTCTTTAGCGCTTAGCGTAGAGTGCTGCTATGAGGAATCCAGCCCTACAGGAACGGCGCAACCGGCAGATTCTCGCGGATCTCGTGCGTACTTATATTGAGACCGGCGAGCCGGTATCCTCGCGCGCGATTTCCAAGAGGTACGAAGAGACATTGAGCACGGCGACGATTCGCAACGTAATGGCTGATCTGGAAGACGGAGGGTTTCTGTACCAGCCGCACACTTCAGCAGGGCGTGTGCCAACTTCTTCGGCCTATCGTTTCTTCGCGCAGGAGATAGCTTCCCAGGCGACGCTGACTATCGGCGACCGCGACTGGATTCAGCGCGAGATGGGAGGCGCAAAAACGGCCTCGGAAATTACAGAGCGCGCCGGGCACGTTCTGGCGGAAGTATCGAATGGACTTGGCATTATTGTTTCGCCGCCGCTCGGCCGAACCGTTCTTGAACACGCCCGCATGTGGCTGCTACCGGACGGACGCGTTGTGGTCGTACTGATTTCACCCGGCGGCAACACGCGTGACAAAATTGTCCGGCCGAACCGTCCGTTTGCCCAGGACGAGCTAGACGCGACCGCGGACTTTTTGAATCGCCACTATTCCGGCTGGACGCTTGAAGCCATTCGAGGCGACCTGCTTTCGAAGCTCGCCACGGACCGCGAACAGTATGAAGGAATTATCGGGAACGCCCTCACATTGTGGGACCCAGCGATGCTCGGAGAGAGTCAAGCTAGTCAGGTTCACGTGGAGGGGACAGCCCAGATCGTTGGTACGCCGGAGTTTACGAACCAGGCGCAACTGCGCGAGCTTCTGGCGGCGATTGAAGAAAAGCATCGGCTAGTCACCGTGCTGAATGCATGCATCGAAACGCCGGAGCCCGTGCATGTGCAAATTGGCGTGAAGGAGATATCGGAAGCCGGCGACAATCTTGCGATCATCAGCGCGCCGTATACGCGCAACGATCTTGTGCAAGGTTCGCTCGGCGTCCTTGGCCCGACACGCATGCATTATGAACGCGCCATGACTGCTGTCGCATACGTCGCACAGCTATTCAGCGAAGCACTGAGCAAGACTTGAAACACTTTTTTCAAAAGAGAGGCAGCAAAGTGCCCGACAAGGACTCACCCTTCAACACTGAAAACACCGTCCCAGACGCCGCGGACCAATCCGACGCGGCCAAGCTAGCTGCGGATTCCGCAGCAGCGGAAGCGGAAGCCTCGAAACTTGCCAGCGACCTGAACGAACTGCGCCAAACTCTCATGCGCCGCCAGGCCGATTTCGACAATTACCGCAAGCGCATCGAAAGAGAGCGCGCCGAAGATTCCAAACGATACACCGCCCGTGTCATCGAAGGCTTGATTCCCATCATTGACGGCTTCGAGCAAGCTCTCGCGGCCCATCGCGAAGCCGAATACGAAAATTATCGCAAGGGCTTTGAGCTTATTTACAAACAGCTCGTGGACAATATCACCCGTCTTGGCGTCGAGCGCATCGATCCGCTGGGCAAGCCATTCGATCCGCATTTGCATCAGGCGATGGACCGCACCGAGACCGCCCAGCATGAGGACGGCACAATTTTGCAAGTTTTCCAGCCCGGTTATGTTTTTCATGGCCGCGTTCTGCGGCCCGCCATGGTGCGCGTAGCGGTTCACCCGGGCGGCGCATCGAAAGAAGCTGCGAACTAATTCGAACGAAAGGGATGGCATGCCTAAGGGGAACCAGAGAGACTTTTACGAGGTGTTGGGCGTTTCACGGACCGCTTCCGTCGAGGAGATCAAAGCCTCCTATCGCAAAGCTGCGCTTCAGTGGCACCCGGACCGCAACCCGGCGAATAAAGAAGAAGCCGAGAAAAAATTCCGGGAGTGCACGGAAGCCTACAGCGTTTTAAGTGACCAGCAGAAGCGGGAAGTTTACGACACGTACGGTCACGCGGGGCTTTCCGGCTCCGCCGGCGGAGTGGATTTCCACAGCACCGTCTTTCGCGATTTTCACGACATTCTCGGGGACTTTTTCGGCTTCGAGGATCTTTTCAGCGGCGGAGGGGGGCGGGGCCGCCGCCGTCAGCAACGCGGCGCCGATCTCCGCTACGACATGACGCTCACGTTTGAAGAAGCGTCCGCAGGGGTGACAACGAAAATCAAGCTGCCTCGCCAGGAATATTGCGAAGGCTGCAACGGCACAGGCGCGAAAAAGGGAACTGGAATCGTTGCCTGCCAGACCTGCGGTGGCCGAGGCCAGCTCGCCTACCAGCAGGGTTTCTTTACCATCACGCGCACGTGCCCTGCATGCCAGGGGGCAGGACAAATTGTTCGGGAGCGCTGCCTGGAGTGTCGCGGCCAAGGTCGCATCGAGCGCGAAAAAACGATTGAACTGCGGATTCCTCCCGGCGTTGATTCCGGCACTCGCCTGCGCGTCACGGGCGAAGGCGAGCCCGCGCCCAATGGCGGCACGCCTGGTGATCTCTACGTCGCGCTGGACGTCAAAGAACATCCCTTTTTTGAACGCCGCGGCGCCGACCTTTACTGCACGATTCCGCTCAGCATCACGCAAGCCGCTCTTGGCACGGAGCTGCAAGTTCCCGGACTGAATGGCGAAGAGAAACTAAAAATTCCCGAAGCTACGCAAAGCGGCGCTGTCTTTCGCATCAAGGGCAAAGGTCTCGCGGACCCGCGCGGCGGCGGCAAGGGCGATCTTTATTATCACGTGCGCGTTCTTACGCCCACAAAGCTCACGCGCGAGCAGAGGAAACTTCTCGAACAACTGGGTGCCACGCTAAAAATCGAGAACAAACCTCCTGACCGTAATTCGACGATCTTCGACAAGGTGAAAGACATCTTCGGTTAGCCAGCTGTTCCTGCGATAGAATCCAGGTGTGCGCCGCAGATTCTTTGTCGAACAATTCACCGGGACCACCGCCGTCATGGAGGGCGACGCCGCGCATCATCTCGGCCACGTTCTTCGCGCCCAAGAAGGGCAGCTCTACGAACTCAGCGACGGCTCGACGGCATGGCTCGCCCAGATCGAATCGGTCGCGCGCAACCGCATCGAATTTGCGCTCCTCGAGCAACTCCCTGCGCCGAAACCTGTCGCTGATATAACGCTTCTTCTTTCCATCGTCAAATTTGACGCGTTCGAATGGGCCATTGAGAAAGCCACCGAGCTCGGGGTCGCCAAAATCATTCCGATAGCAGCAGCTCGCTCAGAAAAAGCTCTGCTTGCTGCCGCTGCAAAGCGTAGCCAACGCTGGAAAAAAATTCTTTTGGAAGCTTCTCAACAATCTCGCCGTCTTCGCATTCCGCAACTAGACGGCCTCGCCAAACCCACCCAAGCCTTCGCCGCGCAAACCGCCAAGTTTCGCCACATGCTCTCCGAACGCAGTGAGGCTCCGTCGATTCGTGCTTCTCTCAACTCTGCCGGCCAAGCGAAGACTGCTACAGCCGCACTGGCCATCGGCCCCGAAGGGGGCTGGACAGACGACGAACTAATGGCTGCGCGCGCCGCCGAGTTCCAAGAGGCCTCTCTGGGGCAACTCATTCTCCGCACTGAGACTGCCGTCGTCGCCGCTCTGGCAATGCTGAACTTCGCGCTCTCGCCCGACTAGTCAAGCACCCCACACGCAAACTCCTCGACCGCGTGGGCAACGCCCGGCCACCGCGCCTGAATCCTATGTAGAGGTCCGGCGCAAATGGGCAATCCGTCAATGCACCGCACAAATCCAATCTAGCGCGGCCAGCAACCCCGTGCTATAAATAGAAGGCAGCACAAAATGCAAAGCGTGGACCAGAACCCACCTCTTGCTCCATCGGTTCCGGAAACTCCAGCGCCGGCGCCTTCGGCAGCCCATTCCCTGCGAAACGAAATCCGTGTTTGGACTCGCGATCTTCTGATCGCCATTGGCCTCGCTCTTGTCATCATTGTCTTCCTCTATCAGCCGGTAAAAGTTGAAGGAACCAGCATGGCGCCTCTGCTCTCGGATCAGGAACGCATTTTCATCAACAAATTTGTCTATCGCTTCGAGCCCATTCAACGCCGCGATGTTGTCGTCTTCTGGTATCCTCTCGACCATTCGAAGTCTTTCATCAAGCGGGTCATCGGTTTGCCAGGCGAAAATGTCGAGATTCGCCAGGGCATCGTCTATGTCAACGGGCGCGCCATCGACGAGCCTTACGTCCCTCCGCAGTACGAAGACATGAGCGATTACGGCCCCGTGCGCGTTCCCAAGGATAGTTACTTCGTAATGGGCGACCACCGCATCAGTTCCAATGACTCGCGCGTCTTTGGGCCTGTAGCCAGCCAGTTTATTTACGGCCGGGCGGTTTTTGCGTACTGGCCGGTCGACCATTTTGGTTCACTTTCCACGACGGAAGCCAGTTCCACTAACTCAAAGTGACTGGCATACTTTATGACCACACTCGGAGGACAACCTGACCGAAGTTCAGCACCGAACCGCCACCCTTGCTCTGGAAGACGGGCGCATATTTAACGGCCGTGCGGCTGGCGCAATTACGCGCCGCGGCGGCGAAGTCGTTTTCAATACCAGCCTAACCGGTTATCAGGAAGTCTTCACGGACCCAAGCTACACGGGCCAAATCATCTGCCTGACATATCCCCATATCGGCAATGTCGGGGCCAATTTCGACGACGAAGAAGCTGCGCGCCCCCATATCGAATCGCTGATCGTGCGGGAGTTTTCGCAGATCTCTTCGAATTGGCGGTCGGTGGAAACCGCTCAGCTCTATTTGAACCGCCACAAAATTCCTGCTATCTGGGATATCGATACGCGCGCGCTTGTTCGCCATATTCGCAATGTCGGAGCGCTCCGCGGAGTTGTGGCCACCGACGGCACTCCCGCCGAGCAATTGATCTTCGAGGCCAAGCAGTTGCCGGCGATGGCCGGCCAGGAACTCGCCAGCCGCGTTACCTGCAAGAAGGCTTACGGCTGGGAAAAAAGCTCGATCGAGCTGACGATTCCGCCGTGGTCAGAATCCATGGGCGAATCTGGCCGAGTTTCTGACACGCGAAAGCTTCGCGTTGCGGCGTACGACTTCGGCATCAAGCAAAATATTCTGCGGCTTCTTGTTGATCACCACTGCGACGTCTGGGTGGTTCCTTCGAAGACGTCTGCCCAAGACGTTTTAGACCTTAAGCCGGACGGCATTTTTCTTTCTAATGGTCCCGGGGACCCAGAACCCATCGGCTACGCGGTCGAGAATATTCAGAAGCTCCTCGGGCGCGTTCCGATCTTTGGTATCTGCCTCGGCCATCAACTCTGCGGCCTCGCCCTAGGGGGAAAGACCTTCAAGCTGAAATTCGGGCATCATGGATCGAATCATCCGGTTCAGAACTTGCTCAACCAAAAGGTGGAGATCACCGCTCAGAATCACGGGTTCTGCGTCGACCCAGAATCACTGGCCTCGAGCGACGTGGAAATCACGCACGTGAATCTCAACGACCACACCAACGAAGGAATGCAGCACAAAAGGCTCCCGCTCTTCAGCGTTCAATATCACCCTGAAGCTTCACCGGGCCCGCATGACTCACACTACCTCTTCACCAAATTCACCGACATGATGAAGGAGCACGCGGCGTGAAGTGGGGCTTGGCTGTTGCATCCGTGGTGCTCGGATTGGTGGTTCCGGCGATTTCGGCAGAAACCGTGGAACCAGTTTCCGTTGACAGAATGTGCGGCAGACTTGTTTCCATTGAAGAAACTCCAGACAAGGGAACGGTGAGTTCCTCCCGGGAAGAGGGCAAGTCTTTAGCTCACGTGCGCATCAGGCTTTTTTCACCAACGGTTAGCGGCGATTGTTGCACACTAATGACACCGGTGGCCGAAGCCTTTACGGGACGCGATGGTGTTTTTCAATTCAAGAAGCTTGCACCAGGCGATTATCTGCTTGTCGCGACCATGGGCGGCAGTGAATACAAATTGCTAGTGCGGTATGAACCTGTCAAGAAAGCTGAGAAGGAGTGCTCCGAGTTCCAGTACACGCTCGAACAGGGCAAGTTCCTTCTGCGAAGGTCAATAACGGTAACCGGCAGCTAGGAACGACTCGCGTCACTTACTTTTAGGTGGGGGCAAACCACGATACTCTAACGACCAATGCCAAAACGCACTGACATCAAGAAAATTCTGATCATTGGCTCTGGCCCCATCGTGATCGGCCAAGCTTGCGAATTTGACTATTCCGGCGCTCAGGCCTGTAAAGCACTGCGCGCGGAAGGCTACGAAGTCGTCCTGGTGAATTCCAATCCTGCCACGATTATGACTGATCCGGAGCTGGCTCATCGCACTTACATCGAGCCGCTGACCAAGGAATACCTGGAAGAAATTCTTGCGCGGGAAAAACCGGACGCGCTTTTACCCACCGTGGGAGGGCAAACCGCCCTGAATCTTGCCGTTGAGCTTGCGGAGAGCGGCACTCTTGAAAAGTACAAAGTCGAGATGATTGGCGCGTCGCTGCGCGCCATCAAAGTCGCCGAGGACCGGCTATGGTTCAAGGATGCGTGCCGCAAAATCGGACTTGAAGTGCCAGCATCGGCGCTCGTCAACAACGCGCAAGACGCTTTGCGTTTGTGCGATCAGCTTGGGTTCCCGCTCGTCATTCGGCCTTCTTTCACGCTGGGCGGCACGGGCGGCTCTATCGCCTACAACAAAGAAGAATTCGGCGAAGCCATCGCTCATGCTTTGGATATGAGCCCCGTTCACGAAGCACTCGTGGAAGAATCTGTTCTCGGCTGGAAAGAATACGAACTCGAGGTGATGCGTGATCACCGGGACAACTTCGTAGTGATTTGCACCATCGAGAATTTCGATCCCATGGGCGTGCACACCGGGGATTCGATCACCGTGGCGCCGGCGCAGACTTTGACGGACAAGGAATATCAGAGGATGCGTGATGCGGCTGCCGCTATCGTCCGCGAAGTAGGGGTCGAGACGGGCGGTTCAAACGTTCAGTTCGCCATTAGTCCGGAAAGCGGGCGCATGACCGTCATCGAAATGAATCCGCGCGTTTCGCGCAGCTCGGCTCTGGCCAGCAAGGCTACTGGCTTCCCAATTGCCAAAATCGCCGCACGGCTTGCTGTAGGAATGACGCTCGACGAAATACGCAACGACATCACCAAGAAAACGCCAGCCTGCTTCGAACCGACCATTGATTACGTGGTCGTGAAAATTCCCAAATGGCAGTTTGAAAAATTTCCCGGCGCGGACAGCACGCTCGGGACGCAGATGAAGTCGGTGGGCGAAGTCATGGCCATCGGCCGAACGTTTAAGGAAGCTGTGCAGAAGGGAATTCGTTCCCTTGAACCGCACACCCCTTGGCGCGCGCCGGTAGAAACGCCGGACTCTCTGCTGCGCGAGAAGCTGGCTACCCCCCGCCCGGACCGCATTCACTGGCTGCTTACCGCCGTCGACAAAGGCTTGCCCGCCGAAGAGATCTGCGAACTCACCAAAATCGATCCGTGGTTTATTCATCAGATCGAAGAGATCGTTGCGATGAACCGCCGTGCCGCTACCGTCACGGTAGAAACTGCTTCGAAAGAATTGTTGCGTGAGGTCAAGCGCCACGGGACGAGCGATGAACAGCTCGCACAAATCTGGAAGAGTACTCCGGCCTCCGTCCGCCTACAGCGCGCGCGTTACGGTGTTGCACCTGTTTTCAAACGTGTTGATACTTGCGCAGCGGAATTCGAGTCCTTCACGCCATATCTATATTCCACGTATGAGGACGAAGACGAGTCTGACGCGCAGCAACGCCCGAAGATAATGATTCTCGGCAGCGGGCCGAACCGCATCGGGCAGGGAATTGAGTTCGATTACTGTTGTTGCCACGCGGCCTACGCTCTCCGCGAAGATGGATTCGAAACCATCATGGTGAATTGCAATCCAGAGACGGTTTCGACGGACTACGACACTTCCGACCGCCTCTATTTCGAACCACTCACCTTGGAGGACGTTCTCGCGATCGTCGAACGCGAAAAACCGCAAGGTGTCATCGTCCAGTTTGGCGGCCAGACGCCTCTAAATCTTGCACAGGAATTAAAGCGCAACGGCGTGCCAATCATCGGGACGGCTCCCGAATCCATTGATTTGGCGGAAGACCGGCGTCGTTTCGGCGGCTTGCTCGACAAACTAAAGATTCCCCAGCCACGCAACGGCACCGCACTCGTCCCGGAAGAAGCCGCGAGGGTTGCCGCCGAGATCGGTATGCCTGTGCTCGTTCGACCGAGTTATGTTCTCGGCGGGCGCGCCATGGTTATCGCTTATGACGTGAATACAGTGCAGGAGTACGTCGCGCAAGCGGCGATGATGGGGCCAGCGCGGCCCGTCCTGATCGATCAGTTTTTGGAAGAAGCCACCGAAGTTGATGTGGACGCGCTCGCCGACGGCACCGATGTGGTTATCGGCGGCATCATGGAGCATATCGAGGAAGCCGGTGTGCACTCCGGCGATTCCTCCTGCGTATTGCCGCCAGTGAGTTTGTCGCCCGCAATTCTTGAACACATCCGCGAATATACAAAGCGCCTTGCGCTGGCACTGAAGGTCATCGGCCTCATGAACGTGCAATATGCCATTCAGCGCGACACCGTTTATGTTCTCGAGGTAAATCCGCGTGCTTCGCGGACTGTTCCGTATGTCAGCAAGGCGACCGGAGTACCGCTGGCCAAAGTGGCGGCGCGTTTGATGGCAGGCAAAAAGCTGGCGGATATGAATCTGCCGCTTGCGCACCACAATAGCATCGCTGAAATTGCCGTCCACGAGTTCTACTCAGTGAAGTCTCCAGTCTTTCCGTTCAACAAATTCCGCGGCGTGGACACGATACTTGGGCCGGAGATGCGTTCTACCGGCGAAGTCATGGGCATTTCCACATCATACGGCCTGGCCTTCGCGAAGGCACAACTCGCCGCCGGGCAGCGACTGCCGCGCAAGGGCACCGTTTTTCTCAGCGTCAATGATCGCGACAAAAAGCATCTCGCTTCCCTCGGAAAAGAGCTGCACGAACTTGGTTTTCGTTTACTCGCCACCCGCGGCTCAGCCGCGGCGCTTGAAGCGGCGGGCATCCCAGCGGAATCAGTCTTCAAAGTCAACGAAGGCCGGCCAAACATCGTGGACCTCGTTAAAACGGGTAAAATTGACCTGGTGATAAACACGCCGCTCGGCCGCGAATCCTTTTACGACGAAAAATCCATTCGCCGCGCAGCGATTCGCTATAACATTCCATGCATCACAACGCTTGCGGCGGCCCACGCGGCAGCGCGCGGAATTCGTGCGTTACTCGATCAGGGCACTGAAGTCGCCGCCCTTCAGGATTTGCATCGCGGCCGAGTCGTTGCTTCTGGCGGCACCGGCACAGGAGACTAAACTATGAACTTATCCGGTGTTTTCCCCGCGCTTACCACGCCATTTTCCGCTGACGGCTCTGTTTCTGTCGCGGACATCAAGCACAACATCACCAAGTACAACGCGACAGGCCTCGGGGGCTACGTAGCGATTGGCTCGACGGGCGAATCCGTGCTGCTCTCCCGCAAGGAGGTCGACACCGTCCTCGTCGCGGTGAAGGAATCGGCCGCGCCGGGCATGCGGCTCATCGCGGGAACCGGCGCAGAGTCCACGGCTGAAACCATCGAGCGCACGAAGCGCGCCGCGGAGCTTGGCTACCATGTCGCTCTGGTGAAGACGCCCTACTACTACAAGCCGATGTACAAACCCGAGGTCTTCATCGCACACTATCGCCGCGTCGCCGATGCTTCGCCGATCCCTGTGTTGCTCTATTCAGTGCCGCAGTTCACGGGTGTCGCGCTGGAGGCACCGGAAGTTGGCGTTCTCGCGCAGCATCCGAATATCATTGGCATCAAAGAAAGTTCTGGAAATGTACAGCGTGCAGCGGAGATGCTTGGCGCCGCTCCATCCTCGTTTCAACTGTTAGTAGGCTCGGCGAGCATGATGTTTCCGTCGATGGTGCTTGGCGCGGTCGGGTCCATCCTCGCTTTGGGGAGTGCCTTGCCAGAACTGTGCGTCGCCGGTTTTGAAGCGGTCCGAAAAGGCGATCTGGGAACAGCGCGTGCGCTACAAGCCGCAATTCTGCCGGTGTCGAAGCTGATCGTTTCGCAATGCGGGATTCCCGGGGTAAAATACGCCATGGACCTCGTCGGCTATCGGGGCGGCGCGCCGCGCCAGCCCTTACTGCCTTTGCACGAAGAGCAGAGGAATGCCATCCGGGAAGTTATGACCAAATTGGAATCCCATGCGCCTGCGCGCCTTTCTGGCGCGGTCTCCGTCTAAACGGAGGGCCTATTCAGCGGCGACGCGGCTGGTGTGATCACTCGTGGCGTAGCCAAACGGATGCGCTCAGATTTGCTGTGACGAAAGGCCGTGGTTATCATCTAATTCCCGATGGAATGTCGAGCCCTGCCGTTTCGCCAACTGCCCCATCAGTCCAAGCTGTTCATTCAATTCCTCGATGATTTTCCCGCCGTTAAGCAGTTCTACGGGCACCCTCCAACGATCCAAGCGGTAAAGAAGGCAGCGCGGTTACTTGACTATCGACGGGAGCGGAGAGCAGAAGTGGCAGGAATCCTGCGGGAGCAAAACGCTGCGTTCGGCGTCGGAGACGCGACGCGAGCAAATCTCGACAGGCTTGCGAAGGGCGCGGTGGCCATTGTGAGCGGACAGCAAGTCGGATTGTTTGGCGGGCCGGCGTATGCGGTATACAAAGCGGCGTCAGCTGTTCAAATCGCGCAGGAATTGACGCTCGCGGGCATCGAAGCTGTTCCGATCTTCTGGATGGCGACGGAAGATCACGATCTTGAAGAAGTCCGCGTCTCCACGTGGTTTCGGGAAGGCAAGCTGACACGATTCGAGCTTCCCGGGAACGGTGATGCCGGAAAGCCTGTGGGACGGATTGCGCTGGGTGAACAAATACAGGAGATGGTGCACGAGGCGGCTGGGATTTTGACGGCAGCGGGAGGAGAATTTGTCGCTGGCATTTTTCGCGACAGTTATGGCGCGCAAGAAACGTATGGGAGCTCGTTCGGAAAGCTATTTGCCCGATTGTTTGCCGAGCAGGGCTTAATCCTGCTTGATCCCCTGGACGCGCGGTTGCATCGCATCGAGGGAGAACTGTTGCGAAGAGCCGTGGAAGGCCGCGATGAGCTGAACGAAGCGTTGCTAGCGCGCGGCAAGGAATTGGACAAGGCGGGGTTTGCAGCGCAAGTGAAAGTGACGGCGCGAAACACGTTGCTTTTCAGCATGAAAAAGGGCACGCGAGAGCCCATCGCCTTCATCGGCGGCAAATTCACAAGCGGCGAGCAGAGTTGGACTAAGGAAGAATTGGTGCGGACGGTGCAAGCGGAGCCTGAGAATTTCAGTCCCAATGCGCTCCTCCGCTCGTTGGTGCAGGACTCGCTCTTGCCGACGGCGGCGTACATCGCGGGGCCGGCGGAGATTGCGTACTTTGCGCAGTCGGAAGTGCTCTATCGGAAGTTGCTGGGTCGCATGCCAGTGATTTTGCCGCGCGCGGCGTTTACCATCCTGGACGCAAAAGCAGAAAAACTTCTGCGACGCTACGGATTGAGAATCGAGGACGTGTGGCGCGGTTCGCAAGAACTACGGCGCAAAATGGAGACGTCCAGCGTGCCGTCGACACTTGGGAAGAATTTTGACAAGACGGTGAAAGAAAGCGTGAGGATGCTGGCGACACTGAAAAAACAGATTGTTCGGCTCGACCCGACCCTGGGCGGAGCGGTGGAGACGGCGCAGAGAAAGATTGCGTTTCAGCTCGACAAATTGAAGCGCAAGACGGGCAGTGCGCAGGCTTTTAAGAGCGGCTTGATCGGTGCGCATCAGGAGTTTCTCGAGTCGCTGCTCTATCCGCATAAGGTATTGCAGTCTCGCGAGTTGTGCTTTTTGCCGTTCCTGGCGAGCTGGGGTATGAGCGGGTTGATGGACCTTCAGTCACTGGCTGGAAGCTCCGAGCAGAATGTGCACAAGATTTTGCGGATTCCTTGAGATTGTTGGGGAGTGGATTGGTCCGAAGGGTGAGCGCTATCGAGATGGTTTGGTTGGGCTAAATCACTTACCGTACAATGACGATTCGTAACTCTGGATCATTCTTGTCACAGCCCATTTCTGATTCAACAGGTATTCAACCTACGGGAGGTCTTCCTTGCTGAACATCGCTGCTACCTCAGGTGCGTCGGCAATGTACGTCGCAAGCATGCAAAAGAAAGATGGTACTATCCAGCTTTGGACACCTTTTCGACCTTTGTTCTGGCCGTTGAAGTTGAATGCCCGTAGATTAGCCCTCCGAAGAGGGACGAAATTAAAATCTTCTTTTCTTGTCGATGTTTTCCGGTCGCTGTGGCGTTTCATCGGTCGAGCTGAGCCCACGCGACCTGGAAAAAAGTGGCGCCAAGCACAGAGCAGGCGCGGAGTTAACGGGCGGTTTCTATGACTAAGAGGTTCTTTGACGACCTATTCCCGATAAGAGGCGAAGCTCTCCGAGAATCAAGAGAGGAACGTTTGCCGGTTCATCGTTGCGGACCAGATGGGCTGACCGATCGGAACCTGTGGAGAATCCTTCGATGCGGAGAATGACGTCGGTTTCGTTCTCGCGGCGGCCGCCGTTCTTTATGGTGACCAAAAGCTTCCTGGAATCGTAATGCACGGTCATGTGTTTTGATGTGGCGGCGCACCATAACCGGAGATCTCCCAGCGGAGTTTCCTTGCAGGTGAGGGTCTGCTCTTGCGTCACGGCATTCCACTCGTTGCACTGGGAAAAGATTGAGTCGCGAAAACTCTTCCAAACATGCAGTGAGCGAGCTACGGCCGTTTCCTGATTGAGCTTTTCTTCGAGTCTCTGCGCTTCTTCGGTGAGTTTCGCGGCCAGAAACTCCTGAGCTGCCTGCCTTGTGCTCTCGTCCCTCATCGCCCATCTCCCGGAGAATTATCTTACACAAGGTCAAACAGCAAGTCGCTAGCGTTTTTGCAGCGTGTTTACGCGATTTCGAATCGGGATCAATGTGAGGCTAGGGGCGGCCGCAACGCGTTCTGCCCGTGCGACGGAGGCCAGCCTGCTAATTCGAGGGCGCGGTTTTTTCTTTTGGCAGAGCGTCGGCGAGAAGCAAGGCGGCACCGCTGAAGAGCATAGTGTCAGCAAAGTAGTTGAGGCCGTTCCCGATGTCGAGGGGAATGTCGATGAGAATAGGCAGGTAGATAACCAGGACTATGAGCAGAATCATGATACCTAGCCAGGTTGCAGCGAGGCGCGCTTCTTTGTTTACAAGGATGCATACACCCGCGACAATAAGGACCGCGCCTGCGAGATACGCCCAGAAGAGGCGGAACGGGATCCAAGTGGGGGTCAGCTTTTCGAGCGGGATGCCGGGGGCGAATTCGGGATGCAGAAAATGTTCGACGCCGAAGAAAAGTGCTGCGATGGCAATTAAAAAGCGGGTGAGAGTTAGGAGGGCTGGTGTAACACTTTTGGACTGTAACCTGGACTGCGCTCCGGCAAAGGCGAATGCGCCGCCGCTGAAAGCTAGATCTCTCAGAGCAACTGTCCAGGAAATTCTGTCCGTGGGGTTTGCAACAACCCTGGGAATATGGAGTAACACGACGAATAGAAGGATCATAATTCCCAAAAGTGTGGCCGCCAACTGCGAGTATTTCTTGAAGAGCATGCTTAGGGCGGCGGCGACCAGCGCGACGCCCACGAAATAGATCCAGAAGACTTGCGCGGGAATCCAGGAAGGCACCATGGGCGCCATATTTTTGGCGATGGTGAAGTGTTGCGCCGCGAAAACGGCCAGGGGGACAGCAAAGAACAAACGGCCGAAAGGCATGAGTCTGTCGAGCCCATGAACTTGCGGAATTTCCTTTTTGAGAATGACAAATAGGCCGATAGCTAGGAGGGCTAGCCCGGCGATGTACGGCCAAAGTATCCGTGGCGGGACCGAGAGGGCTGCGAGCGTAAGCGCTGCCATGAAGTCGAGTGTCCATCAAAGAGTGGTCTGACACAATCACCACTTGAAGCGATATTATTATGACCACGATGATTTCTAAATGAAGACTGCCACTGGTTTTTCGCCCCTCATTTCGCGTGGATCGGAAGGTGGGCAAGCTGCGCCATCGCACGAATATCCTCTGGGCTCAACGATGAGCGCTTCGCGGCGGCTGCAACTTCTGGAGTGGGCGGAGCGCGGGGGCTTGGATTGTTGAAGATGACAATAACAGCGAGTGTCGGTACGACAGCAAACCCATCGCCTCGTTGCAAGCGCTGGATCATTCGTTGCGCGTGGTTTACATAGGGACATTCAGCAAAGGTCTGTTTCCGTCGATGAGAGTGGGCTATATCGTCATTCCGTTAGATCGGGTCGAGCATTTTTCGGCGGTTCGCCATGCGATGGATGTGAGCCCGGCGCATTTATATCAAGCGGTGCTTGCGGATTTCATCAGGGAGGGGCATTTCTCGCGTCACATACGGAGAATGCGGCAGGCTTACGGGAGCGGCGAGAAGTACTCGTCAACCGGGAAGGAACTCGGTTCGATTCTGGAGTTGCATGGCGCGAAAGCCGGGCTGCACCTAACGGTGACACTGCCAAGAGGATATATCGCGACCTCGCGATAGCGGCGCGAGCGGCGGAGGATAAATTGAGGCTGTGACCGCTGTCTTCGTCGTGCATGGGTACGGGTGCACGACAGGATTTTATCTTGGGATATAGCGGGGCTTCCGTCGCGGAAATACCGGAGGCTGTGCGTCTACTGCGCGGCGCAAAGAATTGGATAGGTTCTTAAGAGTGCTGTGAAGAGGTAGCAAAACCGGTATGCAGAGCTGCGATTTTCTTGAAAAATGGCCGGAAATATGATATAATTGCTAAAGGGAGTTTGTTAGATATCGACAGATTTTCTCATCTTGGTGGGCGATCTATTAGGAGGCTTGAATGGGGAAGGCCGTTCTTTACGCGAAGACCGAGGGCGGCATGGAACTGGCCGTTATTGATGTGACTAACCCGGCGTTTGCTGTAAGCGCAACGGACGCGGAACTCGCGGCTCTGGCCGAGCAATACATTCGCGAAGCGCGGCAGCAGCGCGAGATTCCGGCGCCGCTACGGGAGGCGCTGCGAAGCTCCATGCTGGGGCGTGGGCTTATGGCGGCTGCCGGTACATTTTTGGACGGGATGAGCACGTATCTGTTGAAGTTGGGCGCGGAAAATCTGAGGGAAGGTACCGTCCCGATCGACCGAAGGATTGCTGCGTCGTTTCCAGCGTTTGCAACCAGACTGCGGTTGCAGGATGTGGCGCGATTGCTGGCACGTGGCCTTGCTGACAGCGTAGCGGCCGAGCCGCGACGGCCCGTGTGTCTTGTGAATATAGGGGGTGGACCGGGGTCCGACAGTTGGAATTCGTTGATCCATCTTCAAGCGGAGCGCCCGGACTTGCTGGCTGGGCGGAAAATCGAGATTGCTGTATTGGATGTGGATGCAAGCGGGCCAGCGTTTGGCGGCCGGGCTATTGAAGCGCTGCGCGCGCCGGCGTCACCTCTGTGCGGGCTCAACATCGGGTTCCGGCATTTCGAGTATGAATGGTCGGACTCCGCGCGATTGCGAGAATTGCTTTGCGAGTTGGAGACTAGCGATGCGGCGTGTGGGATCTCGTCTGAGGGAGGATTGTTTGAGTATGGTTCGGACAATGAGATCATCACGAACCTAAGAGCGCTTCACAGCGGAACCGCACGCGATGCTGTCGTCGTAGGAACGGTGACGCGGGACGGCGAGCCTGCACGGACTTCGCTCATCGCCAACCGAGTGTCCACGCGGCCGCGAACGAGCGAGACATTTCAATCGCTTTGTGAACAGGGGGGCTGGATGGTGGAAGAAATGATTGAGCGTCCGTTCAGCTACAATGTCCGTTTGGTGAAGGAATGAAGCTGGGTTGTAAGGATAATGAGTGGTTTTCTCCTGGTACTTGTTTCCTGGTTATCCAGTTTGGACGTAGCCGCCCGGCGGCGGACGCTACGCGTGAGGTAATGGAGCGTTGGTTGCTTGATGGATTGGATGTAAGTGTGGGTCACAGGAGGTGTTCCCGTGACCCATCTTCGAAAAATGATGCTGGAAGAACTCCAGC
>DATDHE010000446.1:0-39715 GCA_036521695.1 Candidatus Acidiferrum sp. | reverse complement strand
CATCGGCCCGTCGCTTCGGACGGAACAACGGTTCGAGAACCGCCCACTGGGCGTCGGTAATGTCCATGTTCTCGATTTACGCCATTGGCCATAAGTTTCAACTGTTCAGTACGTTCAAAGTGTTTATGAGATAACTTCTAGAAATTACTAAGTGCCTTAGTGTTTGTGATCGTGGTTCTAAGTTGTGGATAAAATGCAGGCGCCATCCTTCTCCCGCACTAAGTAAGAAAGTTCTGATTCCCACGTATTTCCACAGGTTTTGCGCGCTTGCTGGGCTTTATACTTTGGGCAAAAGCGAGTACAGTACGACAGCGGTAAAAATTGGCGAGGGACCCGAATGAGCGCAACAGGAACCGCACGCGAGGAACATCAATCGATGGAATTCAGCGTTACAAAATCGGCGCTGTTGAATGAACTCAACACCACGCAAGGCGTCGTTGAGCGCAAGACGACGATCCCCATACTTTCGAATTTGTTGGTCGAGGCCAAAGGCAGCCAGTTGACCATCACCGCGACGGACCTTGAGCTGAGCGTCCGCACGTCTTGCGAAGCAAAGATTAAAAAGGAAGGCGCGGGGACCATTCCAGCGAAAAAGCTGCTGGAGCTTGTGCGTCTGCTTCCCGAGGGCGAAATCAAAGTCAGGCTTCTCGAAAATCACTGGGTGGAAATTGTCAGCGACAGAAAAAAGTACAAGCTTGTTGGGATGGCGAAGGAAAACTTTCCAGCTCTGCCGACAATGCCCCACACGCTCGTCAAAATCCCAGCTGCGATTATTGGGAGCCTGATCGCCAAAACAAAATTTGCTATTTCTATGGAGGAGTCGCGCTACACATTAAACGGTGGTTTGCTGATTTTGAAGCCGGATACGCTGGCGATGGTGGCCACTGACGGCCACCGTCTGGCGCTTGCGGAAACGGACCAGAAGCTCGCGGGCCTCAATGGTGAAGTGAAAGTTCTCATCCCGAAAAAAGCGATGGACGAAGTGGAGAAACTTGCGAGCGCGGCTGGCTCCGAGGCTTCGATCGAGTTCGCCAAAGACGAAAGCCATCTGTTCTTTCAGGTCGGCCACCGGCTTTTGATTTCGCGAATCCTTACGGGGCAGTTTCCGAATTACGAAGCGGTGCTCCCACGCGACAATAGCAAGACCGTGGTGCTCGAGCGCGCGGAACTCAGTGATGCCGTCCGCCGCGTATCGCAACTCGCCGATCAGCGTTCGCATGCGGTCAAACTGGCTGTTTCCAAAGAAGGAGTCGAGATTTCCGCTTCAAGTCCCGAATACGGCGAGGCCAAAGAAAATATCGAGAAGGAATATAAAGGTGACGCGATCTCCATCGGTTTCAATTCTTCCTATATGCTGGATTTTCTTGCCGCCGCCGCCGATGGTCCAATCAGCATCGAGCTAAAGGACGAACAATCCGCCGGCCAGATGCGCCCGCTCGCCGACGAATCCTACCGCTACCGCTACATCATCATGCCGATGCGCATCTGATTCAGCGCGCATTCCCACGATTGTTTTACCGATCTACCATTCATGGTTCCGACTTTCACCCCAGGAACTGCAAAGCGCCACGATGCCAGATTGCAGGCTGTTTTGAGACGATTCGCTAAATGCTGGAAACTGCAATTCCAGCGAAAAAACTGATCAGATTTCACGCCAGACTGGAATTCCCAGCGGAGTCCGCCAAGCCACAAAGGCAAGCCTAAATAGCACAAAATAAGTGCTTTACGGAACGCCTAAGGCTTCTTCTGGCCTTGAGAAACGGCGTCAGATCAAGTACAATTTGTTGGCTGTCGATTCGAGTTCGGTAACCTCCCAATCGGCACGTCGGCCAAGTAATTTCGGCACTGCAATTTAGCTTCGCGCCAGGAGCTAGTGAGCCGGAACCTTGGAGTTATGAAGTCTTCGCCACGTCTCGCTGCGCGAGATGGGATGGAGCAGGAACCCTACGAGTTCTGGATTCGTTCGATGAATCCGGAATCAAAGGGTAAGGCGACGTACGGAGCATTCCACGAGCACGCCTTTCCTCGCTTCACAAAAGTTTGAGCAAAGTTTTTATGCGCTGAGGCCTACCGCCTGGCTCGGGGTCCGTCTTTGGGCGCTAAGAGTTTCGTCAGGAGCATACATGGGCGATAAAGAGACGGTGGCCGGAAAAACTCCGGGTCATCAGTACGACGCGAAATCGATCAAAGTCCTCGGCGGTCTCGAAGCCGTGCGTCTGCGTCCTGCGATGTACATCGGCTCGACGGGAGACATGGGCCTGCACCATCTGGTGTGGGAAGTCGTCGACAACTCGGTCGACGAAGCGATGGCCGGCTACGCGGACGAAATCAATGTCACGGTACATGCGGACGATTCGGTCACTGTAGTCGATAACGGCCGCGGAATCCCTGTCGACATGCACGCCACGGAAAAGCGACCAGCGGCGGAGGTGGTGCTCACGGTTCTGCACGCCGGCGGAAAATTCGACAGCGACACCTACAAAGTCTCCGGCGGTTTGCACGGGGTCGGCGTTTCCGTTGTCAATGCGCTTTCGGACAGGCTCGAACTGGAAATCTCGCGCGATGGCGCGGTGTGGGAACAGTCCTACGAAAAAGGCAAGCCGACGACGAAGCTGAAGCAGACGGGCAAAACGCGAAAGACCGGCACGAGCGTAACGTTTCATCCCGATGCGACCATTTTCGACAAGACAGTCTTCAGCTTCGATACGCTCTCGCAACGCTTGCGCGAACTGGCCTTCCTTAACAAGGGCCTGAAAATCACGCTCGCGGATGAACGCACGGAGAAAACCTCGGAATTCCGCTTTACTGGCGGCATTGGCGAGTTCGTCAAACACCTGAACCGCGGCAAGACCACCCTGCATGATTCGCCGATCTACATCGAGGGCAAGCGCGGCACCGTCGAAATCGAAATCGCGCTGCAATACAACGATACCTACGGCGAAAACGTTTTCGCCTTCGCGAACACCATCAATACGGTGGACGGCGGCACGCACCTATCCGGTTTTCGTTCCGCGCTGACGCGCACGATCAACAATTTCGCCTCGTCCGCAGGCATGCTGAAAGAACAAAAAGACGAGGTGACCATCACGGGCGACGACGTTCGCGAAGGTCTCGTGGCGGTGGTATCCGTGCGCCTGCCGCAGCCGCAGTTTGAAGGACAGACTAAAGGCAAACTGAACAGCGATATCAAGGGCGACGTCGAGCAACTCGTTAACGAAAAGCTGGGCGAATGGTTCGACAAGCACTCCACAGTGGCTCGCCGCATCATATCTAAGTGCATCGATGCCGCGCGCGCCCGCGAAGCCGCCCGCAAAGCCCGCGAACTGACGCGCCGCAAGTCCGCCATGGATTCAAGCGGCCTGCCCGGCAAGCTCGCCGATTGCCAAGAGCGCGATCCTTCTCGTTGCGAGCTGTTTGTCGTCGAGGGAGAATCCGCGGGCGGCTCAGCCAAAATGGGCCGCGACCGAAAATTTCAAGCCATCCTGCCGCTCAAAGGCAAAATCCTCAACGTCGAAAAAGCACGTTACGACAAAATGCTCGGCCACGAAGAAATTCGCGCCATCATCACAGCGCTCGGCACCGGCATAGGCAAAGATGATTTTGACGCAGGTAAGCTGCGCTATCACAAAGTGATTCTCATGACCGACGCAGACGTCGATGGCTCGCACATCCGCACCCTGCTGCTGACGTTTTTCTTCCGCCACATGAAGGAGCTGATCGATCGCGGACACATTTACATCGCGCAGCCACCTCTCTATCGCGTGAAGCGCGGCAAGACCGAGAAATACATTCGCGATGAGCGCGAATTCGCACACGAGCTGATGAAGCGCGCCACGGAAGACCACGTCGTGAAAGCGAAAGAAGGCGTATCGCTCCAAGGTGCAGGCCTGACGAGGTTTCTTCTCAATGTACAGGAGTATGAAGCGGCCGCGGCGAAATTGGGCCGGCGTTTGCGCGAGCCCGGGTTGGTCGAGTTGCTTGCGGAGAGCGGCCTCGAGAAAAAGACGGATTTCGAAGACAAGAGAGCGCTCGAAAGGCTTTTAAAGGAAGTGGACAAAGCCAAGCTCAAGCTCGAAGGCAAGGTTGCTTTCGACGAAGAGCACAGCCTCTACGAAATCCAGTTCGGCCCGCCGCACAACCAAAAAGTGAACTGGGCGCTGGCCTCGACCGCCGACTACAAACGTTTGCGCGGCCTAGCCAAGCAGATCGAGGAATACAACAAACCGCCGTTCACGGTAGCGCGCAACGGCGACAAAGTAAGCAAAGAAAACGTGCACGACGTCCTCAACTACGTCGTGGAAGACGCGAAGAAGGACTTCACGATCACGCGATTCAAAGGCCTGGGAGAAATGAACGCCGAGCAGTTGTGGGAAACCACCATGAACGCGGACACGCGAACGCTGCTCCAAGTGAAGCTGGAGGATGCCGTCGCGGCCGAAGATATTTTTTCCACGCTGATGGGCGAAAACGTCGAAGCGCGGCGCAAGTTCATCGAAGAAAACGCGCTCGAAGTCGTGAATCTGGATATTTGATCGGTGGCAGCGGAGTCCAATGCGGATGCGGGCTCGATTCGAAACGCTATTCGTTGGGGCTTGCTGCTAGCTTCAGTCTGCACTGCCGCACTTCGTTTGCCGCGTCTCGCGCATGAATACCGAGCATGGCGAGACGCTCTTGGGTTCGGTGACAGTTCGGCCTCGGAAGGCTGGCACAGAGTTCTCACGGTCGAACTGATCGGTGTGTTGGTCGTGCTGGCCATTGGCGTCGGCGCTTTCTCTGTGTTACGGCCGAAAGCGAAGTCTGCAAAATGATTTGGCAGTTGGGTTGGACGACATTGCCGGGGCTGCGTGGATTGAGCGTTAGCGAATTTCGAGCAACGCCAACGAACGCGCCAGACCATGCACGCGGCGTGGCGATGGAGTTTGCGAGCGATGCACAGCGCGATGATTTTTTGAGGCAGCTTGAGGAACACTTTGGTCTCAAGCGTTTTACGAACGCAGCGGATGCATTCGATTCAGTGAAAGCTTACGTGCTGGAGAACGCGCCCGATCGATAGACATTGCTTGTAGGGGCACGGCATGCCGTGCCCGAGCAACACGGAATTCAAGCATCAGCGAGGGGAAATGGCGGACGAAACAAACAAGTCGATACTCCTGCCGGTCGATATCGAAGCCGAGATGAAGAAATCTTATCTCGACTACGCGATGAGCGTGATCATCGCGCGCGCGCTGCCCGACGTGCGCGACGGCCTCAAGCCCGTGCAGCGCCGCATCCTGGTGGCCATGAACGACCTCGGCCTCGCTTCGAACCGCGGCTACCGCAAATGCGCCAAGATCTGCGGCGACACTTCCGGCAACTACCATCCGCACGGTGAAGCCGTCATCTATCCCGCGCTGGTGCGTCTGGCCCAGGACTTCAACATGCGGTACCCGTTGATCGACGGCCAGGGAAATTTCGGCTCTGTCGACGGCGATCCCCCGGCGGCCATGCGGTACACGGAAGCCCGTCTCGCGAAAATCAGCGAAGACATTCTCGCGGACCTGGAAAAAGAAACCGTCGATTTCGTTCCGAACTTTGACCAGACGCGCGAGGAGCCGTTCGTCCTGCCTTCGCGCATTCCGAATCTTCTAGTCAACGGCGCCAGCGGCATTGCCGTCGGCATGGCCACGAACATTCCGCCGCACAATTTGCGCGAGATCGTGGAAGCCGCGGTGATTTTGCTTGACAAACCGGACACGCCGCTGAATGAAGTCATGAAGATCGTGCCCGGGCCGGATTTTCCAACCGGCGCCTACATCGCGGGCCGCGAAGGCATTTTATCCGCTTACAAAACGGGCCGCGGCAGCTTCATGATGCGCGCCAAAGCCGCCATCGAGGAAGTTGGCAAGGACCGCGAAAATATCGTGGTCACTGAAATTCCCTACCAGGTCAATAAATCAAAGCTGATCGAACGGATCGCCGAACTGGTACAAAGCAAAAAAATCGAAGGCATCGCCGACGTCCGCGACGAATCCTCGCGCGAAGGCATGCGTGTGGTCATCGAAATCAAGCGCGGCGAGGAATCGCAGCTCATCCTTAACAATCTTTTCAAGCACACGCAGATGCAGGAATCGTTCGGCATGATCCTGCTCGCCATAGTGGGCGGCCAGCCACGCGAACTTGGTTTGATTCCCCTGATCAAACTGTTTCTCGAGCATCGCCGCGACGTTGTGCTGCGTCGCACTCGCTATGAACTGCGCAAAGCCGAAGAGCGCGAGCACATCCTCGTCGGTTATCAGGTTGCTCTCGATCACCTGGACGCCGTCATCCGCATCATCCGCGGTTCCTCAGGCCGCGCCGACGCCAAGCAGAATTTGCTCAACTACTTTTCTGAGCAAGACGTCACGATCACCGAGAACGGGAAGTCCCGGAAGATCGAAGGCGTCAAGCTGGATGGCAGGAAGTACCGCGTCGCCGCACTCGAAGGCGAAATCACGCGGTCCGTCTCTGACGGTCTGACGCCCATTCAGGTGGACGCCATTCTCGAGCTGCAACTCCACCGCCTCACGCAGCTCTCCGTCGATGAAATCCTCAAGGAATTGAAGTCCATCCGCGAGCATATCGCTGAGCTCAAGGAAATACTCTCGAGCGAAAAGAAGCTGAAGCAGGTCATCACTGGGGAGTTGCGCGAAGTCCAAAAGGCTTATGGCGACGACCGGCGCACGCAGATTGTCGACAAAGTCGACGAGATCAAGCTCGAAGACCTGATCGCCGATACGGACATGCTCATCACGGTGAGCCACGCGGGCTACATCAAGCGCACCGCAGCGGACACGTACCGGCATCAATCGCGCGGCGGCAAGGGCCGCATCGGCGCGCGCACCAAGGAAGAAGACTTCGTCGAACATATGTTCATCGCTTCGGCGCACAGTTACATCCTGCTCTTCACTTCGAAGGGCCGCGTGTACTGGCTGAAAGTGTACGAACTGCCTGAAGCCGCCGCAGCCACGCGGGGCAAAGCGATTTCCAGTCTCGTTAAATTTCAGGAAGACGAAAAGCTAACGGCTCTCGTCGCGGCGCAAAACCTCGAAGAAGAGGGCCGCTTTGTCTTTATGGCCACAAAGAGCGGCACGGTAAAGAAATCGACATTGACCGAATTTTCGAACCCACGCTCGACGGGGATCATCGCCGTCAATCTCGACGGAAAAGATGAACTTATCGGCGCCAAACTCACCGACGGCAAACAGATGATCTTCCTTGCCAGCCACGAAGGCCAGGCGATCCTCTTCCGCGAGACGGAGGTTCGCCCGATGGGTCGCAACGCTGGCGGTGTGAATGGCATGGACCTCGACAAGGACGACTACGTCGTAAGCATGGACGCGGTCCAGCCCGATTTCGAAATCATCGCCAAGGAACACAAAGTCACCACGCAAAATCTTGAGGAGCTCGAAAACGAGCAGATCAAGGACTCGCTGGTGACGCTGATGCTCACCGTTGCCGAAAAGGGATTTGGCAAGCGCACGCCGCTGGCGGAGTACCGCATCACGTCGCGCGGCGGCAAGGGCGTCGTGAACATGAAGACCACCGACCGCAACGGTTCTGTCGTGGCTACGCTGCAGGTCACGGAAGAGTCCGACGTCATGATCATCACGCACGACGGAAAAGTGATCCGTGTGCACGCGAACGAAATTCGCGAAGCGGGGCGCTCCACCCAAGGCGTTCGCCTGTTGCGCCTTGAAGAAGGAGATTCCGTCGCCGCCGCCGCCGTCCTGCAGGAAGAGCAAGAAGAGGAAAAGAAGTAACCGGATCTCTGCCTTTCTAGGGGCTCAGCTTTACCCTGAGCGCGCGCGAAGGGATGCTTCGCCCCTACAACTCCAATGGTTAGTGTTAGAATCTTTTCCCTTATGAAGATTACGCGACGATTATTTGCACTCCTGTCGCTCTTCTCCGCGCCATTGCTATTGTTTTCTCGGGCGCAAACGCCGGCAAAGCCAGCCGCGACGGGCCAGTACATCGCCTACGTCGGCACGTACACCTCAAAAACGACCAGCAAAGGGATCTACGCCTACCGATTCGATCCGGAGAAGGGTCAGCTCACATCCATTGGCGTCGCCGCTGAAACAATAGATCCATCGTTTTTGGCCGTGCATCCCAACGGCAAGTATCTCTATGCCGTGAATGAGATCGCCAATTTCAATGGAGGAACCAGCGGCGCGGTGAGCGCCTTTGCCATCGACGCAAAAACTGGCGCCCTCAAGTTCCTCAATCAAGTGCCCACGCGGGGCGCCGGACCCTGCCACGTTTCGCTCGATAGGGAAGGCGCATTCGTGCTGGTCGCGAATTACGACAGCGGCAGCATCGCGTCGTTTCCCGTTCACGATGACGGCAGTCTCGGCACCACTAGCGGCTTCGTCCAACATTCCGGTTCCGGCCCCAATAAGGAACGCCAGGAAGGTCCACACGCCCACTGGATTGGCACATCGCCCGACAATCGTTTCGCTCTCGCTGTCGATTTAGGCCTCGATCAGGTCATCGTCTATGGCTTCGACCCGATCAAAGGAGTTTTCACGCCGATGCTTTCCGGCTTTGCAAAAGTGAAACCGGGTGCCGGCCCGCGCCATCTTGCGTTTCATCCTAACGGCAAGTTCGCCTACGTGCTGAGCGAAATGGAGTCGTCCGTGACGGTCTTCTCATATCAGCCGAAGACGGGCGGTTTGACGTCCCTGCAAACCATTTCCGCGCTACCAAAAGATTATTCGGGTCCAAAGGAAGCCGCCGAGATTGCCGTGTACGCCTCCGGAAAATTTCTTTACACCTCGAACCGCGGCCACGACAGCATCGCTGTTTTCGCCATTGACGAAAAGAAGGGAACGCTGAAATCCCTTGGACAGGTCCTGACCGGCGGCAATACGCCCCGGCATGTTGCGATCGATCCCCCGGGCGCGTCCCTGCTTGCGGAGAATCAGGAGTCAAACAACATCGTCGTCTTCCACATTGATCCCGCAACCGGCAGTCTGACGCCGACGGGCCAGACCATCGAAGTACCTTCGCCGGTGTGTATAACATTTGTCGTAGCTCAATAGCAGAGTTACAATCCGCCTTCCACTTCATACCTTCGGGAGAACCAAATGATTCGTATTGGAAAAGTACGCGTGCATATCCTGCGGAGTTTCGCCATTTTGCTGTTTCTTTCCGTGGCGGCGACCGCGGCACTAGCTGACGGCGAAACCGCTCCGGCTCGCGATCCAAAGCAGCCCGTTGACGAAGCGTACACGGCGAAAATCCATAAGTACACCACGCAGCCATTCTTCACGTCGCCGCTCGTCGACTATTTGCCAGCCGCGAAGAATGTTCCGACTCCCGAAGCCGTGCTCGGCGACGTGGCCGGCGCGCCGGGAATTCTGCCGTATGCGGAAGACGTGTACAAGTACATGCGCCTCCTCGAAAAGGCCAGCCCGCGCGTGAAAGTTTTCTCCATCGGCAAAACCGAAGAAGGCCGCGAGATGATCGCGGTGGCGGTTTCTTCGCCGGAAAATCTGAAAAATCTGGAAGAAAATCGCGCGCAACTGGCGAAGCTGGCCGATCCCCGCACCATAAAACTCGACGATGCGGAAGCCGACCGCATCGTCGCGCAGGCCGTGCCTGTGTATTACATCACCGGAACAATTCATTCGCCCGAAACCGGAGCGCCCACGGCGTTGATGGAGCTGGCGTACCGCCTCGCGGTCGACGAAAGTCCCTACATCCACGAAATCCGCGACGGCATGATCACACTCATCACGCCGGTCGTCGAGGTCGACGGCCGCGACCGCATGGTCGACATCTATCGCTGGCATCTTTCGCACCCAAAGGATTTTTATCCGCCGCTGATTTATTGGGGCAAATACGTCGCTCACGACAACAACCGTGACGCTATGGGCGTAACACTCAAACTCACGGAAAACGTACTCCAGACCTACGTCGGCTGGAAGGCCCAGGTGCTGCACGACCTGCATGAATCAGTGCCCTATCTTTACGACAACACCGCCGGCGACGGCCCCTTCAATGCGTGGGTCGATCCGATTCTCACCGACGAGTGGGAAATGATTGGCTGGCGCAACGTTTCGGACATGACCAAGTTCGGCATGCCCGGCGTGTTCACGCACGGCGTCTTCGACACCTGGTCGCCAGGCTATCTGATGTTTATCGCCGCGATGCACAATGGCATCAGCCGCCTCTACGAAACATTCGGCAACGGCGGCGCGGACACGCTGGAGCGCACGCTCGATCAGGAAGAATACGCGCGCACCTGGTACCGGCAGAATCCTCCGCTGCCGAAAGCTCTTTGGTCGCAGCGCGATAACAACAACTACGAACAAACCGGCCTGCTCACCTCGCTTCACTATTTCAACGAAAACAAACGCCTCTTCCTCAAGAATTTTTATCTCAAAGCCAAACGCTCCGTCACGAAGCCCGGCGCGGAAGGCCCAGCTGCGTACGTCTTGCCCGCGGATGATCCACGCTTAGGCTCGCAAGCAGCGTTGTTGCAAGTATTACAGAAGCAAGCGGTCGAAATCTCGCGAGCGACGACAGCCTTCACGGTCACGCTTCCAATTAAGAAATCCGCGAAACCGAAAAAGGACGCGAAAGAAACAAAAGAAAAAGACACCACGCCAGCCCCTACAACGCGTGAATTTCCCGCAGGCAGCTATATCGTTCGCATGGACCAACCCTACTCGCGAATCGCCGATGCGCTCCTCGACCACCAATACTGGAGCCCCGACGATCCACAGAAAACTCCGTATGACGATACCGGCTGGACCTTTGGCGAGCTTTTCGGCGTCCAAGTGACGCGCGTCACCGAAGCGAAAGTCCTCGACGTTGCGATGGAGCGTGTGAAAGAAATCCGTGCGCCGGGTGGCGTGAACGGCGAAGGCGCAATCTTTGCGATCAACAACAACGCCGAGCCATCTCTAGCCACACTGCGTTACAAATTGCATGATGCTTCGATCGAAGCCGCCGAAGAACCCTTCGAAAGTGGCGGCAAGAAATTCAGCCGCGGCTCGTTCCTGCTGCGCGGCGTCAGCCGCGCGCAGCTCAATGACGCCATCTCCGAATTGGGTTTGCAGGCGACGCCGGTCTCCGCGATGCCCAGCGTCAAAACGCATCCGGTGCGCGCCGCGCGCATCGCCTTCGTCCACACCTGGCTCAGCACACAAGCCGAAGGCTGGTGGCGCATTGCGCTCGACAACCTGGGCATTCCTTACGACTACATCAGCACCCAAACCGTCTCCAAGACGAGCGACCTCAACGCCAAGTACGACGTGATCCTGTTTCCGCCGGTCGGCTTCTTCTCCAGCCCCACCGCCATCATCAACGGCCTGCCAAGTGCCTGGGGCAATCCGCTCCCATGGAAGACCACTCCGGAAACACCGAACCTCGTCGGAAAGAATGATTCCACGGACGACATGCGCCCCGGCCTCGGCTGGGAAGGCGTAGCCAACCTCCAAAACTTTGTGGCAAAGGGTGGAGTTCTTCTGACCGCCACGGATACTTCGCGGTTCGCGCTTTCCATCGGCCTCGCCGACGGCGTCAGCGTTGGAAACGCGCTGCGCATGAAGATTGTTGGCTCGGTCGTTGGCACGCGCCTCGTTGATGGCGCTAGCCCCATCGCCTACGGTTACGACGAAAAACTCTCCGCATACTGCGACAACGGCCCGATTTTTTCGCTAAGCAGCATTTCGGGCGCACGTGGCTTCCGTCGCCTCGGCGGCGAAATGCACACCCGCCCCACCGGCCGCGGCACCGCCGACGATCCGGATTTCACGCCTGGACGCCCAGCCGTCGAAGTTCCCGAAGAGCCGAAATCCGAAATTTGGGAAAATCCCCTGCTCACCGACGAGCAACTCCACAATAATTTCCGCGCGATCCCTCCGGCGAACCGTGCACGCGTCATTTTCCGCTATGCTGACAGCAAAGATCTGCTCATTTCAGGTCTCGTCGAAGGCGGCGATGAAATCGCTCAGCACGCCGCCGTTATCGACGTGCCCACAGGCAACGGCCACGTCGTGCTTTTCTCCATCAACCCCGTCTATCGCGGCGAAACACGCGGCACCTATTCGCTCGTGCTCAACACCATCCTGAATTTTGACAGCCTCAACGTCGGCCGCAAGCTGGCAGAGAAATAGCAGAGAGCGCTGCCGCCCCTCAATTCTTGAACGGGGAACTCTTTAGCCGGTCCTCTTGGATTGTGATTTTCTGCCACTGTTGGAGTAGAATCTCGCCCACTATGGCGAAGCGCAAAACAAAGAAAAACCCAGCCCGTCGCCGCAAATCCAGCAAAGCCACGAGCACCAGGCTCCCGAAGGACGCCGTAACTCTCATCGTCCAACTGCGCCCGCGTGAAGGCCAGGGAATGCTCCTGGAGGCCGAACTGCGCGCTCTGGTGGGCCCCACGCGCAAAGAAGACGGCTGCCTGACCTATGACTTGCACCGTTCCACGGAAGGCCCGAGCGCATTCCTGCTCCATGAAGTCTGGGCAAGCCGCGAAGCGCATTCCCGCCACACCGGCACACCGCACTTCCTCCGCTGGAACGCCCGCAAAGACGCCCTCCTCGCCTCCCGCGACGTCACCTACTGGAAGCAAGTTGTTTGAGGCTGCCGAGGCGGGTGTCTAACCTTCCGGCGGCGCAAGGTAATACCCAGGCCGCGCGCGGACCTTCAAGTTCTTGCGATCCTTGCGTTCTACTTCCACTTTGATTTCGTGATAGCCAAAGGCATTCGTATCCGTTGGCGCATAGCTGACGGTGTATTGCGCGTGCAGCTCGCCGCCGATTTCGTCAATCGCGTTTTCAATGGACTGATCCTTGTACGTGGAGAGATGCGCCCCGCCAGTCGCAACGCAAGCCACTTCCATCGCGTGATCCTTCACCTTGTTATCCGCGTGTTGCACTGCCCAAACCGCGAGCCCCAACAAGTCGACGCCGCTGTTGCGGTTCTCCTCCGTTGTGGGAGTCTGGATCGTCCCAGGCGGCGGAGGCAGCGTCATGATGCCTGGTGGTGCTATCGGCGCCGGCTCTTTGTCTTTGCGTTTAGAATGCAGTTCCGAACGCGTGGTCGAAAGCCCCACGCTATAGATCGTCACGTTCGCGAGCTGCGCCTTTCGCAGCACCTCGCCCAGCTTCGCTTCGCTCCCCACATCCACAGATTCGGACATAATCAGCAGCAAACGCCGCCGGCCGGGATTCTCCGCTGTCGGCTGCGGCAGGCGGCCGCTGAGCATGTCCACTCCCACGGCCATCGCATCATAGAGCCTTGACCCGGACGATCCCGACTGCAGCTGCGTCACAACTTCTTCGATGGAATCGCCGTTCGTTGTGAAATCCTGCAGCTTGTCAACAGCATCGTTGAACCCCACCACGGCAGCCTCGCCTTCCGGCCCCATCACCGTCTGCGTAAAAAGTATCCCGGTCCTGCGCATCTGTGGCAGCAGCGGATCGATGCGCGAACTTGTCTCGATCAATATCACTACGGAAACAGGATCGCCTCCGAGATCGAAATGCAAGATCCTCTGCAGGACGCCATTATCGGTGATGCGAAAATCCTTGGCGTCCAAGTCGTGCACCATTTCGCCCTTCACGTTGCGCACCGTCACCGGCATATTCACCAGCGCCACTTGAACCTTCAGCTTGGCCTGCGCGTCCGGCGGAGCTTGCTGAATCGGCTGGCCGGGCCGGGGTGCCATCGGCCCTTCGGGAGCCTGCGCTCGCGACGCACCGGCTGCCGCAAGCAGAACAACGAGCGCTAATGCATATTTACCTGTGGTTTGCTTCATTCTGTCGCTCCGCTAGCAAAGACCGGTTCCCGCAGTGTACTCAATTCGACGCACCCTCGGCGGAAGACGTTGCCGCGAGCCTCCGCGATTCCTACAATGATTGTTTGCATCTTTCGGAGAGAACAGCCCATGTCCGCAGGTCAGCCCAAGCTCAAGCCTCAGCATGCGCCAAAGGCGCCCCATGAAGATCACCGATTTCTGGAAAGTACCCCCGCACGGCCTCTACGCATCCTGGCGGAGTATCTCCATCCTCTTGTGCAGCTCAAGAGAGAGGGAATCGCCGACACCATCGTCATGTTCGGCTCGGCGCGCATCGAATCCCACGAAACGGCGCAGGCTCGGGTCACGCGTCTGAAAAAAGAAAACGTCAGAAAACTATCCGCAGCCGCGCAGGTCCGGCATCGAAGCGAAGTGCGCCACGCGAAGAGCCTCCTCGAAATGTCCCGTTATTACGAGGAAGCGCGCCAGCTCTCGCACAAAATTACCTCCTGGTCGCTGACGCTCGGACCGAAGCCGCGCCGCTTCGTCATTTGTTCCGGTGGCGGTCCCGGCATCATGGAAGCCGCCAATCGTGGCGCCAGCGAAGCTGGCGGCAAGTCCATCGGCCTTTCGATCGAGCTGCCCCACGAACAGTTCGCCAACGCCTACATCAGCCCGGAGCTCAGCTTTAATTTCCACTATTTCTTTATGCGCAAACTCTGGTTCGCGCAAATCGCCAAAGCTCTCGTCGTTTTTCCTGGCGGCTTTGGCACCATGGACGAGCTTTGGGAGATGCTCACGCTACTGCAAACCGGAAAGCTCGCAAAGCACAACATCATCCTCATCTACGGGCGTAAATACTGGGACAAAGTGCTGAATTGGAAAGCCATGGTGAACTGGGGCACCATCAACGAAGAGGAATACAAGATGCTGCAATTTGCAGACAGCGTAGACGAAGCTTTTGACCACATCCGCGCCGGCCTCGAAAAATATCACATGGAAGTCGATCCCTTTTTGCAGGCCTACTAAGCGAGATCGCCGCCGCTCTCGTCTACGGCATTGCCTCACACCGTTCTACGGCTTCTACCTGATAGCTGCGGCTCCCTGCATTCCTTAGGCTGGAATCGGAGGAAAAAATACCTATGCGACATTGCATGGAATTTTCGTTGTTCAAAAAAACGCTGCTGGTAGGAACCACTTTCGCCGGCTGTTTCCTGCTTTTTGGCGCTCCGCAGTCACGCGCAGCGGATGGAGACTGCCAAAAGCGCATAGTCAGGATTGATCATGATTTGCACAAAGCCGCTGAGAAACATGGTTGGGACAGCCCTCAGGTAGCCGAACAGCGCACCGCGCTAATCGCCGCACGGGAATGGTGTTGGGAACACGATCATCGCTGGTGGGATGAAGACACTAAAAGATGGCACACAGAACGCGATTGGGACGAGCACGACCACGATCATCCTCCCCGCTAGTTTTAGGTTTCTTGGGAGCGCCGCGGGATTTCCGCTGCGCTCTTTTTGTTTGTGACTAACCTGCATCGTCTTCCTCGCGGTGCGCGCCTTTCGCCTCGCGCAACATTTGTGGTGCAGGGGTGTTTCATGGAATATAGGGCGCAACCCGAGAGCCGTCCTGGAGACGCCCGGGAGGACGCAATGTTTACGAATATCTTCAAGTCCATATTTGCCGAGGCAGCTTTGGCTACGGCTGTATTGGGTGGTGCTCTGTGTTTCGCGGGCGCATCCAACGCCCAAGCCGACGAGCGGGATCGGGGCAGGGATCGAGATCGTATTGTCCGCCACGATGACTACAAGGTTCGCGAAGATGTCATCCGTCGCGGATTTTACAGTCCCCGCGCTGACTACTGGCGCCACGAGCGCCGCGAAGTGATTGTCCGCGGCTACTATGACCGCTTCGGTTGCTGGCACCGCTACTAAGTTTCAGTGAATCGTAAGAGAAAAACGGGGCGCAGATGTTTGCGCCCCGTTTCCATTTTCAACCCTTTTCTAATTCAAATCGTCGAACCAATTAGTTCTTTGCGGCGGCAGCCAACTCGTCAGAGAAGACTGCCTCAAATCGCCGCTGTTCGTCCTGGTCATGCAGCAGCACCACCGGAACCACGCGCAGCGATCGCTTGCAGGAATGGCACTGCGTCACTTCGCCCTGCAAATCCTGCAGAAAGCCGTCCGTGAAATGATATAGCATCCGCTCGCGTCTGGCATTCTTCTCGTCCCGTGCACCGCAGTACGGACAGACAAACTCGACTTTGTCCTGCTGCGGATCGCGGTCTAGAGCAGCCCAACCCGTGCGGCGCACGCCTATTGTCTCGACATTACGCCCATCCATGGGGATAACCCTCCTTCAGATCCACGTCCACAAACATGGGATGCGCCAGAGGGCGTTTTCGGTTCATGCAAATAAGTGTCTTAGAATCATTTAGATAAGAGGAGCGATGAATTCCGCACTCAGTCTTTCGGCAAACTTGATCCCGTCTGCGCGTCCCGACGCTGCCAGAAACTTGTACTCAAACAAACGATCACTGTCTGCACCCGACGGGAACTTGTTCCCTTTCCCGGTGTCCAACGTTAGGAGGACGCGCGCACCTCACATCCCTGCGAGCGCGGCGCCGGTCTCCTGCGGTAGTTGAGCAACCCTCAGGAAACCGGCGTCGCAAAGACTCCAGTTCGACCTCGCAGAACTTTTTTGTGGAGGTGTGTGCTGTCTATCGAACCCGAGCCCCATTCGCAAAATGATTTTGGTTCCTTGCAAGGTTGTTTCGTCGAAGGTAGCCCCGAGCAACGCATGCGTGAACGCCGCATTCGCCGCCGTGCGTTGATTATTTCCGTCGCCGCCCAGTGCGCAATTCTCACAGCGATCATTCTGGTTCCGCTGTTCGGAAAACCTGAACGCATCGCGCAGGCCAGCGCAATGCCGATTCCACCGTACTTTCACAACAGCGCCCCGGAGCGTACGAACACCACAACCCAGCAAACTCCCCAACACAGGCACAACCTTTTCAACAATGTCTTTTCTCCGCCGACGCACATTCCTGACCATGTCGATGAGAGCCCTGAACCTCCGTCAACGCAACCGCCCGAACTTCCCTCCGGGCCCGGAGCAGGCACTCCATGCGTCGGATGTATTCCGATGAACGACGACCGACATCAGCCTTCACCACCTCCGGATGTGCGTCCCCAAACGCCCCACCGCCTCTTCAGGACTCACCTGGAGTCAGCAATGCTGATCCGTCGCGTCGAGCCCGTCTATCCCGCACTCGCGAGACAGATCCATCGCGAGGGCCAGGTGGAATTGCACGCGATCATTTCCACGGACGGCACGGTCCAATCCTTGCAAGTCGTCAGTGGCGATGCGCTCTTCCTGCAATCCGCCACCGACGCCGTGCGCCAGTGGCGCTACCGTGCCACCGTTCTCAATGGCCAGCCTATAGAGATCGAGACCTACATCACGGTGATTTATACGCTCCAGCACTAATCGCGAAGTTCGCCTCCGCAGAAAAAAAGGTCCGCCCTCTAAAAAAGCGGCCTTGTTTTTCGTCCCTTTACAATTGCGTTTTTTGAGCCCGACGCAAAGTTTGATGCCCGCTCACGAGTTTCACGTTCCCGCTACGCCGAAGAGGTGCGTAGGGCCGCGCCTGCCTTTATTTATGCGCGGCCCCCTGCCTGCACCGGGCTACCGAATCGTCAGTACCATTTCCGTCCGGTTCAACCGGAGAAGAAATTCTCTGCGCGCTCAGGTTTTTAGAAATGAAACACAATTCCTGTCGACGCGCGCAAATTATTCTGCGATTGATTGTTCGGAGTCCCTTGCGCAAATCGCGTCAACAGGTAATCGACCTCCAGCGGCCGGAGTGACAATCGATTGCTGATCCGGTAGTCCACACCGCCGCCAATCGCCATCGCAAATGCATTTTGCGAGCCGAGCGTGCCACCGGCGATGCTTGCACCTGCATGCGCCACTCCAAAGAGTGTTTCCGCGAACGGCAGGAAGTGATGGTAACTGCGATAAGAAAACCGGGGACCGAAAAGATAAGTGGAAAGCGTGCCCTCCACTCCTGTGCCCAGGATATCTCCGTTGTGATAGCCGCCGAAATCCGCGACTCCACTCACCCAATCTCTGATGTGATACGTTACGGAAGCGCTCCCACCGTTCAAGCTGAAGCTGTCTCCGCTGGTTGGCCCCGGATTTTCGCGCACGTAGGAATAGCCCGCGAAAATATCCACTTTCGGCGCTTCCTGCGCGTAAACAGCGCCTCCGCACAAGGAAACCAAAGCGAGTAGAGACACAACAATCCGCATTCTCATAAAACCTCCAGTAGTTTGAATTGTCCGCGTGAGCGTGCGTGTACCATGCACGGCTTCGCGTCTAGCGGTGTGCCTAAGGCAGGAAGGCAGCGGTCCGCGTTTTCTCTTTTGTGTTGTTCATAAAGATGCGTCCCTGCGGCCTCAAGTTGCAACACGAGAGAAATAATGTGGGGAAGAAAAGTTACTGTGCTGCTGGCAAAAAACGGCAGATCTTATCAGAGCAGGGGCTCGCCAGAAAAGCGCGCAATCGTTTCGCGCGTGGTATCGCGAAGACGGATCAGTTCGTGCCAGGCGGAACTTTCCTCAGTGTTCTCCGTTGCGTTCACAGCACGCGGGAAAATTGGCGGCGACACGGTGATGGTCACGCTAGTCGGCCGCGGCAAATACGTGCCGTCGCGCAGGAATCCTCGCGCGCCCGCAAGCGAAACCGGAACAATCGGGACGCCCGCATCCACAGCGGCTTTGAACGCTCCAAGCTGAAACGGACGCACGCCGTCTTCGCCGGTAAACGTTCCTTCGGGAAAAACAAAAATCGATTCTCCCTCGCGCAGCAACTTTTCCATCTCTTCCGATTGGCGCAACCGCGATTCCGGATCGCTGCGGTCAAACTTCGTATGCCGCATCTGTCGCAAGAATGTTCCGATGAACGGCATTCTCCCGACTTCCATTTTGGCCACGAAGTGATACCGAACGCCGAGGCCCAGCATCAGCGGCAGCACATCAAAATAGCTTGTGTGATTCGCGGCATAAACTTTTGCGCCGGGCGCATCCGCGTATTCCTTGCCGACGACATGCACGCGGCAGCCAATCAACACAAACAGAATTTTCAGCGCCGCGGACGTGAAGCGCCCCGCTTTGCGATAGTCGTTGATGAAATTTACAATCGTCCACGTCGGAACGATCCACACCGAAAACACGACGCCAAAATACAAGCCGTACAAAATTTCCAAGCCTCGCCGCACGCCGGACCAAATCTCCGCGCCTACGGTGCGCGTCGCGCTGGACATAGCGAGCCGCGCGATCTGCACCCACGCCGGCGTCTTGCCCGCAGCCAATTTCCCTGCAAGATAAAGTTGCTTGGTTTCTTCGCGGCGCAACTTTCCGCTAGACGTTTTCGGAATGCTTCCCGGCGGTATGAGCTCGACTCTGTCCGGCGGCAAACCCAGCCCTTGCGAAACTTGCTGCTTCACCGCCGCCACAATCGCCGCGCGCCGCGTTGCTTCGCGCTCGCGCGACTCCGCCACCACGATCAGCTTCTCGGTTCCGGAGTCTTCATCTTTTTGCCCGAACGCCACGATACAGCCTTTACGAATACCTTCCGCGCGCGCCGCCAACTCCTCCACTTCGTGCGGATAAAGATTCCTGCCGCCTTTGATGATGATGTCTTTCACGCGCCCCGTGACGTAGATTTCTCCATCTGCACGGTACGCGCGATCACCGGAATTCACCCACGCATATTCGCCAGCGCTCCGCGCAGGCCCCGTTGGCAGCAGTTTTTCTGTCGCTTCCGCATTTTGGTAATAACCGCTCGTGGCTGAGGCTCCGCGAAACCACAGAAACCCCTCGGTCCGGTCGCTCACTTCCTGTCCGCCCGCATCCACGATGCGCACTTCGTGTCGCGGAATCGGCTTGCCGGAAGAAACAAAAGCAATCGCGCTCGCATCGTCCGCTCGGGCCACCACGGCGCGCCCCTGCGCTGTGAATGTCTCGCGCTCCACGCGGTCGATCAGCGGCCCGCGATTCAGTGGCGGCACGGTCACCGCGAGCGAAGCCTCCGCTAGCCCATACACCGGCAGTTGCGCCTCGCGTCGAAAACCGTAGGGCGCAAACCGTTCCGCGAATCGCTGCAGTGTGTCGGGATTCACCGGCTCGGCGCCATTCAGTGCCGCGCGCCAACTGCTCAGCTCCAACCCTTGGATATCCTTATCGGCAATCTTTCGCACGCACAATTCATATGCAAAATTCGGCGCGGCGGAAACCGTTCCGCCGTATTTTTGAAACGCCCGCAGCCAGCGCTCCGGCCGCGTTAGAAACGCCAGCGGCGACATCACCGCCAGCGGCAGTCCAAAATGCAGCGGCGTAAGCCACGCGCCGATCAGTCCCATGTCGTGATAAAGCGGCAGCCAGCTCACGCCAACATCGCCGGGCCCCAGTTCCACGGCTTCGCCGATCGCTCGGATGTTTGCGAGCAAATTCGCGTGTGTCAGCACAACGCCTTTTGGATCGCCGGTCGAGCCGGAAGTGTATTGCAACAGCGCGATGTCACTCGCCTTTCGCGCTCGGCTGCCCGTGAGATGCAACGGCAGCGCGCCCGGCGAAGGTGGCGGCGCCTTATCCGCGGCGTCGATCAATTTTTCTGCGTCCGCCACTTCCGTTAGAGAATGCACACGAGGTTTCAAGAACCGCGCCACCGCTTCCGCCTGACGAAACGTGAGCAGCAAACACACTCCCGCATTTCTCAAAATTGCGGATTGCCGCGACGCATACTCCTCAATGCGATCCGCGCGAAACGGCGGATAAATTGGCACAGGAATCGCGCCTGCAAGCAAAATTCCCGCGTAGGAAACAAAAAACGCGCGCGAAGTTGGCAGCATCAACGCCACACGGCCGCCAGCCGGCACGCCACGACGCGCCAACTCCGCGGCGCAACGCTGTGCCGCGGAGTAAAGCTCGCCAAACGTCAGCGTCACGCTGCGTTCCTTTCCCTCTGTTTCTTCGGTGATCAGCAGGTGAGTCCGCTCGGCATCGTGCATCGCGCGATAGCGCAGCACATCCAGCAACGTCTCCGCCGAAAAAACGCCGGCGTCTGTTGCTTCGCGATGCATTTTTTGCGTGGTGATTGACGCGCGCAAAGCCGAGCCTGCTTCGTCTTCCAGCGTCTCTGCTCCCGGCGCCACTAGGAGGGCCTTCGCCAAATCGTCCGGCGTATTTGCTTCCGCCACAACGCGATCCGGAAGCCGAACGCCAAACGCTGTTTCGAGCCGCGCAAGTAATTCCACGCGCTCGAGGCTGCCAAGTCCCAGTTCGCGGTCGAGCTGCGACGCCCCATTGAGCATCGGCAAAGCTCCAGTGCTGCCCAATTCTTCAAGCAGGCTGCGAATGACTTCAAGTACGCGTTCACGAACCTCGGACGCGTCGAGTTGTGTTGCAGGAGTCGCCACAGGTCACACGAATCATACGAAGACAATTTCGCTTCCGCCAGAGGCTACCACGCCGTCATGCCGATTGCCATTAACGCCAGGGGTTTTCCGCTTACTTGGCTGCGACCCCTTCGGTGATGATCCAACGGTAGTTTCCACCCTGGAAGCGGTGGTCGCACGCGGCCTGATAGTCCGGACGGTGATACCAGGCCTTGGCCGCATCGAAGGTCGGAAACTCAAGGATGATGATCTCCTCGACGGCGGGCCCTTCCAGAACTTCATGACGCCCAGGAATAGCGAGAAAAGTTGCCGGATGCTGTTGAAAACTGGCCGGCGCGAGCTTCTTATCCTGATCCATTTGGACTTGGTTGCGGGTCTTTTCGCGCGCAATTACCCCGTAGGGGCCATCGCTGCTGCTCCACAAATGACGCGTCGAAGCTATGCACTTTTCTGTTTGGTCTGGGCCTCGGCATAACCGCGCGGCATTAACGTAGTGGTAAGGTCCACGCCCGAAAGGTTCGCGCCCGTTAAATCCGTCTCGCGCAAAATCGCCACGCCCATATCCGCCCCGCTGAATTTCGCGCCATTCACATTCGCCAGCCGCAGATTCACATTTCGCAAATGCGCGCGATGAAAAATTGCGTTCGAAAGATCGCAGCGAAAAAACTCCACGCCGCTGGCTTGCGCTTCCGTCAAATCCGCGCCCGGCAAAATCGCTTCCGTCATGTCCGTGTTCCGGAGGTCAGCCTTGCGAAGATTCGCGCCAGACAAATCCGCGCCCGGCAATTTGGACTTGCGCAAGTCCGATCCTTCAAAATTAGCGCCACGGAGAATCGCCCCGCTCAAATTGATGCCCTGCAAATCAGCGCGCGAAAGATCCGCCCCAGCCAAGTCCGCGCGCGTCCCACCTTCCTTCCCGCGGAAAAACAGCGAGTGCCCCTCAATAATATCCATTAACCGCTTGCCGTTGTGCTTGATGCTCTTAGCTTTTCTCAATCCCATGGTGTGCTTTCCACTCCTTCTTCCAATACTCCATTTTACCTGCTCTGCGGCACGCTGACGAGCGCTTCCCTGACTCTTCCCCCGTTCAGCCGCCTCTCCACAAGAACCTCCGCCGCCCACCATAGTTTGTGATAGCTTTCTAGAAATGCCCGGTTGCCTGGAAGGTGAGCGTTCCTTTGAGGTCTAGAAACTTACCCCTTTCCCTGCTGCTGACCTTCCTCGCTGTTCCGTCTTTCTCCTCGGCGGAGCCATCCTCTCAGCTCGCAATTACCCACGTCACCGTCATCGATGCCACCGGCCGGCCGCCGCAACCTGACCAAACTGTTCTTATCGAAGCTGGCCGCATCACGGCCGTCGGCGCAACGGCAACACTCAAAGTCCCAAAAACCGCGCGAACCATCGACGCCTCCGGAAAATTCTTGCTCCCCGGTTTCTGGGACATGCACGTCCATCTCGCCGGAATCAACGCCGATCCCCCTTGGAGCAAACAGGTCCTTCTCCCGCTGCTTCTCGCTAATGGCATCACCGGAGTGCGCGACATGGGCGGCGATCTCGACGCCCTCCTTTCCTGGCAGCGCGACATCGAGTTTGGCACGCTCCTTGGTCCGCATATCGTCGCCTCCGGCCCATTCCTTGCTGCGAGTGGCAAGAAAACTCCGGAGCAGTATCCCGTCCACAACACCGAGGAAGCCCGCGCCGCCGTCGATGAGCTCAAAAAGCGCGGCGCCAATTTCATAAAAATCATCTCGATGCCGTCGCGCGACGCCTTTTTCGCCATCGCCGACGAGTCCAAAAAACAAAACATTCCCTTTGTCGGCCATTTGCCCTTCGAAATCGGCGTCATCGAGGCCAGTGACGCCGGCATGCGCAGCATCGAACACCTTCTCTACAGCGCCTTTGCACTCTCTTTTTCCTCGAAGGAGACCGAACTCCGCCCTCGCCTGGTACTAGACGAAAAAAATGGCGACGCCGCAGCCTGGGAGCAGATCGCCCACGAAGCCGACGCCACCTACAGCCCGGAAAAAGCCGCCGCGCTGATCTTAACGCTTAAGAAAAACGGCACCTGGGTCACCCCCACCCTCGCTTCCTTGGAGATCACCTCCCATCCTGGGAACTGGAAAACCGACGACCCCTTGCTTGCTTTCGTCCCCCCGGCGATGGCCAAGCAGTGGCGCGAGTCCTTCGACGACGCACAGATGAAGCAGCGCGCAGCATGGCTGGGCCGCCAAGCCTCCAACGACTGGAAGCTAACCGGTGAGCTTCATCGTGCCGGCGTGCCGCTTCTGGTTGGCTCGGACTCGCTCGATCCTTTTGTCTTCCCCGGTGACAGCTTCCATCACGAACTCGCCGAGTTAGTCCGCGCTGGTTTTACACCAATGGATGCTTTACAGGCCGCAACGCATGGGGCCGCGCTCTTTCTCGGCCGCGAGAAAGAGTTTGGGACTGTCGAAACAGGCCACTCCGCCGATCTAGTGCTGTTAAGCGCAAATCCGGTGGAGAACATCGCTAACACGCGAAAGGTTTGGGCCGTGATTCGCAATGGCGGCTACTATGACCGCGCCTCTCTCGATACACTACTTGCGCGAGCGAAAGAGGCCGCAGCCGCCGTTTCAGAGGAGAAGCCCTAAGAAAGCGGCAAAAGAGTGAATCCTCCAGAGGGACTACCTACACCGATGTACTACGCCAGATATCTATGAAGATCTTAACTACCAGCCGCCACCGATCGATTACTCCACTTTCGGTGTCTCTGTTTCTACTCGCGTGCCTCGCCGCCTCTCAAATCTCGCCTGCCCAGGACCGTGATCGCGCTGACGAAATCGTCGCCAATCTTGCCGGAGGCCGCGTCATTGTTCACGTCGCTCGCGACAAAATTGTCTTCGCGGCCATCGATCAACCTTTCGAACCTAGCTCGATTCCTCCGCGGGTCTTGAGCATTGACCGATCCCACATCGGCGTTCTCCTGGGCGCTTCCGAATGGCGCAGCCCAGCCGATCCCAAACCGGTGCGGCTGGACAAAGATTTCCCCCAACTTTCGGGTAAAAACCCGCACTACGCCGTCAATCCCGACGAAGTCGCGCCAGATTTGGATGTAATCGGAGTCGCCTTTCTCGAGCGGCTACGACCGCTCGTCTCCCAGCTTCACCACAAAATCGAATTCAAACCTGAGGAGCCGATCTTTGAAGTAGTTCTCATTGGTTTTGCGCCCGATGATTATGGCCCTGAAATCTGGACCATCGAATACCGCGTCCAGCAAGAAGAAATCGCAACACGTGGCGACTTCTGGCAGACCCGTATTCTCCGCCCGCGCTTCATCCAACTCTATCCTCCGGAAAAGCACGCCCCGAAGACGCTGGTCGAGATCCGCTATCCAAACACAATTCAGGGACCGACGTTGCAGCAACTCATTCAGGGAAACGATCCGGAACTTGATAATTTGTCGCGCGGCGATCCCAAATTCTCAAAAGTGATGGAGAGCATTGACCGTGGACAGGCAAACAAGGCAATTCCTGAGGATGCCGCGGATTTTCTCCGCGCCGCTTTGCCGCTCGTTTCAGAAAAGGCCAAGTTCATCCTCGGCACCGTCACCGAGCGCAGTTTCGATTGGGTCGTTCCGCCGGACGAGCCGGTTGAAAAGGCCAAAGAAGATAAGAACAAGCCGCCAGAGGCGCCCACGCTGCGCAAAAAGCCGAATCCGTAAAGCGCAGTTAAATGTTAGGCCAGCTTCTCAAGGCCGTCGGCCTGCCGTTGACGTTGAGTCCCTCCGTGGTGATGTTCTCTCGGATCTTTCCTGGACCGAGTTCCAGCACCTCCAGTGTTTCCCGGTCCACCAGCAACACCCGCCGTTTCCTCCCGCCTGGCGATGCGCGCAGCCCTCAAACGCCACTTCTTGGATCGCGGCAACCTCTGGCAGTTCCTCCATCGGCCAGCCACGCTTTGGAGCACGGAAGAGTTTTACAACACGCGGCATGACACTAATCTCCTGCAGTCTTTACTCGCCCAACTCGGGGGCCAATGTCTTGGCGATAGTGCATGCCATCAAAATGAATTTTCTCCACCATCTCATAAGCTAACGCCAGAGAAGTTTCCAGAGAATCCGCTGTAGCTGTTACACCCAGCACACGCCCCCCGCTGGTTATCACAGAATCGCGTTCGCGCTGCGTGCCTGCCTGGAAAATCTCCACACCAGTTTCCCTATCAATAGAGGTTAGTCCTTCGATTCTCTTTCCAGTCTCAAATTTCCCGGGATATCCGCCCGAAGTAAGGACAACGCACACGCTTGCTCCCGACTTCCAGCGCAATTTCGCCGGATCGAGCCGCCTCGCCGCCACATCTTGCAAAACTTCCGCGAGGTCAAAATCCATCCGCGCCACAATGGCTTGTGCCTCCGGGTCGCCCAACCTGCAATTAAACTCAAGCACCTTTGGCCCGTTTTTGGTCAGCATCAGGCCAATATACAGAAAGCCCTGGTAGGGGATACCATCCGCCGCGAGGCCTCTAAGCGTGGGTTCCACAATCGTGGAGATCACGGTAGCTCGTAAACCAGCCGGCAGCAGCTCATCTGAAGAATAGGCGCCCATGCCACCGGTATTCGGTCCGAGGTTGCCGTCAAACACTCGTTTGTGATCTCGCGTTGGCACCATCGGCGCATACCGTTCGCCATCCGTCAAAATGATGAAAGAGAGTTCGTCGCCCTCAAGCGTCTCTTCCAGCAGGACGCGTTGCCCCCCAGGTCCAAGCTCATTCTTCTCCATCACTGACTCAAGGAATGGCTTGGCCGCCTCCGCATCCGGAGCCAGCATTACCCCCTTACCGGCACACAGTCCATCGGCTTTGATCACTAGCGGCCAATCGACGCCGCTAAGCGCGGCATACGCATCGCTCGCCGAATCATAAGATCCATACATTCTTGCCGTCGGGATATGCTGTCGAAGCAGGAATTCTTTCGAAAAAATCTTGCTGCCTTCGAGCTGCGCCGCCCGCCGCGAAGGACCCACAATGGCCCAATTTCGCTGCGTAAACGCGTCCGAAATCCCGTTTACCAGCGGCAACTCCGGGCCCACCACTGTCAAATCTGGCGCGATTTTCTCGGCCAGCGACACAAGCGCCGCAACGTCGCCCCCATCGACGGCTACGCATTCCGCGTCCTCGGCGATTCCGCCGTTGCCCGAGGCGCACCAGATTTTCTCCACGCGCGCGCTTTGCTTCAGCTTCCAAACCAGCGCGTGCTCGCGCCCGCCGCCGCCAATCACCAAAATCTTCATCCAAAAGACCTCACGTAAAATTCACTTCGACGATAAGTCGTCAGGTACGAACGTGTCAACCTGCCTCGATTCTCTGTCGCTAGTTTTCTGGCGCTCCTCCACAGATGCGGTCCCATGATTTGGAAAATGGAAATCGCCACCCAGTTTCTGTAGCGTAAGCCGCAACATTTACTGATTCGGATAGTACCTCCTCATTTCCCGCTTGTCCCTTAAGAGAGACCTTAGACTTGGAAGAAACGGGTCATCTCTCAGTCTCTCCAAGCGAAAGGAACGTGTATGTTTATACCCCTCCGCCACGAAAACAATGAAGGTCGTCGCTGGCCGGTAATCTCGCTGGCTCTGATCGTCATCAACTTGGCGGTTTTCCTTGGCACACACTGGCAGATGGATGAGCAGAATTCGAAAGACTCCGATGTTCCCGCTCACATACTTTTGCTTACGGCGATGCACCCCCAGCTGTCCATGCCGCCGGAGGTGAAAGAGTTCGTGACCTCTTTTCAGCAAAAACATCCCGACATCTGGAAGGAGGCTCAATCAGAGACGCGCAATCTGGCCGATGCATGGGATGCCAGGATTCGCCTTATTGAGGATGAACCAGCACTCCAGCGGGAAATGGACTCGCTCGTGGAAGAATTTTCCAAAATGAAGAACGACTCCATTCTGGGCCAATATGCTTTTACGCCGGCGCATCCGCGACCGATTACCTATGTCACAGCGAATTTCCTTCACGCCGGTTGGCTGCATTTGATTGGCAACATGTGGTTTCTGTGGCTTGCGGGGGCCATCCTGGAAGATACGTGGGGCCGTCTGATCTATCCCGTCTTTTACTTTGCAGCCGGGGCTGCAGCGCTGCAGTTTCACGCTTGGTTTAATCCCGGCAGCCATGTTCCGACTTTGGGCGCGTCCGGGCCGGTGGCGGCGCTCATGGGCGCCTTCTTGATGCGCTTCCCCACGACGAAGATCGAAGTGGCTCTGGTGCTGGGTTTGCGAAGTCTTACGAATTTAGCGCTGGGGAAGGGCATTCGATTCAAGGCGGCCGCGTATTGGCTCTTGCCGCTGTGGGTCTTGATGGAAATTCTCTCCGGCAGCATCTTTGGAGGGGCTTCCGGAGTAGCGCACTGGGCGCATGTCGGCGGATTCGTGTTTGGATTGATGGTTGCGCTGGTGATTCGCTACAGCGGCGTGGAGCAGCAAGCGAGCGAGGCCATCGATAAGAAGGTCAGTTGGACTGCTGATCCTTTGATCGCCCAGGCGGGTGAGCTCATGGAGCACGGCAGGATCGATGAGGCGATCGCGAAGCTAACCGAACACTTGAACACGAAACCTGACTCGGTTGATGCCCGCACGATGCTGCAGCAGCTCTATTGGCGTAAGGGCGATACGGCCAGCTATCAAAATGAGATCGTAAAACTCTGCCAACTGCATTTGAAGGCGCAAGATAAAGGGGCTGCCTGGCACGACTACGAGGAGTTCCAAAATAGCGGTGGCCAAAAACTGCCTGCAGCTACTTGGCTCGAACTTGGCCGCTATCTCGAAGAGCAGCAGAACTTTGACCGCGCGGTCAGTGAATACGAAAAGCTGGCCGCTGCTTGGCCGGCGGAGAAGCCATCCCTGCTCGCATTCATTTCTGCCGGGCGTCTTTCGCTGAAGAATCTAAACCGGCCCGCGGACGCGCTGCGCTTCTATCAGGCGGCGAGCGCATCGCCCATTCCGCATCTCGATTGGGAAACGAACATCCAGACGGGAATTAAGGCCGCTACGGCGGCGACGACCCAAACGCCGGTTTCGGTCTGACCGGCGTAGGCAACCAACCGTCAAATACAGAATGGCTGGAGGATAGTTCTTGTCCGGATGGCCACCGAGTGAGGCCAATAAAATATACCTATCGTGTCAATTTAACTGATTGGTAATACAGCGCTTTTAGGCGCGCTGGGGAGCCAAGTGGGTTGAATTTAAAGTTCGGGACCTTCAGGCTTGCCCGGCTGCTCGGATAGGAATGGTTACACCAGAGGCGGCATCAGAGGAAGCCAGCATGTGGCATCGACCATCAAAAATTCCGCCGGGGTCGATCACCATGCACGGGGAGTGGACCTCGCCTGTAACGACGCCCTTAGCTTGAATCTCGACGCGTCCCTTCGCGAAAATTACTCCGTCGAAGCGTCCGGAGATCACCACGCGGTTTCCTTCGATCTGACCTTCGACTTTGGCGCCTTCGCCCAGGACCACGGTCTGCTCGGAAATAATATTGCCTCGCACATTGCCGTCAATGCGAAACGTTCCGGTGAGCTGCAGCGTTCCCTCCAGGGTCACACCCTGGTCAATGAATCCGGTCCACTCTTCGCTCACGCCATTCTTCGAAGAACCGGGCCACTTCCATGCCATGACTTTTCTCCTAGAGCGACTCTCCTACTCTAGCCTCCGGTGCGCACAAGTCAACGCATCGCGCGTGCTGAGTTGTCCAAAGGATACGGTGGAACGAATGGACAGGCACGATTTTGGCAGGAATTGCGCCTCTACTTCAACAAGCGATCGTAAATTCCCATTAACTGAGCGTCGTCGTAATATTCCAGAACGAGCTGGCCTGGCCGCATCTTCGTCTTCTGTCGCAATAGAACTTTTGTTCCCAGATGCCGCTGCAGTTCATCGATCGCGGCTCGAATATTGGCATCGACATGAATTTCCGTCGCGGGGCTAGCGCTGCGCGAACGCCGCGAAGCCAGCCGTTCAATCTGCCGTACCGTTAAACCGCCTCGTGACGCCCGCTGCGCATAGCGCATCCGTAATGACGAATCTGCTACAGCCAGGAGCGCCCGTCCGTGCCCTGCCGTCAGCTTGCCTTCTTCAATCCAGTCTTGAATCGTTGGCTCGAGTTTTAGCAGTCGAATCGAATTAGCTACTGTAGCGCGGTCTTTGCCGGTCCGCTCTGCCACGGATTCCTGCGTAAGCTGAAACTCGTCCATAAGCCTCTCAAACGCCCGGGCGGCTTCGATAGCATTCAAATCCTCGCGCTGGATGTTTTCCACCAACGTCATTTCCAGAGCTAGCTCGTCCGGAACCTGCCGCACGATTGCCGAGGCTTTCGTTAGCCCAGCCCGTTGTGCAGCCCTCCATCGACGTTCCCCGGCAATTAGCTGAAACCGACTCCCTATAGGACGAACCACTAAAGGCTGAATAATTCCGCTCGATTGAATGGACCTGGCCAATTCATCCAACGCTTCCTCGCGGAACCGCGTGCGTGGCTGGTAAGGGCTAGGCTCAATCAAGTCAATGTCGATTTCTAGCGGCCCTGCATGCACCGTTTCTCGTGCGGGTGCGGCGCCAGCAGCAGCACTGCTGCTTGTAGCGTGAGGCTGGACCGCTGGTGTCGTCGGCGCGGGAACCTGCGGCTCAGGCTCCCGAATCAGCGCTCCTAGCCCTCTTCCCAGTGCGTTTCTCGTCATTGGCAATGACCTCCTGGGCGAGTTGCGTGTAACCTTCCGCCCCTTTGCTATGAATATCGTAAAAAATAATCGGTTTCCCAAAACTCGGCGCCTCGGCAAGTCTCACGTTGCGCGGAATCACGCTCTGAAACACTTGTGCGCCGAAGAAACTGCGCAAATCCGTGGCTACTTGCCTCGATAACGTAGTTCGCTCGTCGTACATCGTCAGGAGGATGCCTTCAATTTCGAGGCTAGGATTAAGCGTCCGCCGGATCCTCATCAAAGTATCCAACAATTCCGAAACGCCTTCCAAAGCCAAATACTCGCATTGAATCGGCACAAGAACCGCGCTAGCAGAAACTAAGGCATTCAAGGTCAATAAATCGAGCGCAGGAGGACAATCCAACACAATGAACTTGTAGCGATCGCGAATCTCATTCAGAACAGCTTCGAGTTTATGTTCGCGATTTTCCGCCAAGACGAGCTCTACGGCTGCCCCGGCAAGGTTTTTGTCGGCGGGGACGACATCTAAACCATCCACTTGTGACTTTTGGACAATCTTATCGAAAGGCTCATTCAAAATCAGGCAATGGTAGAGGGTTCTGCGGGAGGGATCCTTGGGAAATCCAATGGCGGCGGTGGCGTTGGCCTGCGAATCACAATCCACTAGAAGCGTTGCTTGTTCGGAGGTGGCGAGGCAAGCCGCCAGATTTACCGCGGTAGTTGTCTTTCCAACCCCTCCCTTTTGATTTGCAACTGCGATAATTCGCGCCAACAAGTCCCCCAAGCGGCGGAAGTTAGCAGAATCGCACCAAGGATGCAACTTGTTTCACGTGGAACACGCGTCGACCTGTGGAATTTGTTTTTGAACGTTCCACGTGGAACACCAGGTGGAACAGCTTTGCAGGTCGTTGACCTCCGGTTTTCGTGTGTTCCACGTGGAACAAGTCAGGACTCACCTCAGCCCAGAACTTTGTTCCACGTGGACTAGAACCGCAGAGAAGTTCGCGTTGCAATCTACATATCTCCGCACTGGCAATCGTCTTGACTTCGCCTATTTTGACGAAGCAGCTAAATGCGCTGGCCGCCATTTTTTCCTAGGAATTGTCACATCTAAGGGGCCTCAAAGGGTTCCACGTGGAACTAAATGCAGATGCGGTCACGCGCAAGCATTTTCCCCGGTCGATGGTCACCGAAACCTCACCTGCCAGTGGAGTCAAGCTAGATGGTGAGTTTGAGAGGGAAACTAGAAGTTAGGGATCCATAGACGAGAAAATACCGGAAGTCTTTATCTTTCAAGTCGTTGCGCCAACACTCTCAGCTCTTTCGCGACCCCACCAGCAGATAGCGGCGCAAAGACTGCGGCACCGTAATCGGCTCGCGCCATTCCCAGCCCGTTCCGCGCCGCGCCTGATCGAGGTCGCGCCCCCCGATCCACAAAATAACTTGTTTGGCTGCAACACGTTCCGAGGCAGCCCACGCCAGAAAAGGCTCAAAATCCCCCACGGCCCTGGAGCAGACGTAATCCAAGGGCATAATCTCTTCACCCAGCTCCTCATAGCGGCTCACGAGCACGCGTGTGTCCGGAAGCTCAATGTTTCTAAGCACTTCCGCAAGGAATGTGGCCTTCTTCATATTCGACTCGACCAGGAACATATTCAGGTTTGGCCGCATGATTTTCAGCGGAATACCTGGGAATCCAGCCCCCGAACCAACGTCGGCGAGCCGACCGTTTTCCACAGGCACGGCCACCGCCGCATACATACTCTCGCAGAAATGACGATATAGTATCTCCAGGGGGTCGCGAATCGCGGTCAGATTTATCTTTTCGTTCCAAGCCAGCAAAACCGTCATATATTGTTGAATATAAACGATTTGCTGTTCACTTACTTGCAACTGAAATTCGCCTAGCGCACGGCGAACCGTCTCTGCTGATAGCACCGCCGGGGTTGGTGTTGTCATAAGAGTAACTACAATACTATGGCGCGTGAATTTCCTCTGCGGCCGCCGGCGGTGCTGTTCTAACCAGGTACCTCGGCCCCGCCACACCCGCCACCGCATCCACCGCAAAATGCCAAAGCACTACCGGAACCAACCCATCGTACGCGATTCGCGCCGTTCCGAATACTGTGCCGATGACCAATGTGCTTAACAACCCACCGCGCCCCTGGTAAAGATGCGCTAACCCAAAGAGAACAGAGGATAGTAGCACTACGCTCCAACCGGGAAGGCCTGCGCGCCTCAAAGCCGCCATCGCAAACCCGCGGTACAGGAATTCCTCGCACAACCCCGCTGTCGCCGCCAGCGCCAGGAAGGGAACCAGCTCCAGCCGCGACTGGGGCAGAATGCGCTCGGCGAGTACACGCATGAGCTCCCTCGCCCTCCCTGACGAGCGTCCCATCCGCCTCAGGTTCAGCCACTGCAATCCTCCCAAAGTCGCAGCGCCGACAATTGCCGCAATCAGAATCCGCCAGCGCCCATGGATCACCAAACCCAGTTCATTGAGACCCAGTCCCCGGGCCCACGCGCGCCAAGCGACAACCGCCACAGCCACCCACTGAAAACCGATGGTCGAAGCATAGAGCGAAAGCCGCTCTCGCGTCCCGATTTGCGGGAGCACCATCAGTTTTTGCAGACGCAGGCGGCCTCGCAACGGAAGCAGCACACCCAGCACGATAAAGATCAACCAGAAGTCCCAAGGCATCCGGCGATGAAACCACGTTCACAACTCCGGTGCAACTTTTCGACTCAACTCCTTTCGATCTCGTTTTGTTGCGACGCACGTGTTACCAGCGCAATGCGGCCTGCATCGTTATAATGGTCTGCGAACCAGCGAGGTGAACTCTTGGCGGCACAAGTGAAACTCACGTCCATGGCCAAAGCGGCGGGCTGCGCGGCAAAGCTGAATCCCGCGACGCTCGACGCCGTGCTGCGCAAACTTCCGCGTCAAACAGATCCGAACGTCCTTGTCGGCTTCGACACCAATGACGATGCGGGAATCTATCTGATCAGCGAAGGTCTCGCGCTTGTACAGACAGTCGATTTTTTCACGCCCATCGTGGATGACCCCTTTCTTTTCGGTCAGATCGCTGCTGCCAATGCGCTGAGTGACATCTATGCCATGGGGGGCCGGCCGATTTCGTCGCTTTCCATCGTGGGCTTTCCAGAAAAGGGCGACTCCGAGATTCTCGAACAAATCATTCGCGGCGGCCTCGCCAAAATGAACGAAGCGAAATGCAGCGTGATCGGCGGCCACTCGATCCGCAATGAAGACATGCTTTTCGGCTACGCGGTCACCGGAACCATCAATCCCCGGCGCATCTGGCGCAACGTAGGTGCCAAGCCCGGCGACGTCCTGGTCTTTACCAAGCCGCTTGGGACCGGAGTCATCACCACCGCGCTGAAAAAAGATCGCGCGTCAGCGGAATCGCTCGCCGCTGCGGTTGCCGCAATGAGCACTCTGAACGCCTCCGCTGCTGTGGCTCTCCAGGAAATCGACGAGAAGGAGCAAGTTGCAAAACCGATTCATGCCGTCACCGACGTGACCGGCTTCAGCCTTCTCGGCCACGCACGCGAAATGGCGCTCGGCGATCCAGCTAACGGCCTCGACCCGGTCTCTTTCGAAATCGATCACGCCTCCTTCTCCTATTTTCCAGGCGCCGTCGAAGCTGCCCGCGAGGGCCATCTTTCCGGCGGCCTAAAAAACAATCGTGCCTTCGTCGGCCAGTGCGCGGAATTCGAACCGAGCGTCCCCGCCGAATATCAGGACCTCCTCTTCGATCCGCAAACGTCCGGCGGCTTTCTCGTTGCTATCGCGCCGGACCACGCGGATTCCGCACTAGCCGCCTTCGGCCGCCACGGCGTCTCCGCGCAGCGCGTCGGCCGCGTTGTCCCGAAATCATCTCCATTGATCAGGGTTATTTGAAATTGTGAATTTTTCTCGACGTATCTTCAGGCAGAATACTGCCGCTCGGTGGAAAGGTATCGTCTAGAAAAACGAATGGACACAATAACTCACGGAATCGCCGGGGCACTGATCGGCAAAGCGGTCTTTCGCGGCGAAGATATGTTCGCATCTAGGCCCATGAATCGGGCCCGCATCATCACTTGGTCGCTGATGCTCGGCTCCGTTTTCCCGGATTCGGACATTCTTCGCGACTGGTTCTCAAACAATCCAATGCTGATTCTGACGTGGCACCGCAGCATCACGCATTCGCTCGTCTGCATGCCGATCTTCGCGCTTCTTCTTGCTGCGCTCACGCGATGGTTCGCGCGCTGGCGCAAATCGGACGCGCCTTCGTTCGCAGTCTTGACGGGACTTTATGCCGTCGGGATTCTGAGCCACATTTTTCTGGACCTGGTCACGAGCTTCGGAACCATGATTTGGTCGCCGCTCAAGTGGTCGCGCCCCGCTTGGGATCTGATTTTCATCATCGACTTCACATTCAGCGCGCTTCTCCTATGCCCGCAAATACTCGCCTGGGTCTACCGCCAAGCCGCCGGCCTGAAGAATCGCGCCATCATCACGTGGTGCGTGCTCGCACTCGCTTCGCTGGGCGTTGCGGCATTAGCGAAAAATGTCGGCGCGCCGATTTCTGAACAAACTGCCGTCGCCATTCTCGCTTTGTTGGCGGCATTGTTTCTACTTCCAGCGCTGGGTGGAAAAGGACTCCGCGTTCACTACGCCACGTGGAACCGCGCGGGCCTCGCCACGGCGATTCTCTACCTCGCTGCAGCTTTCTACGCGCATCGCGCAGCTCTTAAACACGTGGAAAAATTCGCTGCGCTCTTCCAGCTTCCAGTGGAATCCCTCGGCGCGCTGCCGCTTCCACCGTCCCTTTGGCACTGGGATGGACTTGTCAATACGCCCCACGGCGTCTATGAAGTCCGCCTCGATCTAAGCGAACGGCCCGACCTGGCATCCGTCGAGCATCGCTATTATCCCGACGCCATTCCCAATCAATATATCGACGCAGTCAAGCGCTTGCCCGAAGTGCAAAAAGTCTTGTGGTTTTCGCGCTTTCCCGTCACGCGTTTTCACAAGGAAGGCAGCGTAGCCGTTGTAGAGTTTTTCGACGTGCGATTTTCATCGATCCGCAGGGATCGCCCTGCATCTTTTACGTACCGCGTAAAAATGGATGAAGCTGGCCAGGTCATTTCAAAAGGATGGGTGCGGGAATAGAACCTTGTCTGCAGTTCTGCGGCTCTTTCTGAGCCACGTTACTGAGTATTTTCTTCACTTAGCGGGCGCTGTATATTCTTGGACGGGTCCATCCATACCCCACAGGACTTGCCAGGAACCATTCTGTTGCCGTTGGACGATTTCTAGGTACCGAAGCTCTCTGCGTGCGGAGTCGCTGGGCGCCGAAGCAGGCGTGAGCTCGATCGTGCCACGGACGAATGCGTAATCTCCACGGACGAGAAATTCCTCAGGCTGCACCCGTACGTGAAAACCGCCCTTCCTGATTACTTGAACAAAGTATTCTCGGCGCTCCTGCCGGGATTGAACCGGGTTACGAAGATTGATATCCACGTAAGATTCTCCGTAGAAATGCATGATGCGTTCCACGTCGCCGGTGTTAAAACCGTCCGTGAATTCGCTGGCCATGTGGCGCAGCCTCTCGATATCTTCTGCTTCGGACTCGATGGATGGCATGGTGTGCTCCCGCGAACCTCAAACGATCAATACAATTGGATTTTCATCCAACGGCCCGCATCTTCGCAAGGTCACGAGTTCACTTCGCTTTCGCGGGGTGGATCACTACTTGGCGCTCTTCGCCCATGCCAATGCTTTCGGTTCGCACTCCTGGCATTTCTTTCAACGCCAAATGCACGATGCGCCGCTCGCGCGAGGACATGGGATTCAGCCGAAACGGCTGGTGCGAACTTTGCACGCGTTCTGCCGCCAAGCGCGCAGTCATGCGCAACTCTTCAAAGCGCAAAGCGCGATAACCGCCGCTATCCAGATGAATTTTTTCGTGGTAGGTAGGTTCCAGGCGTAGCGCGCGAAACGCCAGATGCTCGAACGCTTTTAAGACTTCTCCGTTGCGCTCCAGCAAAATTTCTTTGTCCCGCCCGTCGAGATCAGCGATCACTTCCGCCTCACCCGAAGCCTCCGTAGCGGGCGTATCGACCACGTGCACCTTCACCTTCAAGTCCAAGCCGGACACACGCACGATCTCTTCGAGAAACTTTCGCAGAGCTTCTGCGGCCGCTTGCCGGTCGAGCTTGCCTTCCCGGATAAGGTCCTGACCCATGGGCCTCCGTAGAGCCTACAATCCTGCTCGCCTATTTGCGGTGTTCCTTCTCAGGCGATTTACTTACTTTTTGCCGCGCGAAATCTGTTTCGCCGCTGCCGGCGCGGGATGCGTGCGGTTCAAATACCACTGCTGTCCGATACCGACCAAGCTGCTGGTGAGAATATACAACGCGAGTCCGCTCGAAAACGGAAAAATAATAAAGCTTCCCGCGAACATGATGGGCATGATCTTCATCATCTGCGCCTGCTGAGGGTCTGCGGTGGTCATCGGCGTCATTTTCGAAACCAGGTACATGGAAACGCCAACCACGACCGGCAAAACGTAATACGGATCTTTGGAAGCCAAGTCCGAGATCCACAGCCAGTGCGCATGCCGCAATTCGATCGACCCGCGCAGCGCGCTATTCAATCCGAACCAGATCGGCATTTGCAGAAACATCTGGAAACAACCGCCGACGGGGTTAATCCCCTCGCGGCTGTAAATCGCCATCACTTCCTTGTTCATCTCCTGCTTCTTCGGATCGTTCAGCTTGTACTTCTTGTAGCGCTCCTGAATAGCTTTGATTTCAGGAGCGACCCGCTGCATCTTCAGCGTCGTTTTGTAGCTCGAGATTCGCAACGGGAAAAGCAGCATGTTAATGACGAGCGTCAAAACGACGATGGTCCAGCCCCAGTTGGGAATGTATTTATGCAGCCACTTCATTCCGTGAAACAGCGGCTCCGCGATGAACTCTAGAAATCCAAAATTCACCAGGGATTCGAGCGGAGGCTTCATCGCTTTCAAGTCATCGTAGTCTTTCGGCCCAATGTATACGCGCAACGCCAGCGGCTGCGATGACGTCGCCGCAGCCACTTCCGAAACCGGTTCTTGCTCGTCTTTTCCGTCCTTCTGGACGGTGCGCATCACTTTCCAGTAGCGTGTTTCCACAGAACCGGAAGCAACTCCATTTGCCGGGAGAAATGCGGCCGCAAAATAACGATCCTCGATTCCCGCGAAGTCCTTGCCGCCCATCCAAACGCCTGGGCCCCATTTCTCCGGCCCCTCAAGCTTTTTGTAAGGCAGGTCCGTGAGCTTGCCGCCTTCGTTGTAAAACGTAAACGTTGTATCCACCGGCACAGGATTCTGCACCGTCGGATCGCCGAATCCTCCCAGCCACGCCAGTCCTGCTTTGATCGGCGTCCCGTTGAACTTGACGGCCGTCTCCACGCGCACCACATAGGAATGATCAAATTGAAAAATCTTCCTAACTTCCAGGTGTCCATCGCTCCAAACGAACTTCAGGTCAGAGGGGGCCGGCAGTGGATTGGCAGGGAGACCCTCGTAGCTGGCCGTCGCGTCTCCCGCACGGGCGCTCGGCTCGGCAACAGCAGCCACGAACAGCGCGGAGTTCGCCTGGGCCTCAAGCTGCGGATCGTCGAGCACCACGGCGAATGGCCATCCGCCCACCTGCGCCGCTGCTTCCGCATGTACGACATCTAGTACGCGCTGCGGTTTCGAATCGTCCATGTACTTCTTCAGCTGCCAGCTTTTCACCACCCCGCCGCGGTTCGAAATCTCCACGCGGTAGAGCGCGTTTTCCACGACAATCGTGCGCTCCGCGGCATCCGCCTTTGGCGGCATCGCTGCCGCGTTGGAAGGTGCAATTCCTGCAGCGATTCCCGCGGGAGTTTGCGCGTTAGATTTACTTGCGGAAGTCGAAGGAGCAGAGGAGGGCGATGTCGCAGCTGGATTTGTCACCGCCGGAGTCGTAATCGCCGGCTTATTCGCCTGCGGCAAATTCGCGGGCGGCTTCGGCGCGAAAAACTTGGCCCACAACAAAATGACCGCCATCGAAAGGATCGACGCGATCAGAATGCGCTTCTCTGAAGAAAGTTCTTTTTTCTTTTGCGGCTCGCTCACGAATGAGCCTCTCTGGAAGTAACACCGGATCGGCCAGCGTCTTGCCCAATTTCACCGACCCGTACTGCGGTCGCTTCTGTTTTTTCTGGTACCGGGTCGTAGCCAAACTTCCGCGACAAAGGATGACACCGCAGCAACCGCTTCAACCCCATCCACGACCCCCGCATCACTCCAAACCGCTCGATCGCCTCATACGTGTACGTCGAGCACGTCGGTTCGAACCGGCAGCTCCCCGCAAACAAAACCGACAAGTACACCTTATAAATACGCAGCGCCGCCAGCGCCGCTTTCACTGCCGCGGCTTGCTTCTCAGCCGACGGTGGGACAGACTTCAGGCGGTCCTCTTCTCTCACGCTGTTTTCGCCACTCATGCTCATCAGTGTATTCACGCGCTCTTCATCAACCGCGCCAAATCTGCCGTCAACGCCACCAACTCCACCCGCGCCACGCTGCTCTTCGGATGAATCACGATGTCCCATCCCGCGGGTATTTCCATGCGATGGCAACGCACGATCTCTCGAATTCGCCGCCGGATGCGATTGCGCACCACCGCCCCGCCCAGCGCCTTTTTAATGCTGAAACCGAAGCGGCTCACCGGCAATTGGTTAGCGCGAAAAAAAGCTGTGAAGTGGGAACTGGATCGGCGCTTCCCGGAGCGGTACACGGCATCAAAATCGCCGCGCCGCACCAGCCGCGCCTCGCGCGGAAAGTCCATGCGCCCGGAGCTACTAGGGCGTGAGGTGATGGCGTCCCTTCTTGCGGCGTGCCGCCAGAACCCTGCGGCCGCCTACTGTCTTCATGCGCGCGCGGAATCCGTGCGTCTTCGCGCGGCGTCGTTTCCGCGGTTGAAATGTGCGCTTTGGCAAAGCAATCCCCCTTTAGTTGCGCGGCCCCACACTTAAGTAGTTGCGGCCGGTTCTTCCCGCAGACACAAAGCGACCGTCAGGCCGTCTGAGCGACAGGTATCGAATTTATTAGTGTAGTCGACCGCTAAGCACAGGGTCAAGAAAACGCCGTGCATGCATTCCGGCTGGGTAGGGCGGGCAGCCGCAGGCTACTCATTCGAATGGGGAGCCTGCGAACTTTCCACGGAAACCTGTGCATCGATTTTCAGTTTTTTCAATAATTGTTGCAGAATTTCCGGGATGGTTGAAGCCGGCGGCAGGTAACTCAAATTCAGCGTCGACAGTTTATCCGCAAAAATGAATAAGTTTTTTCCGGGGACTTTCTTCCAATAGTCATCGGGATCCGCCGTCTTTCCCGAATCCTTGTCCTGGAGGTAGGAACGCCGGTCAAATCTTAGAGATTCGCTAATCAGTATTCCTCGAAGATTTCCGTCTGTGTCCACTTCGTGCCCAACGACCTGTCCCCGGTACAAGTGATCGTCGGACGTAAGAAGATCGGCCATGACCTTTCTTTTCGGTTCTGGGGGCCACATGAAAGACGTGAGGAGGAAATACCACGGCGAAATATTCGGAAGGAGAAACTTGTTTGCCGCGAATTCATAGGGTTTGAATCTATGGAACCGTCCGAAATTCTTCCCCAGCCAGCCAAAAAGCAAAGCCTCCGAAGCCGTGAAGAAATACAGCCACACAAGGATTCGAGCCTGACGGTGCGCTATTCGGCATCTGCGCGGAAGCGCTGAC
>DATDHE010000445.1:0-3137 GCA_036521695.1 Candidatus Acidiferrum sp. | reverse complement strand
GCCAGCCAGACGAGCTGCTCGGGATGCGCGTAGGGCAAAGGATTGAGCAATACGCCGTTCACTACGGAAAACAGCGCCGTGTTCGCGCCGATGCCAAGCGCCAGCGTAAGAATCGCCACGGCCGCAAATCCTGGTGATTTGGCAAGCATGCGCAAGCCGTATCGCAAGTCTTGCAAAAACCGCTCGACCGAAGCCCAGCCCCACATTTCGCGCGTGACCTCCTTGATCAAACCCAGGTTGCCCAGCTCCCGACGCGCGGCGCGGCGGGCCTGCTCCGGTGTTTCGCCGCGGCCCACGCGATCCTCTGCGGCCATTTGCAGATGGCTTTGGAGTTCTTCCGCCAACTCGCTTTCACGTTTTTGACGATGCCAAAAGGAAAACGTCACGCTTCACTCTCTCTCTTCCCGGGATTAAGCACGCCCGCGATGGCATCCGAGACCTGCGCCCAGCGCGAGCGCTCCGATTTGAGTTGCGTTTTGCCCTTGGCGGTCAGGCGATAGACTCTGACGCGCTGTCTGTTTTCTGAAACCTTCCAGTCCGCGCTGATCCATTTCTGCCGCTCCAGCCTGTGCAGCGCCGGATAGAGCGAACCGGTATCCACCTGCAGCATGTCGCCCGAGTTTGTGCGGATTGCCTGGCTGATGCCGTAGCCGTGCTGCGGCCCCCATCCGAGGGTTTCGAGAATAAGCAGATCGAGCGTCCCTTGCAGCAGCTCGATGCGGTTCTGGTAGCGCGGACTCATGTTGACCTCAGCATGTAGGAGTTCTACATCCCTGGCATGTAGAATGTCTACATCCTTCGAGCGGAGCAAGCCAAAGGCCACCGGCCGACCGCTGCGAAGTGCTTGCCGCGTAAGCCTTTAGCCGGGGCATGGGGTTTCTGGGAGCCCACTACCTGACCGCTACCGGGATGCCCTGTCGCGAAACCGGTCAGCCGTTTGGCGCGATCGTGGTGAGAGTCTGGCCCGCAGCAAGTCATTGCTGTCTGGTCGCATCTTTACTCTTGGTCCGCTCGCAGCAGCAATCCGATTGTGGCGCTGGCTGGCCGGTGCTACGGTCTTAAGTATCTGGCGGTGAAAAAAATGCAGCTTTTGCGGTGTCGATTCCTGCTCTCCTTATCGATGATTGCGCTTCTGGCCTTGGTCACCTACCTCCGCAAAGGGCAACCTGCTTCGGCCCAGGACACGCCGCTCAAAATCGGCTACTTGATGGACTCTCTGAAGGTCGAGCGCTGGCAAACGGATCTCGACACCTTCCAAAAGCGCGCGAAAGAACTCGGAGCCGAAGTACTCGTGGAAACCGCCGAAGGTGACGATGATTTGCAATTGCAGCAATCTCAAAAGCTAGTGGATTCCGGCGCGAAAGTCCTCGTACTGGTGCCGCACGACACGGACAAGGCCGCCCGCATCGTAAACGCGGCAAAAGCCCGCCACGTCCCGGTGCTCTGCTACGAGCGCCTGGTGCGCAATAGCGATGTCGACTTCTTTGTCGGCAGCAATGCCGAGGTGATTGGCGAACTGCAGGCCTCCACGCTCGCTCGGCTGGCCCCCAAGGGAAATTACGTTTTGATCGGCGGGTCACCGGCGGACAGCAACGCCAAAGTCTTACGCGACGGACAGTTGCGAGTCCTAAAGCCTTTGGTGGACCGCGGCGAGGTAAGAATCATCAGTGACGGCTGGGCCAAGGATTGGGACCCGGCCCAAGCATATGCCATCATGTCCCAAGCCATTGATTCGACGAAAGGCAATCTCACTGCGGTCGTCGCTTCGAATGACGGAACTGCCGGAGGGGCGATTCAAGCTCTGGAGGAACACAAACTCGCCGGCAAAGTTCTAGTATCTGGTCAGGATGCGGATCTCGCCGCCATCATCCGGATATTGGATGGCACGCAGACCATGACGGTCTATAAACCAATCGGACTACAGGCCAGAACGGCCGCGGAAGCTGCCGTGAGTTTGGCGGGTGGTAGGCCCGTCAAGAATGCTGTCTCGGTTGGCAACGGAAGCAGGACTGTTCAAGCGATCCTTTTAAGCCCCGTGCTGGTCACCAAGGACAACGTCAGGCAAACCGTTATCAAAGACGGGTTCCAGAATCTAGAAACCATTCAGAAAAGCTTGCCGAAGGAAAAATGGCCCAATTGAAGTGAGGACGCTCGATCTCAAGGCGCCCTGGCGTTCTGAAGCCGGTCCGTTTCTAAGTTAGACCCGGGAGTCCACTGGCTCGCGCGGGTATCGTTGCTTTCGGGCGATCAGCAAACTAGAACTTGACGCCCCAGAAGGATGAGTCCGGCTTGACCAGTTCCAAGCCCACGTCCCAGGCCTCATGGTCTCGCCAAACAACGTGCGCCTCTGCGATTCGCCCGCTCGTCGAATGGATCAGGCGGACGCGCTTACGCAGCGGAAGTCCAGCCCCGACAACCGCAAGACATCCGGATTTGCTTACGTCGACGGTGACGCCGTTAGCTTTCTGCCGTTGGGCGCCCTCTTCCCATTCGACTTGAAATTTCACGCGTGAAACGATGCGCCGGTGGGTTCGTAGTTTCTCCCATCGCTCTTCTAAAGCTTTTCCTACAGGTATACTGACGGTGGTTACCGCGGTATCAATGGCCATGCCTGACCTCGCAGCTTGTGGGTTTCCTTACTTGGCCGGGTCCAGCAAAAACCAAGGTATTTCTCTCGAGGGCCGCAGTCAATAGTACTTATTACAGTTTCTTGCGCTTCTGGGGTGCTGTGAAACAGCCGCTTCATGCAAGGCGCGATGAGCGCTAAATCATTGAACACAAGTATTTTAGCGCGCATTTCGGCTTCGCATCCCGGCGGTTTTCTCTTTTTCTTCTACGTATTCCGGTGAGGTCCCTGAGCCCGGTCGGCGCGCGCGAAATCCTGTCCACGAGAAAATGAATGCAATTAGAAAACACACGGAACCAGGATCGTGATAGCTTCAGTGCAGTCCGTTCGTGATACCGCGAGCGGCGCACATGAGGTGAACAATGCCAGTGGAAGAAAATTCCGCCAGCCGTTCTCGTCGCTCTTTTCTGCAAATCTCCGCGGTTGCCGCAGCAGCGGTGGCTGGATTTCGCATCGCCACCGAGCCGATGCTGGCCCAGGCCGAGTCGCGTCCCTATCCGAAAGATGCAGT
>DATDHE010000444.1:0-4408 GCA_036521695.1 Candidatus Acidiferrum sp. | reverse complement strand
CTACAGGCCGTTGAAATACCGGTCCCGTGCCAGGTCGCCGCAACACATAGCCCTGCGGCTGCCCATGGGAATGCGTGATCGCATGCCCATTCGAATGGCCGGCACCGATATGTCCGTTGTGTCCGTTGCCGTTTGCCGGCGCGGGCTGCGGCATCCGCGCCGGATTACCGATAGGGCGGAGAGTAACCGGCACTGCATGGACGTGATCGCTAATCGCCTGCAGCCTCTTCAGAATGGACTGCCATTGTTCCCAATCCAACTGCCTCAGGAACGGCCGCAATCCCTGGATGAACGGATCCTCGAGCAGCGCTTCGCCGTCGGATTCCGGAATAAAGAAGCGGTTCAAGCCCACATTCAGCGCCTCGGAGATTTTCTCCAGCGTGCCGAGGCTCGGCGTCATCTGGCCGCTCTCGATGCGGGACAAGTAAGACCGCGAGACCTTCGAGCGCGACTGGAGCTGGCTCTGGGTCATCGCGCGCGATTCGCGCAATTGGCGAATGCGCTGGCCGATATTCTCGACCGTCTGCTGGTTGGCGAACTTTTCGGACGTGGGCTCAGCGGCTGCTTCCTCCGGAGGTGCCGGTGGAGGTATCAGGAACTCCAAACGCTGAGGCAAGGCGCGCACACATCGACGGCAGTTTCCCGTGCGCGTCCGGTATTGGACGAGACCACATGTCTTACAGCGAATGACTTCCCTATCCATTTCGAACGAATTCATCGTTTCTTTTTCTATTTGCACAGACACCGGTACTCCTCGCTGACTTTGTGCGGCGTGCGGATAGTGGGGGGAACCCCGGAACGTCGTTCAGGGGAAGGCAGAAAACTGGCGCGACGGGAGTATCGTGCGAGTGGCTATTTTCTGTCAAGAGTATTTTTGAACTATTTTTGTATATGCAGTTCTTCCCATCACATCTCTACGAAAAACCTTCGCTGTCCGTCCGGCCAGTCTCCCCCAGTCTCCCTCGGATTCTTTCCCAGCTCCACAATCTATTGTACTCTCTTCCGCGAACCACCATTCCCTTTGGGCCGCCATCGCCACAAGGACGCCTTGGTCGTTGTACGATTGTCCGAGCTCCATTTTGAAACATCCCCGTAAGGGACCGCATGCCCGAACTCCCCGACATCACTGTCTACATCGAAGCTCTCGAAACCCGCATAATCGGCCAAACCCTTGAAGCCGTCCGAATCGTAAGTCCCTTCGTCCTACGCACCGCTACTCCTCCCGTCACCAGCGCCTCTGGCAAAAAAGCCCTCCAACTTCGCCGCCTTGGAAAACGTATCTGCATCGGCCTCGAAGACGACCTCTGGCTAGTCCTTCACCTGATGATCGCCGGCCGCCTTCACTGGCGTGCCACGGCTCCTGGCGCGGCCCGCCCCAAAATTTCCCCGCCTCGGGGTTTAGCCGCCTTCGATTTCTCCAACGGCGCCCTTCTCTGGACCGAAGCAGGCTCACAAAAACGCGCCTCTCTCCACGTCGTCCTCGGTGAAGATGGCCTCCGTTCTCTCGATCCTGGCGGCCTCGAAGTCCTCAACGCCACTCCTGAGCGGTTTGCCGCCGCGCTTCTCTCCGCCAACCACACTCTCAAGCGCGCTCTGACAGATCCTCGCCTCTTCAGCGGCATCGGCAACGCCTACTCCGACGAGATCCTGTGGGAAGCCAAGCTCTCGCCTCTCGCGCTTACGCAAAAACTTACCGTACCCGAAATCAAGCGCCTCTTCGAAGCCATCCGCTCCAGCCTCACGCGCTGGACCAATCATTTGCGCGCCGAAGCCGCCAGTAAATTCCCTGAAAAAGTAACCGCGTTCCGCGAAGGAATGGCCGTTCACGGCCGCTACAAACTACCCTGTCCGCGCTGCGGCACCAAAGTCCAGCGCATCCGTTACGCTTCCAACGAAACCAACTATTGCCCCACCTGCCAAACCAGCGGCAAACTCCTTGCCGACCGCGCCCTCTCCCGCCTCCTCCGCGAAGACTGGCCGCGTTCCCTCGACGAACTCGAACTCCTCATCTCAAACCCAAGTAAGCGTTCCTATCTGGCGTGCTCCGATCGCGCTCCCAAATTTCCTTCACGCTAACGGTGACTTGAACCCTCACATAGTACGGTTACACTTTTGGTATGAAGACGGCGATTCCCATTCCTGATGATGTGTTTGAAAGTGCGGAGCGCCTTGCAAGGCGCACAAAGAGGTCACGGAGCCGTTTGTTCAGCGACGCGCTGAAAGAATATTTGGCACGCCACACTCCAGACAGAGTAACCGAGGCGATAGACATAGCTTGCGCCGAAATTGGCGACCAGCAAGACCTTTTGTTGCAGGACGCGTGCGTTTGCGTACCCTGAATTTAGACGGCGACCGCCAGGCGGACCTTACCGTCCACGGCGGCGCGCAAAAGGCCGTCTACTGCTATCCAATCGCACACTACAATTACTTGAAAAAGAATTGCCCGGCCGGGATCTGCCGACTGCGATCTTCGGAGAACACTTCACCACCGAGGGTTTGCTGGAAAGCGAAGTCCATCTCGGCGACCGTTTCTCCGTCGGCTCCGCGGAGGTGGTTGTGACTCAGCCGCGCCTTCCTTGTTACAAGCTAGGCGTGCGATTTCAATCCGACGACATGGTGAAACGATTCCTCGCCAGCGGCCGCGGCGGTTTCTACTTTTCGGTCACCCGAGAAGGGGAAGTCGGCGCCAGCGATGAAATCAAACTAAATCAAACGAATTGCTCGCGATCCAAAGGTTGTCCCTGTCTCGGAAATCACCCGTCTCTACATCGCAAAAAGATTTAATGATTAAGACGTCGCTTCTCTGCGCCGCGCCCTGCAAGTCGACGCGTTGCCGGAAATTTGGAAGGGCTACCTCGATGAACGCCTGCGGAAGACGAAAGCCTGAGCACCGTCGCGCTGAACCGCAATCCGCTCTCTACCGCTCTGACGGTTTCGCGATCGGCTTCGTCACATTTTTCGGATCTGACGCTCCAACCCCGCCCTTTACGGGATACGTCTGGTCATACAACCTCACGACCTCCTCCGTGATGTCCATCGATGCATACATTACCGGCGTACTCTGCGAGGAGTTGTCCAGCACCGCTCCTGCGATACACTACTGGCTCCGCCACTGGGAGAAACGCATGCCTACACGCGACGATGCCTGGAAGCTACTGTGCGAATTCACCGAATCGGAGAGCCTGCGCAAGCACATGCTGGCCGTCGAAGCCTGCGTCCGCGCTTACGCGCGCAAGCATGGTGCTGACGAAGACGTTTGGAGCCTCGCCGCGCTGCTTCACGACTTCGATTACGAGCGCTGGCCCAACAACGAGCACGCTGCTGACGACGGCCATCCCGCGGAAGGTGCGAGAATTCTTCGCAAGCGCGGGTATCCCGAAGAAATCGTCCGCGCCATCCTCTCGCACGCGGATTATTCCGGAGTCAAGCGCCAATCGCCTCTCGAGCACACACTTTTCGCGTGCGACGAGCTCGCTGGATTTCTCACCGCGTGCTCGTACGTCCGCCCGTCGAAAAGTATTCTCGATCTCGAAGTGGTCTCCGTGAAGCGCCGCCTGAAAGACAAAGCCTTCGCCAAAGGCGTGAGCCGTGAAGATGTTCGCAAAGGCGCCGAAGAACTCGGCATCCCGCTCGAAGAACACATCGGCTTTTGCATCTCCGCCATGCGCGAAGAGGCCGACGCCCTCGGCCTTCGCGGCAACATCGCCGCCCAAACCGCGCAATCTGGAAGCTAGACAAAATCGGAGTTGGAGTAGGGATCATGATCGCTCACAACCCCCTCCACGGATCCGGACAGGCGGCACTACCGCATCCGGCTCTTGCCTTAGGCGAGGACGCCCATGCGGCGTAGAGGATAGGGATGACAGACGGTAGGCAAAGGCAGCCAGCGAGTGATGAGACGCCGCATGCGGTCCCAAAGGATGCGGCCATTCTGGCTGCGTCGCGACAACGCGCGATGCCAGAGCCATCCCACCTGGAACCGAAAGAGAAACAGCGCCGGTTGATTCATGGGCACTCCGTAGTAGCGGGCGTGTCCACGCACCACTGCTTGCAACCACTTGCCTTGTTCGGGGATGGGTTCGTGCATACGACGCTGAAGTTCGGCTTTCACCTCGTTCAGCTTCGCCTGCAACCTTATGCGGATCGTTTGACGCAACACCGTGAACCGTCCATTGCTCCTCTTCTTCACGCAGATATGCGTAAAGCCAAGAAAGTTGAACGTCTCCGGTTTCCCTTCTCCGCGCCACTGTCATTGGTCGATCGCGTACGGACCAAACTCCAGAAGTCGCGTCTTCTCGGGATGCAGTTCCAGATTGAACTTCCTCATTCGTTCGGTAAGTTCTGCCCGGAACTGATCAGCATCCGCTTTGCTGTCAAATCCAACCACGATGTCGTCCGCGAATCGCAC
>DATDHE010000443.1:0-24385 GCA_036521695.1 Candidatus Acidiferrum sp. | reverse complement strand
TCCACGTAATCCTGACGGGCAAACAATGTGGCATCGCCGGTCATCGCGTCTCCCAGTACTCGTTCGTATGCATCCATCTCATCCGGCTGGGGGTGACGACTTGCCAGCATCTCGACTGATTGGCCTATCATCTCCTCCCCAGGAGCCATTACTGTCATGCCCAGGGCGATGGCCACTTCCGGGCTGATACGGAACCGCAAGTGGTTTTGTATCAAAGCGCTCTCACGTATCACCGTAGGAGGCAAACGCAATCGGGCGACTACCTCTGTGCAGGTTACTGGAAGGGACTTCCCTGCTCGAATGAAGAAAGGGACCCCTTTCCAACGCCACGAATTGACGTAGAGCCGAAGAGCGGCAAACGTCTCAACTTTTGAGTCCTGCGCCACTCCCTTCTCCTTTCGATAGCCTCGGAACTGACCGCGGACAAGGTCTTTATCTTCCAGTGGAGGGATGGCTTTTAGGACCTTAACCTTCTCGTCGCGAATGGATTCGCTGTCTGTCCTGACGGGAGGTTCCATGGCCAGGTTGCAGAGGACCTGAAAAAGATGATTCTGGATCACATCGCGGATGGTACCGGTCTGATCATAAAAGGCGCCGCGACCCTGGACGCCGAAATTTTCCGCCATGGTGATCTGGATACTCTCAATGTGATTGCGGTTCCAGAACGACTCCATGAAGGCGTTGGCGAATCGAAATATAACCATGTTATGTACAGGTCGTTTCCCAAGATAATGGTCGATGCGAAAGACATCCTTCTCATCGAAGGTGCCAAGAAGGATTTGGTTCAGGCTCCTTGCCGACTCAAGATCACTCCCAAAAGGTTTTTCGACGATGACGCGGGCGCCCTTTGCGCAGCCGGAGGTTTCAAGATGCTCGACGACCGGTCCGAAGAGTGCGGGCGGAATCGCCAGATAGTGTGCTGGGTGCTGAGATTCTTTCAGTTCTTTGCGCAGAGCCTGGAAGGTCACCGGATCCGCGTAGTCACCGTCAACATAGCGCAGCAGACGGCTCAGCTTTTCGAAAGCTGCGGAGTCGAGTCCCCCGTGTTTCTCAAGGCTATCCTTTGCTCGAGCTCGAAGTTGATCGACGTTCCAACCAGCTTTCGCAATACCGATGACGGGTATATTGAGGTGGCCACGTTTAATCATGGCTTGTAGCGCCGGAAAAATTTTCTTGTACGCCAGATCGCCGGTGGCACCGAAGAAGACAAGAGCGTCCGAATTGAGATTTCCCATGGTCATCTCCTTCAAGCAGCGTGGCCTTTGGTGGTAGCTTTCTCGAGATGACCGCCGAATTCATAACGCATCGCCGACAGGAGCTTATTCGCAAAATCGGCTTCGCCTCGAGAACTGAATCGCTCGTAAAGCGCCGCAGTCAGTACATGCGCAGGCACAGCTTCGTCGATGGCCGCATTGATTGTCCACCGGCCTTCGCCTGAGTCGGAGACGCGTCCGGCGAACTTAGCGAGGGCAGGGTCCTCAATGAGCGCGGAGGCCGTCAAATCGAGCAGCCAGGACGCAATGACACTGCCGCGACGCCACACTTCGGCGATGTCTGCCAAATGGAGGTCGTACTGGTAGTGTTCTGGGTTACGCAAAGGCGTCGTCTCGGCGTCGATTTCGTGAGTATGCTTCCCGACGTTGGCGGAACGGAGGATGCCCAATCCCTCGGCATAGGAAGCCATGATTCCATACTCAATGCCGTTGTGAACCATCTTCACAAAATGGCCGGCGCCGTTTGGTCCGCAATGCAGGTAACCCTGCTCGGACGTCCCATCGGCTTTTTCGCGCCCCGGAGTGCGTTGAATGTCGCCGACACCGGGTGCGAGGGTAGCGAAGACGGGATCGAGGTGTTGGACGACTTGAGTTTCCCCGCCAATCATCATGCAGTAACCGCGCTCCAAGCCCCACACCCCACCACTCGTACCGACATCCACGTAGTGGATCTTCTTGGGTGCGAGTTCTTTGGCACGGCGAATGTCATCCACGTAACAGGAATTCCCACCATCAATCAGGATATCGTCTGCCTCTAAGTGGGGCAGGATGTCCGCAATGGTTTTGTCCACGACTGCCGCCGGCACCATCAACCAAATGGCACGTGGCCTTTCGAGTTTCTTGACGAACTCCAGTAGTGACGAAGCACCCACCGCCTTTTCCGCAACGAGCTCTTTCACAGCCTTCGGCGACATGTCGAAGACCACGCAGTTGTGGCCGGCTTTGAGTAGCCGCCGAACCATGTTTGCTCCCATTCTTCCAAGACCGACCATTCCAAGTTGCATAAATCACCGCCTTTTCTGTTATCGATTGCTAATCTCGCTGACTGTGTATCTCGTGATCGACGCTGGCTCGGAGTCGATCCATTGCCGCAGTCACTCCTTGGCATTCACCGAAAATTGCCGATCCCGCCACCAAAACGTTGGCTCCTGCTTCTACGCCCAATCGAGCGGTTGCGGAATCAATGCCGCCGTCCAGTTCTAAGTCGCAGTCTGGTTTGATCTGCGCGATCATTTCTCGGACTCGACGGATCTTGGGCAGGGTTGAGTGCAAAAATCGTTGGTGCCCGAAGCCGGGGTTGACGGTCATCACCAACACTAGGTCCAGTTCCTGCAAGATCTCTTCGAGTACTGCCGCCGGAGTCGCCGGATTGATGACCACGCCGGCGCGCTTGCCCAGGGCTTTGACGCGTTGCACGGTGCGATGCAGATTGTTGTTGCCCTCCCAGTGAACGAGAAACGAGTCGGAGCCCGCATCAGAAAACTCCTCTAAGAAATTGTCAGGGTCTGAAATCATCAGGTGCGTCTCCAGCGGGAGTCGCGTCACGCGGCGCAGTGACTGCACGACCGGTGCTCCCATTGAGATGTTGGGCACGAAATGTCCATCCATGACATCGATATGGATCCGATCAGCCCCAGCTTTTTCCGCCGCGATCACCTGCTCACCCAAACAGGCGAAATCAGCGGCGAGGATAGATGGAGCCAGCTTGACGACGCCTTGTTGCATACTGGGTTCCTCACGCCGCGTGAGCCTTCGTGGCATGCGCCCTTTCGAAAATGTCCACAAACTCGCGGTAGCGACGAGCCACTTCGGCGACGGCGTCTTCCCGCGTAATTTTTTTGGCCAACCAGCCCACAAGCGGCTCCCAAAAATCGGTCCTGCCCACGGCAAAGCCCACAAATCCCGGAACCGAAGCCGCCGTCGCCAACCATTCGCGCACTTTCTTATCGTCCTCACCACGGCCGAGGATGATGCAGCCGACCTCGTCACGGCCTTCCCGGCGGGCTGCAGATACAACACTTGCGCAGTCTTCGCGGCGATCGAGTCCCTCAATCTTCCACACGTCAGGCTCAATCTGGGCCTCCTGAAGTTCCTGGATTGTTTGCACCATCAGTGAAGGACGAAGACCGAGGTCGTAAGCCTTCTTGTCGCCTTTGAATTCATCGAGCTGAAATTTTTCCGGCGGCACCAGCAACTCGAACATAAACAAGCTCTGATTACTGCCGTGGAGGTAATCCGATAGTCGTTTGAGGCGCTCCGACTGGCGGCGATTCAGCGCTTGGTCACCTTCCGGGTTGTAGCGCACCAAAACCTTGCAAAAGGTCGGTTGGAATGATTCGATATGCGCGGAAAAATCATCACCGTATTCGAAATCGAACTCTTCTTGACCGCTCTTCTCGGCCGGGCATGCCGTCGCAAAGCCACGCGCCTTCGCGTCGTGAAGGATTGCGGCACCGAACTGTTCGTCCACGAGAATGCCGGCTTTTTCCTTAGCGACGCCGTTGGCGATAGCGGAGATGAAGCCGTCATAGATCACCCGCTTAGCGGCAGCGATTTGGGCTGTCTGATCCGGGGTGAGTACACCTTCCCAACCGAACATTTTGGTCTCAAACGAGCCGCGATGGTCGAAGGGCAGGATGTACAGAGGCTGGTTATATCCGCGAGTCATGGGAAGACTCCTTCATTTTCCGGTAGCGCCGGATCACGTTGTTCGTGGAACTGTCATGTGCCAGCTTAGGTTCTGATTTGCTTTCAATTTCCGGGATGATGCGCTGGGCCAAGACCTTGCCGAGCTCGACTCCCCATTGATCGAACGAGTCGATGTCCCAGATGGTTCCCTGGGTAAAGACGGAGTGCTCATACAATGCAACAAGTTTTCCGAGTAATGCAGGCGTAAGCTTTTCTGCAAGGATTGTGTTTGACGGACGGTTACCCTCGAAGACCCGGTGAGGCACGAGCCAATCGGGAGTTCCCTCTGCCTTCACCTGCTCCGGCGTCTTGCCAAACGCCAGTGCCTCCGTCTGCGCGCAGACATTTGCGAGGAGCATATCGTGGTGCCTGCCGATCGGATTTAGCGATTGCGCGAACGCAATAAAATCGCAAGGGATCAGCCTGGTTCCTTGATGGATCAATTGGTAGAAAGAGTGCTGTCCGTTGGTTCCTGGCTCACCCCAATAAATCGGACCAGTCTGGTAGTCGACCTCAATCCCATTCAGCGAGACATGTTTACCGTTGCTCTCCATGGTCAGCTGCTGTAAGTAAGCGGGGAATCGCTTGAGGTACTGTTCGTAGGGAAATACAGCAACGGTCTGCGCGCCAAAGAAATCGTTGTACCAGATTCCCAACAATCCCATAAGCACCGGCAGGTTTTGTTCGGGCGGGGCGGTGCGGAAGTGCTCATCCATCTCGTGAAAACCGTCCAGCATGGAGCGGAAGTTGTCCGGGCCAACGGCTAACATCGTTGAAAGCCCGATCGCCGAGTCCATGGAATATCGGCCGCCGACCCAATCCCAAAAACCAAACATGTTCGCTGTATCGATTCCGAACTTGGAGACTTCCGAAGCGTTTGTTGAAACCGCGACAAAATGTTTAGCGACTGACTTTTCGTCGCCGTCAAGACCACCGAGGGACCAAGCACGAGCCGTATGGGCGTTTGTCATCGTCTCGAGGGTGGTAAAGGTCTTCGAGGAAACAATGAAAAGGGTCTCCGATGGATTCAGGTCGTGAACGGCCTCGGCGAAGTCTGTGCCATCGATGTTGGAGACAAAACGAAACGTTAAAGACCGATCGCTGTAATGCTTAAGCGCCTCGTAGGCCATCACAGGTCCGAGGTCGGAGCCGCCGATGCCGATGTTGATGATGTTGCGAATGCGCCTGCCCGTGTAGCCCAGCCAGCTACCGCTTCGGACGCGATTGGAGAAGTCCGCCATTTTGTCGAGTACAGCATGCACTTCGGGTACTACGTTTGTTCCGTCAACGACAATGGATGCTCCCTTGGGGGCACGGAGAGCTACGTGAAGGACGGCTCGATTTTCCGTGATATTGATTTTGTCCCCGCGGAACATGGCCTCGATCCGGTCTCGAAGGCCGGATTCCTCTGACAGTTGGATGAGGAGCTTGAGCGTCTCGTCGGTGATCCGATTCTTCGAGTAATCCAAGAACAGTCCGGCGGCCTCCGCTGTCATGCGCTCGCCGCGCTGGGGGTCATCTCCAAAAAGTTGACGGAGATGCAACTCTTTGACTCTGGTGTGGTGAGCTTGGAGAGCCTTCCATGCTTTGCGTTGGGTCAGGGGTTCCGTACCCTGGCGTTTGGTGACTGGTGTTGAGCCTGTTGCCATACTCGTGCTCCTTCTGTTTCCCGATGGCTATTTAGTTCGGCGCTTCTCGCGAGTCGTGGGCCAACCATTATTTGCGTCTTCCCATAGGCGAAAGCCGCCCAGAAACGCGTTAGCGTTGTCCCCTCTTCTGCAACCGCGAGGGAGTTGCTCAAGTTTCTTGACGTTACCTCCCCCAAGAACCACGTCGTCAGGATGGAAAGCATCGAACAGCCTGGCCACCCCGTAAGCCACGCTGCGTTTCCATTTTCTTTTGCCCAAACGCTTCAATCCGCGGATGCCGAGGTAGTCCTCATAAGTTCCATTCTTGTAAGACAGGTGACCAAGTTCCATGGGCACCACAATGCCTTGATCGACTAGGGCAGCGCCCAGACCGGTCCCAAAACCCAGAAAGAGCATCAGTCCCTTTCTGTAACTTCCAAGGGCCTGCATGGCTGCATCGTTTATGATTTTCACCGGACGCCTGAAGGCCGCTTTGTAATCAAACCCAACCCACGCGCGTCCCAAGTTATACGGTTCAACGGCGGGCTTACCCTTTTGAACCAAGCCCGGGTAGCCAATCGATACGACGTCATACTTCCAATCACTGGTAATTTGCTTGACACCAAAAACCATCTGCTTGGGCGTCATTTTCGGTCCCGACGGGAACTTTCGGGGCTCCTTTTGCCCGGTAGCAAGAACCTTGACGTTGGTCCCTCCAACATCAACGACAAGCACGTTTATGGGATGACCTTGATTCAAGTGAACTCCGTAGTTCTCTATTCGATTTCTGATGCGGGTCGCCTCGCAACATTCAATGGCTTGCGGCCTTCTTGAGCACGTCGGTCTTGGACGAAGTCACAGCCATCAACTCATTCCAGGAATTGACGAATGACTTCGCACCTTCGTCTTGAAGGCGAGCAGCCAAGGCGTCGACGTCTATGCCCTCCTTGGCAAACTGCGCTAAAACTGCTTCGCAGTCCCCGCCGTCTGCCGCCAAGATCGATCCGAGTTCCGTGTGATTCGCTAATGCTTTCAAAGTAGCCTCGGGCATTGTATTCACTGTGAAAGGTGCAGCGAGGGCCTTTACATACAGGATGTCGGACGCTGAAGGATCTTTGGTGCCTGTGCTGGCCCACAATAGTCTTTGTGGGTAGGCTCCGGCATTGTAGACACGCTGCCAGCGCGCGGAGCCCAACAGTTCGCGGCAGGCCTTGTATGTGCGTTCAGCGATAGCAATGCCGAGGCGATTGCTGAGTTCGGCGGGGACTTTACCTTTCACTGCGCCGTCCCATCGGCTGACAAACACGGATGCAACGGAGCCGACATTGGGCTTAAGTCCCGCTTCAATGCGCCGCTCTATTCCGCGCAGGAACGCCTCAGCAGCCGCGAGGTAATGCTCACGTGAAAACAAGAGCGTCACATTAATAGGCACACCTGCAAAGATCGCCTCTTCAATGGCTGGCAGACCCTCTTTGGTGCCGGGTATTTTGATAAATAGATTGGGCCTCGCAGCCCTGGCGTGCAGATCTTTGGCGGCAGCAAGTGTGCTGGCTGTGTCGTAAGCCAGGAGGGGTGAGACTTCGAGCGACACCCAGCCATCCACACCGCTTGTCCGATCGTAAATTGGCCGAAACAAATCGGCAGCAGCGGTGAGATCTTCCATCGCCAATTCGAAGAACAATTTCTCGCCTGACAAGCCTTTCTCAAGCTTTTCCCGAATCGAGCTGTCGTAGGCCGCGCTATTTTTGATGGCGTTGTCAAAGATTGTAGGGTTGGAAGTAAGTCCCGTCACCGACAGCTCGGCGACATAGCGATCGAGCGTTCCGCTGCGAAGCAAATCGCGAGTGATATTGTCGAGCCAAATGCTCTGCCCCAAGTTGTGAAGCAATTGTGTGGCTTTCATCGCATCTCCTAGATACTAGGTTCGAAGCAAGATAAGGCCTGCTTGGAGATCCGAGGCGCTCGAACTACCTTTGCCCTAAATCTTGCTGCAATCTGAAGGAGCATCAGATCCAGCGTTATCCGATCGCTGAGAATTCCAGGGGGTACGGGCAGTACTGGGCAATCCGGCAGTCCGTTTTTCAAAATCTCACCTCGGAGAATCAGATGCCGCGGCGATTCAGCCAGGAGAGCGGAGCAAAGACAGGCCCGTCTTCCAGCGAGTTCATCCTACGGATGTTGTTTTTTCTTGGCTACTGTCAAAAATGACAGCAAGGAAGAGGCGATAAGCCTCTGAAAGAGATCCAGACTGTTATGGCGTAACTTTCAATAGGCGTGGCTCATTTACGCGATCTTGCTCACAGTCTTGTCCGTTGCCAACCAATTCATCACCTCATCACCACCCACTCGCCGTCGGAATTCTTTTGGTAGGGGCTTCGGTGTCACTCGCGCCAAGTCTTTCGTCAGTCCCGGCCGTCGGCGAACTTAGAATCGTCAACCGGTTCTGAGCGCGACCTATGCAAGCGGATGCAATCAAGCTGCCCGTCTGCACCACGATGTTGTTGGGATCACTACCACAGATTAAGAGGACCTTTACCATGAGGTTTTGGGCAGCCTGTTTCAGCGCGCTGGCCCGCCTTGAAATCATCGGCAGGACTTCTGTAGCCTTGACTGAAACAAACAATATCGACCCTCGCTTTGCGAGCCGTAGGTCGCTATAGTCGGTTTCATCAAACGTTCTCAAGATGCGACCGCTAACACTTTCATGTCGTGTTTTCTTCCTGTGAAGGATGCGCTTCGGCATAACAAATACAGCGCGGCCGGTGCTCGTATTTCCGCCTGCCAAACGAAATTGTAGACTTCGTCACAACAACACGGCCATTGTCAGAAATGACAGAAACGCCGTCGATGGCAGCGCCCAGCACCTGGCATTTTTGACAGTATTCGTCGTTTGATTAAATTCGTAGCATCGCCCCGGTTGAGCGTTTCGATCAAATGACGTCCGCATTTTTGCGCCAGATTTCAGGTTCTTTGAGATTTGGAAGCAACAGAACTTCTGGGTTGAGCGCCTCACGCCTCTCGGGAGCACGTGTTATGCAAAATAAGCAAAAGAAAATTGTCACATTCCTGCTCGCCATCGGCACGATGCATTCAGCTGGGTGTGGAAAGATGGGTCTGCCTCCGGCGGGCCCTCCGGACGTTGAAGTCGTAGAAGTATTGCAAAAGGATGTGCCGATCACCAAAGACTGGGTAGCCACGTTAGATGGACTTGTAAACGCCCAGATTCGTGCCCAGGTGACGGGACTTTTGCTTAAACAAAACTACATCAACGGTGCCTATGTTCGGACCGGCGCACCAATGTTCCAGGTAGATCCAAGGCCCTTTCAGGCTACTCTCGACGAAGCCAAAGGGGATCTAGAGAAGGCAAAAGCGACTCTTGCAGCGGCCAAAGCGAGGTTGGGCAAAACAGAGATAGACGTGACGCGCTACACGCCACTTGCCAAGGAGAGCGCCATTAGCCAACAGGAGCTGGATGACGCCGTGCAAGCCAATCTGGCGGCGAAGGCGCAAGTAGAGGGAGCTCAAGCTTCGATCGATGGAGCTCAAGCATCGGTAGAAAAAGCCCAGTTGAATCTTAGTTTCACGAGCATCATCTCGCCGATCGATGGCGTGGCAGCCATCTCCAACGCACAAGTCGGAGATCTGGTTGGTCCGCAGGGCGCGCCGTTGACATCCGTTTCTACGCTAGACCCCATCCTGGCGAATTTGACAATCAGCGAGCAGGAATATCTCAACGCAATGAAGTTGATTGGGAACCAGGACATCAGCGAGGACGCGCGACTCCGAAAGCTCGAATGGCAGCTGCGGCTGGCGGATGGATCTATCTACCCACTCAAAGGAGAGTTCCACGCCCTTGATCGCCAGATAGATGTGCGGACGGGAGCTATTCTAGTTCAAGTCCAGTTCTCAAATCCCAATCGTGTTCTTCGCCCTGGAGGCTTCGGCAGAATCAGCACGGTGGTAAGAATTCAAAAAAATGCATTGCTGGTTCCGCAACGCTCCGTGAGCGAGCTACAAGGAGGCTTTCTCGTGGCTTTGGTGGGTAGCGATAATAAGGTAAGAATCCAGCCCGTCAAAATGGGACAGAAGAGCGGCGAGATGTGGATTGTCGACGAAGGTCTCAAGCAGGGCGAACGAGTTGTGGCAGAGGGCGTGCAAAAAGTGCAGGAAGGCACCGAAGTGAAACCCAAACCTTACCAATCTAGTTCTCTGCCTCCGGAGACGTCTGGTAGCGCCAAGCTGTAACTGGCATTCATATGGCCAAATTCTTTATCAACCATCCCGTGATGTCCATGGTGATTTCGATCGTCATGGTCATCGTTGGCGCGGTCGCCATCTTGAGCTTACCGACGGCGCAGTTTCCGAACATTGCCGATCCACAAATCCAAATAACGGCTACCTACCCCGGTGCGGACGCGACCACTTTGGATCAATCCGTTGCTACCCCCATCGAGCAGCAGATGAGCGGCGTGGACAACATGGAATACATGTACTCGCTGAATGCCAACAACGGACAAATGAAGCTGACGGTGGATTTCGACATAAAGACCGATCCTAACACCGACCTGATTCTCGCTCAGATGCGCCAGTCGCAGGCGGCTTCCCAACTTCCGAATGAAGTGAACACCCAAGGTGTCACCGTACAGAAGTCCACTTCCGCCCCGCTGATGCTGTTCGACCTCTACTCGCCGACAGGGCAGTACGACTCTCAGTTTCTGGCGAACTACGCTTACATAAATCTTCTCAGCCCGCTCACTCGCTCTTATGGACTCGCCAGCGTCACGATTTTTGGCGCCGGCCAATACGCTATGCGTCTTTGGGTGAACCCGAACCAGCTGGCCAAACTACAAATCACTGTTCCAGAGATTATCAACGCCGTCAGAGTACAAAACAACGTGAATCCCGCCGGACAGGTCGGTGGCGAGCCGGTGCCCCCGGGGCAAGCCTTCACATACGCGGTCATTGCGCAAAGCCGCTTGGTTTCGGCGGAAGAGTTCGGCCAAATCGTCGTCCGCGCAAACGCGGACGGCTCTTTCGTGCGGCTGAAAGATGTGGCCCGAGTTGACCTTGGGACTCAGGTTTACAATCTGCAAGGCCGGTTGGATGGCAAGCCGGCTGCAGTCGTGGCCATTTACCAACTTCCTGGATCCAACGCCATCCAAGCTGCCCAAGGCGCCAAAGACCTTATGGCGGCAGCTAAGAAACAATTCCCTCCGGGCCTCGACTATGCGATTGCTCTGGACACAACGCTTCCAGTCACCGAGGGTATAACTGAAATCATTCACACCCTCATCGAGGCCCTCGTCCTCGTTATCATTGTGGTGTACCTCTTCCTTCAAGGCTGGCGGGCTACGTTGATTCCGCTCCTAGCCGTGCCAGTATCTCTTGTGGGTACTTTCCTAATCTTTCCGCTGCTCGGCTTCTCAATCAATACCCTCTCGCTGTTCGGCCTTGTCCTGGCAATCGGTTTGGTGGTGGACGACGCAATCGTGGTGGTTGAGGCCATTGAACAACACATTGAGCATGGGCTGTCTCCGAAGGATGCGGCCTTCAAAGCCATGGAGGAAGTCTCAGGACCCGTGATCGGAATCGCTATCGTACTGTCAGCGGTATTCATTCCGACGGCTTTCATCCCTGGCATCACGGGACGTCTCTATCAACAGTTCGCTGTGACGATCGCAGTGTCGGTCATCATCTCGGCCTTCAATGCCCTGACGCTAAGTCCTGCGCTTGGCGCCCTGTTGCTGCGGCCAAAGAAAGAATCGCGCGGCCCACTGGGGAAGTTCTTCGCGGGGTTCAACAGGGTTTTTGGCCGCGCAACCGAGGGCTATGTCAACGTGTGCTCGGTGTTGATTCGCAGGCTAGGCTTAACGGTCGTCATGCTGCTCGTTTTTGTTGTTCTAGCTGGCTTCTTCGGCAAAAAGCTCCCCTCCAGTTTCCTACCCGAAGAAGATCAGGGTTACCTGTTCGTCGCTCTACAACTGCCCGATGCTTCTTCGCTGCAGCGTACCAGCGCAGCCGCAGCAAAGGTCGAAGACATCTTAATGAAATCGCCTGGAGTCGATCATGTGACGACCGTAGTTGGCTACAACATGTTGAGCGGCGTGCAAAATACCTATAGCGCTTTCTTTTGGGTGACTCTCAAGGAGTGGAAGGAACGCAAGGCCCCCGATGAGCAATACTGGGCCATCAAGATCCACTTGAACGTTGCACTTCGTGAAATCTCTCAAGGCACCACAGTTGCCTTTCCGCCTCCAGCAATCCCGGGTGTGGGCGCCGCCGGCGGCGCCACCTTCATCCTGGAAGACCGATCCGCAAGTGGCCCCGTCTTTCTCAGAGAGAACCAGCTGAAGTTTATGGCCGCGGCCGAGAAACGTCCGGAATTTTCCTCATTATTTACCACCGCTCTTCCGATGGTTCCCCAACTCTCCGCCAACGTGGACCGCGACAAGGTGCTGAAGCAGGGCGTGCCTCTCAGCGATCTTTATCAGACCTTACAGGCCTTTATGGGAGGCGCATTTATCAATTTCTTTAACCGCTTTGGACGGGTTTGGCAGGTTTACGTTCAGGCCGAAGGCGACTTTAGGACGCAGGCCGAAAATGTGGGCCGGTTCTACGTCCGTAACATTTCGGGTCAGATGGTCCCGCTCTCCACGGTCACTTCGATCGAGCCTCGACTCGGTCCAGAGTTCACCATGCATTACAACATGTACCCATGCGTGCAAATCAACGGCATCACAAAGCCTGGCTTTAGTTCCGAACAGGGCATGAAGGCGCTTGAAGAAGTCTTCGCCCAAACCATGCCGCCGGGGATGGGCTTTGACTATATGGGCATGTCCTTTCAGGAGCAGAAGGCGCAGCAAGGCGTGCCGCCCGCTGTGATTTTTGGATTCTCCATCCTCTTTGTATTCCTCATCCTGGCAGCTCTGTACGAAAGTTGGACTCTCCCCTTCAGCGTGCTGCTGAGCACGCCCGTCGCGGTGTGTGGCGCATTTGGAATCCTTTTCGGGCGTCGGATCATTGGCCTTCTAGTCTTTCAGGACTACACCAGCTTGGCACTGGAGGACAACGTCTACGCGCAAATTGGGCTGATTATGCTGATTGGCCTTGCGGCCAAAAACGCGATCCTGATCGTGGAATTTGCGAAGTTGGAATACGAAAAAGGCAGACCACTGGCAGAAGCGGCCCTGGTAGGCGCAAGACTCCGTCTGCGGCCTATTCTGATGACGTCCTTCGCCTTTATCCTTGGCTGCGTGCCTCTTTGGAGAGCAACCGGCGCTGGCGCTGCATCAAGGCAGGTAATGGGCACGGCTGTTATCGGCGGCATGCTAGCGTCCAGTTTTCTAGCAATCTTTATTATTCCTGCATTGTTTTACGTGATTGAGCGACTTGGCGGCGCCGGGGAGAAGCAAGTGAAAGCGCCGCTCGCGACGCCGACTCCGGAACCGGGAGACTAGCAGGTTCAATGTCAGGAAACGAATATTCCCAGATGCCAACTGAAAACACGACTTTGACAAACACCAATTCCAGCGAAGAGAATGGGTCCCCCATTCTCCCAACCAGGCACAAAGTGTTCTGGAGCGGGGAGACCAACTCCGCGTACCAGCTACTTGCCCTGACTCTTGCCATGTCCCTGGTCGTATCCGGGTGCGCGGTTGGCCCCAACTACAAACGCCCTGCGGTGAATGCGCCAACCGACTACCGTGGTGCTCAAGTTGCGGCGCAGCAGGCGTCATTCGCCGACCTGCCCTGGTGGGAAGTTTTTAAGGACGCACGGCTCAGGGAGCTCGTGCAGACTGCGCTTGCAAACAACTACGACTTGCGTGTGGCCGTGACACGCGTTGAGCAGTCCCGGCAGGTCGCTGCACAGGCCCGGGCGCAATACTTCCCCTTCGTCAATTACTCCGTGAGCAGCAGCGATGGAAAAAATGAGTTCGTGGGGACTGTCGCTCCGAACGGAGGGAACACGCGAGGCGCTTTTTTGGCAGCGGCGAGCGTTGCCTGGGAAGCAGACGTCTGGGGTCGGCTCCGCCGCATGAATGAGTCTGCCCGTGCCCAATATCTAGCAACGGAGGAAGCTCGGCGGGGAGTCATGCTCACTCTGGTGAGTGATGTCGCGCAAGCCTACTTTTTGATCCTTGGGTTGGAGCTTCAACTTGACATCGCAAGGCAAACGACGAATTCGTACACTCAGACTCTCAATCTTTTCACGGAGCGTCTCAAAGGCGGGGTTTCTTCAGCGCTGGATACGTCCCGTGCTGCGGCGTCTCTGGCCACCGCAGCCGCAACCATTCCTGAAATAGAGCGGGAGATCGCGCTGGCGGAAGACCAGCTCAGTGTGCTCCTGGGCAACAACCCTAGCGAGATCGCGCACACCGCGAAGCTGCTCGATGAGATCGTTCCACCTGAGGTCCCTGCGGGACTGCCCTCCGCTCTTTTGGAGCGCCGCCCCGATGTGCTTCAGGCCGAGCAGTCGCTGCGGTCTGCCAATGCGCAAGTGGGGGTCTCCCAGGCGAATTTTTTCCCCCAAATTGGTCTTACCGCCCTGCTCGGACGGGCCAGTTCCCCACTCTCCTCTCTGTCCTCCGGACAGACAAACGTCTGGAGCGTTGCGGGTAACGTTGCTGGTCCCATCTTCCAAGGCGGCGCTCTCAGAGCTCAAAAGCGCCAAGCCGTAGCCTTTTGGGAACAATCCAAGTTGCAGTACGAGCAGACAGCTCTGAACGCATTCCAGGATGTTTCAGACGCGCTCATTTCGCGCCAGAAATACGATGCCATTCGCGAGAAGCAGGACGAGGCTGTCCAAGCATCCCAGGAGTCCGTCAAAATATCCCTCCAACGTTTCGTTGCTGGTAAATCCAGCTATTACGAAGTTCTCGAGGCACAGCAACAACTCTTTCCCGCTCAGATCGCTTTGGCTCAGACGGAACTCAATCGGCGCACTGTCATCGTTCAACTTTACAAAGCGCTTGGCGGCGGCTGGAATTTGAAAGACCCAGACTGGGTGGGGCCTAAGTCGCAGCCTTCTTCGGGCACACCATGAGCGCGCGAATGCGCGTCTGAAATGCACTTACTTTTTCTTGAACCAAATGGGATCGTGGCTGCAGATGGGCTGGCACCGAGCACTTGTAGCTCTCGCCTTCAAGGGACAAAGTCCTTGGTTCATTTCGCCAAGGGCTTGTCTTCCTCCGTCTCAGGTCCTGTTGATCGGGGCGTTTCGACTCCGACTTTAGTCCTTCGTCCATAAATAAGAGCACGCAGCTTCTCCTCACCGATCATTCGCCCTAACTCTCTAAATGCAAAAAACGGTATCAACATGACAAACGTTAGCGCGCCAATGGAGAGGATAGCCTCCAGACGTCCGCCACCGATCGCAGAAAAGCTCTCAGCAAACGTTTTGCCACGCATCATACCGACAATCATTCTCTCTGCGACGTGAAAGCCGGTCAGAAAAATGGAAAAGATGAGAGATTTGTACAAAACTGGGTAGACCAGGGGCTTTTCTTTGAACCCGGCGCCCAGATGCAGATGCTCACCTACCAGCAGAACCTTTGCAAGGACGAATGCATTGATAATTGCAAGACTGTGAGCAGTGAAGTCCAAATTGTGCTGTGCCCGGATGATGCTCTCATGGATGGCAAGCAACGCAAATACAACCCAAAGGTATAGGAAGATCCCCAGAAACGTCTTAAATTCAAGAAGAGCCTTTTCTTTCAGATTGCGCATGGGCTCACCCCGACTCTTGATTTGATCCATTCGAGCATACCAACTTGCTTACCGGGCAAATCGCTCGGCCCCTCGATGGACCCAAGAATCCGCTCGACGGTTAAGCTTGTCGTTAGCTGAGCGGTGTAGGACGCAACGAAAACCACGCCAGCGAACATCCAGAAAATTGAGAGAGCGCGTGCTACCCATTGGCGCGGCATGCCCTCCGCCTGCGACGTGAGAGCCGATAGCCCCCAGAAACCTGCCTCAAGGATGCCCGAGAAGTAGTTCCGATTCGAAATGATGCCGTCTTGGCGCCGACGTTCAAGCAACCAGACCAAGTGAGCCGGGAGTAGGACTAGCAGCAGGGCTACGGCGAACCATTCAACGGTAGTTCGCGAAAATAGCAGACGGAGCATGTCCTTTAGGGGAGTTGCGGTCCTCACCGTTGGGCCAGTCTCTCTCTCCATGATTTGAAGGCCTGCTTCGAATGCTGGATACGAAAAATCGAATACCCCATCACGTGCCGACGTTATGGAGAACGTGGGGGTGAGGTCGGCGCTCTTGGAACGCATAGCCTCTTCCAGAGCGTTTCCGTCAGGCATGATCTGATAGCTCGTCTCTACTTTGAGCCGTTTGGCAATCGCATACCAGAGCTCGATGCTGAACCCCGTCAGTGATCCGTTTTGTTCCATAACTAGGGGTGGAAGGACGACAACCCCTACGCGGACATCTGGCGCTTCGCCTTTTGCCGAGGTGGGGGCTCCCATCAGGCAAATCGTCGCTGCACTTTTGGCTGTAGCTTTGCTTTCGGGCGCGTCCGCAATCTGGATTCTCTTGGCGAAATAGCCGCGGGCCTCCTGCCCTTCACTCATGAACTTGGGTACGTTTCCCTCTATGACCCCAGCATTAAGCGAATCCTGCGAAGTCTGAAGAATCTGGCGACGCCCTCCCATCCTACCCGGGAGTTTTCCTTCACGGATTAGTTGCTGGCGGTCGTTGACGAGCTCAGGTTGTTGCTTCTGGGAAGGCGCTCGTGCGGATAAAGGAGCCAGGGAACCGAGCATGACGGAGAACGCCGATGCAACCGTAAGGATCGACGATTTCATGCGGGTAATCTTAGCATCGCAAGCCACGGATTTACTGCGATGGATATAACCTTCGGGGTGGGATTGCGACCTTCGACCTTGGCTCTCGCACTCCCGCGTACACCACAGCTCCGGGTCCAACTGCACCTTCCTAATCCCATGTCGCGTCCAATTGCATTTGGCTTAGCCTAAACTGCGGGAGCCATTCTGCGAAACTTAGACGACTTTCAGGCGCACTGTCAGTTTTGCCAGTTTTAGGCGCGGCACGATGTGTATAGATTTGTGCCGTTTGGCACGGACGTTGCAGGATAATCGTTCGAAGTACGGCGGATGCGGCAAAAACTCCGTGTCTACACCTCAGCAAAGATGTCAGAGCAAGGTATTTATGACTCGCAATACAAAATCCAGAACTTTGCCAGATCCGATCACACGGCAAAATAGGTACTCGAACTCTCCAGTCGACTTGGAGGACCTATGACAAAGCGACTCGATGGAAAAGTGGCCGCAATTACTGGAGGCAACCAAGGAATAGGGCTGGGGATCGCCCAGCGCTTCGCGATGGAAGGGGCGGCGGTAGCAATCTGCTATCTTTCAGACAAAACTGGCACTGAACAGGTCGTCGAAGGATTGCGCTCTACCGGATCCAAAGTGGTCGCCGTTCAAGCTGACATTTCAAAACTTTCTGACGGCCTGCGATTCGTCGAGGAAACCGCCACACGGCTCGGTAAAATTGACATACTGGTGAACAACGCAGGGGTCGAGAAGCGCGCGAGTTTTTGGGAGGTAACCGAGGCCGAATACGATTTCGTGATGAACGTCAACTTGAAAGGCATGTTTTTCATCACCCAGGCATTTGTCAAGCATCAGATGCGGGCAAATGCCGGTGGAAAGATTATCAACATCAGTTCGGTTCACGAGGAACTTCCCTTTCCTCATTTTACTTCATACTGCGCGAGCAAGGGAGGGGTGAAAATGGTAACACGCAATCTTTCGATAGAATTGGCACCGCTCGGAATTACAATCAACTCGATCGCGCCCGGGGCCATCGAAACGCCGATCAACAAGAACTTACTAAACGATCCGGTAGAATTAGAAGCTCTGCTCAAAAACATTCCTCTCAGACGGCTGGGTAAGCCTGAAGATGTCGCATCCTTGGCGGTGTTCCTGGCGTCCGACGAATCGAATTACGTGACCGGCACAACGATGTTCGTGGACGGCGGATTGCTGTGGAATTACCAGGAACAGTAACGCTCGGCACGCAGGAGATTTCAGGAGGCAAGCATGACGGCAGCAGAAGTAGGACGGGCGTTGGTGTCCATTCGGCTGGTGATCGCCGACGTGGACGGCACGCTTGTAACAAAGGAAAAAGTGCTAACTCCGCGCGCTGTCGAGATGGTTTTTCGTCTGCGGGAGGCGAACGTACAGTTTGTTGTTACGAGCGGGCGGCCACCGCGCGGAATGGCGATGCTGGTGGACCCGCTGAAACTCAACGAGCCGTTGGCGGCGTTCAATGGCGGGGTCGTAACTCAGCCGGATTTGACAACAGTAATCCGCCAAAATTTCTTGCCAGCAGACGTCGTTTCTCAAGCCATCAAGTTGATTCAGCACCGCAATCTTGATGCCTGGGTGTATACCGACAAAGAGTGGTACGTACGCGACGTGAATGCGCCCCACGTGGCTCGTGAACAGTGGACGGTCAAATTTGCGCCAACGATTGTTTCGAGCATCGATGGTCTGACGGAGCGCGTTGCGAAGGTTGTCGGCGTCAGTGACGACCTAGAAGCCGTGAAGAGCTGCGAGAAAGAAGTTCAGGAGGCCTGCGGCACGAACGCGTCGGCGGCTCGGTCGCAGCCATATTATCTGGACGTGACCCACCCCCAAGCAAACAAAGGCGAAGTCGTGCTGGCGATGTCCAGCCTGCTGAAAATTCCCCTGGAAGCGATTGCCACAATTGGTGACATGCCTAACGACGTCCTGATGTTCAAAAAGAGCATCATCAGCATTGCCATGGGAAATGCCAGCGACGAGGTGCAGAAATCTGCTACGTATGTAACGACTTCCAGCGAAAACGAAGGCTTCGCGAACGCGATGGAGAAATTCGTATTGCAGAGCAATGCTGCGGCGCGCTAGCCCGAGTTTCCAGGTTATCCTTGCTCGACACAAGCATTCTCGGCGCATTAATGAATCGCGTTAATCAGGAGCTCCTGATCGGTATTCGGATCCACCCATGCAACCACATGCCGCGCGGAACGACTTCAGCGGGCGAGGCCGGGGATGATGTCATTACGCTTTTTGGTACCTATTTGAAGTAGTGCTGCACAATTTCACTCAGCCATTCCCTAAGCTAATGCGTTTGAGCGATAAGCCAACGTGTGATGGCCATACCGTAGGGGTGCCCGCCCTCGGCATTTTGTTTCGATCCTCCAGGTGATAACTTCTGGATGGTCGCTAGCCTTGATCGGAAACGCCTCGGGCAAGCAATGTTCTGGAAGGCAAGAAATACACGCGAGGCGTTTCCGATAAGGAGACTAGGAGGAAGCCGCTGGCGATTGCGGCAGATGCGGGGCTATGGGGATTGATTGAGCTCTCGCCTTGTAAGCTGCACAATTTACGGCAGTTGCCATGATGGGGCGAAAGTCGAAAACGTGATCAAAACGTTAAGTTGAGGCATGGCTCGCGCGGTCTAGCACGCGAAGCGTCTGCCGCGCCACCGGCTTAGTCCTTGTCGGCTACTCGAAAGTTGGCCCGGTACGGAGACGGAGGACATCGAGGTTCCCTGCCGGACTACGACAATGAACTTCCGACAATTGCAGATGAACGTCGAGATTGCAGGTTGCGGCTACCGTCCGTGCCGCCGCATGAATTGGCTCAAGAACCGCACCCAAAATCCCTTATTGCTGCCTTTTGCGCCTCGTTTTTTTTGCAACTTCCGACAGATCAGAGAGATATGGCGGAAGCGTGCGGGAGTCGAACTCAAACCTTCAACTCCCAACTCGCGGCGAATGATGACGTTGCAGCTTCCGCCAAGTTCCAATTGGAGTCTACTGGAGTCAGCAAGTTTCACTTCACGCGAAACTCTCGCTCATACTCCGTGGACCTCTTCCCTGCTCTCTTTTGAGCAATTGTTTCCCTGATCGCGGAAATGCTTCTTGTGTTGACGGTCGAAGGGCGCAAGTTTCCCGGCTTTCTGACGTGAAATTTAATCCACTTCTCCGGCAACGGCGTTATCGGGACCTGGATAGCGTGACGGACTTCTTGGCCGCCGTTCCTGGTCGAGATCATCTAGAGTGATTTCGCGCAACTTTCCGGAGCGCAGAGTTTGTGGATACTGGATACGGATAGGACTCATACGATGTTGACTTCCGGCCGTCCATGAGCGTACTTTCCTGCAATAACCTTCTGGGCGGGGCCCTTCCACAAATGCAGCTGCGGACGCAAACTCTCTCATCCGGGGGGCAGACGATGATCAAAACAAGTGGCACGGTTGACTCGGTTGTGAAACGCAAAGGGAACGAAGTCTGGTTTGTCACGCCAGATCAAACCGTTTACGAGGCCATTGAAAGAATGGCCGACAAGGCAGTGGGGGCCTTGCTCGTGATTTCGGACGGCAAGCTTGTGGGCATCGTCTCTGAGCGCGATTACGCCCGGAAGGTCATCCTCAAGGGCAGATCTTCAAGGACGACCCTGGTCAAGGAGATCATGACAAGCCCCGTGATTTTCGTGACCCTTGACCAAGCCGTGGATGAGTGTATGCATCTCATGACGAGAAACCGCATACGTCATCTTCCGATTGTGGAAAACGAGAAGGTGCTCGGAGTTGTTTCAATCGGTGACCTGGTGAAGTGGGTTGTCTCAGAGCAGGAAGAAACTATCGAGCACCTGCAAAACTACATCTCGTCTAAGTACCCCACTTGATACCTTTGCCTCTAAGCTGTTTCGGGCCGGAAGGAAGATTGAGTCACTCCACCTGCATCAGTGCCAGAGGTTTCCACGTGCCTTCAGCCGTGGAGTGCGTTGTCGGCGGCGTTTTCCTCAAGCAGCTAAAGGCGCAAGAGCAAGTAGGTCGGCCTGTTCGGCGCGAGGCGGAACCTCATGGGAAAGAAAGAAATGCTCCTACGCGGTGGCGGCTCGTGCGGCAGCTTCCACAGCGTAGACCACGACGGCCTTTTTGCTGCCCTTCGCGGCAGTGGCGTGGATGGAATTCAGATTGACACCTTTCGCTGCGAGCTTCTCGAGGTATTGCGCCAGCGCACCCGGCTTGTTAGGCAGATCGTATTGTTCCGCGGGAGTTTCCGCGTAGGCGATCCGGGCCCCGTCAAGGGCTTTCTTGGCGCGCCTGGCATCGTTGACGACGAGCTGAACTGTCCCCGCCGTGCCCTGGGCAGTTCCCAAGAGAGAGAGAATATTCACCTTGGCATTCCCAAGTGTTTTCGCGATTCCTGCGACTGCACCCGGTTGATTGTCAACCGCGATTGTAAATTGTTTGGTTTTGGCCATGTCGGCACCTCCTGCCGTGCTGATCAAGGATTATACGCCTAAGGGATATCTGCCAAACTGATCTTAGGTCCGATTCCACTCCGGTGACGGCGTCATATGCGTGCGAGGGGTTGTAAGCGGATCCCTTGTAGCCCGTTTCACAGAGCAGACCCGGCTCGCAGATGAATTGTTTCGTGGTCGACGAACGGCTATCGTCCGGCGGCGGAAATATGTTGAACGCTGGGAGGAAAGATTTCGACGAGCGCCTTCGCAGTGAATGCACCGGCGACGGCACTGCCGATGACGAGCAAGATGACGGCGTTTGCCAACGACCCAGGCCTAGCCACGAGGGCATCTGCCAGAAAGGAGCTGCACGAGAGGCCCGCACCGAGACTCCAGGCATTCACTCGGATCCAGCGTTTGCATTTGTGTGCGCGGCGGCGCAGAACGAGCCATTGCGCAAGTCCGAGCGATCCGCCAGCCATCACTCCGATGGTTGCAAAACTCGCGGCCCGTTCGGCCACCCCGAGCATTCGAAAGTTGACAGGGCCTCCAATAATGGCCCGGCCGACCTGCTCAACAAGAATGACCCCGGCGGTTAATCCCAGTGCCATACCCACCGCACTGGCGACCACCCACCACCAAGACGACGACAGGTGCCGACGGATAATCGGCCACTGGGCCGTCCCAAGACTTAATCCCACGATACTCAGAACAATGGGAGTGCCGACCATCGCGCCAGCAATAGCGAAAATAGGCACGCCGAGAGGGAGGGCAAGAGCCAACCCAGCCACTAGCCCTACCACTGTAAGAGCGATCCACTGAAAGCGTTCTGCCTGGCTGGAGTTCATGACTCCTCCATGGTCGCCAATTGTCTGGTGCTGCGCGGCCCGCGATAATAATTCTTCTCAAGTCCCGATAAGTTTGATTACCGGAGATGTGAAGTAATACTATACTTCTTCGATGACGGAGTTTCTCGGAAATCTGGAGACAATTACACACCAAAGAAATGTTCAATTTTTCACAGTCAGATGCTGTTTGATTGCTTATACTGTTTGCAACGATTGGTTATAGCCGTGTCCAGTCATTCCTTTCAGAACGTGGGGGAGGGTTTATGTCTTGTCCCGCATGCGCTTCAGACAACCAGGTGGAATTTCCCGCAGAGATGGTCGTCCACCTCGGCGGTCTCAAAAATGTGGACAAATCCGGTGTCATGCTATTTCCGAAGGTTTTAGTCTGCTTGGACTGCGGCTTTTCGCAGTTTACCGTTTCGAAAGCCGAACGAGCGTTGCTCGCATCAGAATCTCCGAACAGTGAACGCGTGCGGATGGCGGCAGCGGGTTGACGAGGTCCTTCGGTTGCTCGCAGGATTGCGCTTTGACTGAGAGTGTCTACCCAAGTCTTGTCCGCGGGTTGTGCGGCGCCCACTTTATTCCTAGGCGGAGACGAAAACACGTCCCGCGAGAGCTTCTTGGATGGCGAACAAGAGGTCGGCGGCAATTGAAGTTTTGAGGACGTATGCAAGTGCACCAGTTTTAAGAGCCGCATGAATGAAATCAGAGTCGCTATGCGCTGTCAGGAATACGACCTTCGACGAGCAACCAGATTCGCGCAGTCGGTCAACAGCCTCTAGACCGCTGAGTCTCGGCATGGAAATGTCGGTGACAATGACATCCGGATGCAGTTCCATTGCAGCCTCGATCAGAGATTCGCCATTATCCACGCACCGCACAATATCCACGTCTCTTTTCAGCAGGCTTCGGACTACTTCTAGAAGCCCTAAATGATCATCGGCAAGCACCACTCGTATTTTTCGCATCTAGGTCGCCCCTAGCCGCGAAGTGCTCGGACAATTGCCAGTTGGGAAGAGAAGCACCAAACTGGGGTTTGGCTGGGCAGGTCGTGTGTGTGAAAACGTATGCCGAGCGTAAAGCAGTGTCTAGTTGTCAAAAGTAACATGATTGTCTTGAAAAAAGTGCGGAACAGGAATCCCCAGGTGCTGATAACGCCTGATTCTCCTTCCTGATTTAGTGGCTGGCCTCAGGCATTTCCGTTTCTCCTTTAGTTAGGTGGAACATGGAATTGGCACGGAGTCTCGTTGTGCCAGGAACCGAACTAGCCGCTTAAGATTTTGGGCTGTGGCCGCCAAATAGAACTGCTCAGAGACATTCCAGAGCCGCCGCAAACGTACGCGACGAAGTCCGACACGCAACTTGAGTTCGGAGAACAGAGCCTCGATCTTGTTCCGTTCACGTTTCGAGCAGGCATACGCGGAAGTTTGCGCCAACTCTCGGGCCCTCTGCCGTGCCGGTTCATGCCAGTGAACGAAGATCCGCCGAGTCGAGCCGCCAGTGCAACGCTTCTTTACCGGGCAGCCTCGGCACTGCGATTCCGCGGTTTGATAAAGGTGACCTTGTGCTTGGCGGTCCATTCCGCGGTAGCGCAGTGTTTGGCCTTGCGGACAGCGAAAGACATTTTCGACCTGGTCGTACTGAAATTGGTCACGAGTGAAGCGCCGATGCGTTTGGTGGCGTCGATCGATCACCGGGATATACGGCTGGATCCTTCGCTCTAGCAACCACGCCAAAAACTCTCCGCTGCCGTAGGCCTTATCCGCTCCCACACCCTCGGGACAGACGCCGAATCGTTCTTTCACCTGTGTCAGCATGCGGCGAGCCGCTAAGGTTTCTTGTCGAAATCGTGCCTGCGTCGCTTCCACACCGAGAATAATGCAATTGGCATTGTCGATCAGATAGTGGTTCAAATAGGAAGGGACGCTCCGTGTCCCATATTTGCTCGCCCAACAAGCATCGGGATCTGTCGTAGAGACGTAGCGTGCCGCGACTGATCGTAGGGCTGGTCTCTCCTCGTTCTCCGACACGGGATTTTCCTGCGCCAGATCCGCTAGATATTCTCGCACCGTGCGCGAGACCTTAGCTATCTCACCCAACTGTTCGGGCTTGGCCCCACGCTGCGGACTCGCGTTAGCGATCACCATGGTCCCATCCACGGTCAGCCGCTTGCCTTCCACCAGCCCGGCTTCCAAGCAGCGTCGCACAATCTCTTCAAAAACTTCCACGAAAACGCCCACACCGCGAAATCGGCCATGCCGATTTTTGGAGAAAGTCGAGTGGTCGGGAAGCTCGCGCTCGAATCCTAAGCGGCTGAACCAACGATACGCTAAGTGCATGCGCACCTCTTCCATCAAGCGTCTTTCACTGGTGATCCCATACAGGTAACCCACCAGCAAGAGGCGCAAGAGGACTTCCGGGTCAATCGAGGGGCGGCCGATCGCGCTGTAGGTGTCTCGCAATCGTTCCCGAACAAATCCGAAATCTATGAAGCGGTCGCGGCGCTTCAGGAGATGATCATCGAGGATCTGATCTTCTAAACCGAAAGTAATAAAACAGCGGCTCGCTACGTGGCTGCTGGCCCATCATTGGCAGTGTTCCTCCTTGCCGCTCAGGTAGCACAGCAGCCCTTCGTCAAGCCAGAAAAATCGGCCCTGACTTTTTCAACAGAATCA